>JABFQP010000001.1:0-300000 GCA_019685655.1 Candidatus Bathyarchaeota archaeon A05DMB-5 | reverse complement strand
AGGGAAGTTAGCAAAAGAAACATAAAACTAAAGGATTGTTTATACTAATGTGGTGGGAAATCTTTGATGGAAAAGTTGAGGGTTGTTTCTTTCAAGATACCTGAAGAAGTTTACAAGGAGATGCTTTTGCGGGTTCCAGAAGGTGAGAGAAGCGATTTTATTCGTGATGCTATTTTGGAGAAGTTGCAGAAAACTCCTAAGCCTGACAAGCTTTTGGAGTTGGAGCAACGAATGGATAAAGTGGAGAAGGAATTTTCTGAGATAAGAAGGTATCTTGCTGATTTAGAGTTGCTTACGCATGAGCGTGGCGCAGCAAATCCTCACACATTTTGTATTGATGAAACAGACCACAAAATAGTGGATTACCTTATTCATTATAAGGGTGCGACAACTCCTGAATTGGCGGAATATTTGAAGGCAAACAGGTGGTTTGTTTTGAATAGGCTGAAAAGAATGCAGAAAGCGTCTAAACAGCAGCTTGGAAAATCTATCATAGTGTTTTATCCGGGCGAGAAATCGGGTAAGAAGAAAGCATGGTGGATAAATGAAGAGTTAATGGAAGCTTAATGTTTGAGTGTTGTTGTAATAGCTGTGCTTACAGGTTATAGCCCCCCTTATAAATAGGTTGAATTAGAGTTTAGACTTGATATGCTTGGGGCAGTACAGCAACAATTAATTTGTGTTGCCCATACATTGTTCTGCAGATAAGCTAGGGGCCCGTAGCCCAGTACGGATAAAGGCGCCGGCCTCCGGAGCCGGAGAACCGGGGTTCAAATCCCCGCGGGCCCGTTGAACATTTATTTATGTTTATTTTTGGTCTGTGTGACGGCAAAAACACTAAATCTTTGCAAATAGTAATTGTTTGTTTCTTAATGTGGGGTTGCAGCTGATTTGAAGATTAAGGTGGTAACGGCTTTTTTGGCAGTTTATCTTATTTGGGGTTCGACTTACCTAGCGATTAGGTTTGTTATTGAGTCGTTGCCGCCGTTCTTCATGGCTGGGACACGGTTTTTGGTTGCGGGAGCGATTTTGTATATTTTTGCTCGATTGCGTGGTGTGGAAGGCGAAACTAAGGGTGATTGGAGTCGTGCTTTTGTTTTGAGCGGGTTAATGTTGTTGGGTGGGCATGGTGCTGTTGTGTGGGCTGAACAGTGGGTGCCTTCTGGTTTGGCATGTTTGTTGGTCGGTACTGTGCCTTTATGGATGGTTTTTCTGGACTGGATGTGGAACAAGCATAAGCCAAACGTTAAGGTTGTTGGTGGAGTAGTTTTGGGTTTTGTCGGCGTTATCTTGCTTGTTGGTGGAGTAGAAAGTTTAGGCGCTAGTAGCGTTGACCTTGCTGGAGCTGGAATTATCGTGTTTGGTACTTTCTTGTGGGCCAATGGTTCATTGTATTCGCGTTCTGCCAAACAACCAAGGTCACAGTTGTTAGCCACCGCGTTGGAAATGGTTGCGGGTGGATTGTTGTTGTTTTTGGTAAGTTTAGCAACTGGCGAGCTGAGCCGTGTAAGACTGGATTTGATTTCCATGCGTTCGCTGGTTAGCTGGATTTATCTCGTCGTGTTTGGCGCGCTTGTTGCATTTACTTGTTACATTTGGCTGTTGAAGGTGACTACGCCGGCGAAGGTTTCGACATACGCTTATGTAAACCCGATTGTGGCGATGTTTCTTGGTTGGGCGCTGGCAAATGAGCCTATAACTACGAGAAATGTGGCAGCCGCAACTATAATCCTCACAGCAGTAGCCATAATAACCGCGTATGAAGCACACAAAAAGAACCGAAAAACAAGTAAAAATAGCGCCAAATAATTGCTTGACGCTAAATTGAACTTTCATAAGCCTTTAACAGCGCGTTTATATCGTTTCCCACGTTTTCTCCATTGTATCCGCCTTCCAACACAAAAAATGTGTGCCTTCCTAGCTTGGCAATTCTTTTTCCAATCTCTCTGTAGGCTTTCTCTGTAAGCCCAAGACTCGCTAAATCTCCCGTGTGAGTGTCAAACCCAGCGGAAACCGCAACCACTTCAAACCGTTCCAAATCAACCGAACTCAACGCCTTATCAAGCGTTGCTATATGCGCTTCGTCTCCACAGTCCGGCGGCAACGGAAAATTCAAGCAGTTTCCTTCATGGAAAATGCCTGTGCCCGGATAATTTGGGTGTCTGTGTAGGGAAATGTAGGTGACTTTTTCGTTGCCTAAGAAAATCTCTTGCGTGCCATTGCCGTGGTGTCCGTCTATGTCCAGAATCAGCGTTGGCTTGTTTAGGTGTTTTACTGCAATTGCGATGTTGTTGAAGTAGCAGAATCCTCGAGTGTAAGCGCCTAAGGCTGCGCCGTTCACGCCGGCATGGTGTCCAGGCGGACGCATAATCGAGAAACCGCCAACTTTAGCTGCCAGTATTGCTCCACCAGCCGATAATCGAGCGAACTCAAAAATATTGTCATAAGCTGGAGTGTCTCCGTCAGCAACCAAACCTTTCCTAACACCCCAAACATAATCCGCATCATGCGCACGCAGCAAATCATCCTCACTGGCGGGTTCAGGCTCCAAAAACTCATATCCGAGATTTTTCAAAATCTCCGCGGCCTTCCTAACTCTCTCCGGCCCTTCAATATGATAATGCCCGTACCCTAAGCATTTTTCGGAAAAGATGATTTTAGTTCGCATATTTCCACAGCTGACAAGCTAATTGATTTTCAAATTAAAATATAACCTCATCCCTTTAAATGATGAGAAACTCTTTGGCGATTGAGGCTAACATGCGATGACTTCAGCGAATCCCTTTGCCGAATTTCGCAGCGAATGCGAGAAAATCCTAGCAGAGGCTTTTAAGAAAGCTTTTCCAGAAATCCAAATGCCCGAGTTAACTTTTGAAAGACCGCCAGTTCCAGAGTATGGACAGCTTGCGTCTTCTGTATGTTTTGAGCTTGCCAAGAAAATCGGCAAAAATCCACTCGACGTAGCTAAATTGCTAACTAAAACTATTAAAAAATCCAAATTAGACTTAACTGAACGTGTGGAGCCCGCTGGGGCTGGATACGTAAACTTTCACGTAGATTTTGCAAAGTTTTCAGCGTTAACCGTTAACTCAGTTATGCAGTTTGATGCAGACTACGGTTTTGTCAAAACCGAAAAACCACAAAAAATCATCGTGGAACACACAAGCGCAAACCCAGCCCATCCCATACACATTGGAACCGCCAGAAATCCCATGCTAGGCGATTCGCTCGCTCGCATACTAAACGCTAGAGGACACACGGTTTTTCGTCATTTTTATGTTGATGATGTTGGTCGGCAAACAGCGGTTATGGCTTATGGTTACGAGAAACTTGGCAAACCAAAACCCTCTGAGAAGCCAGACCACTTTATCGGCAAAATCTACACGATAACAAGCTGCATAGTTGAAATCAACCGCCTAAAAAGAGAGTTAGACCGCGCAAAAACGGTTTCAGCCACGAAAGAAATTGCCAAAATCAACCGTGAATTGGACGAATGGATGGCTGTGGCTGTTGAGCTAAAAGAGAAACATCCAGACCTTTTCGAGAAACTCCTAGAGAAAATAAGCAAAGACGCAGACCCAGAAAGCGAGATTGGAAGGCTAAACAGAGCCTACGAGACGGGAGAAGAAAAAGCAAAAAAGCTCGTGAGAGAAGTTGTTGAGCTCTGCATACGAGGGTTTACTGAAACCCTCAGCCGTGCTGGCGTTATCTTTGATTCGTGGGATTGGGAAAGCGATTACGTATGGAACGGCAAAGTTTCCGAGGTTATTCAAAGACTAAAAACTACATCATACGTTTTCACTTTGGGCGGGGTTCTGGAATTTGATGCAGATAAAGTTGCGAGAAACTATGGTTTGAAGGCTAAGCTTTGCTTGAGAGAAGATTACGAAATTCCGCCTCTGACGCTTGTGCGTGCGGATGGCACAACATTGTACACGACGCGGGACATCGCCTACACTTTGTGGAAGTTTGAACGAGCAGACAAATACATTAACGTTATAGGAATGGAGCAAACTCTCGCTCAATTACAACTGAAAATCGCGTTGCACGCCATAGGCTATGGCAAGCATGCTGAAAATCTAGTACACTTCGCCTATAATCTCGTTTCTTTGCCCGGTTACAAGATGAGCAGTCGAAGAGGACACTACATAATGTTTGACGAAGTAATGAACGAAGCAGTGGAACGCGCTTACGAAGAAGTTTCGAAGCGCTCTCCACGATTGTCTGAAAAAGAAAAAAGAGACATTGCAGAGTTTGTTGGCATAGGCGCTGTCCGCTACGCGCTGGTTGAAGTTGACCCTTCCAAACCCGTCGTGTTCACGTGGGACCGCGTACTGAACTTCGAAAAAAACAGCGCACCCTACATTCAGTACACACACGCAAGAGCATGCAGCATCCTACGCAAAGCCGAAAGAAAACCTGAAAAACCAGACTACAAGCTACTGAAAGAGCCACTTGAACACGAAATAGTCTTGTCACTTGCAAGTTTTCCAGACACTTTCATCGAAGCATCAGAATATCTCAAGCCAAACATGATTGCTGACTTCGCTAACGCTTTAGCGGATAAATTCAACACTTTCTACAACGCGTTTCCCGTGATAAAAGCTCAACCGAAAGGGCTCAGCGACGCAAGACTAGCCTTAACGGATGCTGTCAGAATTGTGTTGAGAAATGCTCTCAACTTAATTGGGATTAAGGCGCCGGAGAAAATGTAGCTTCGTTTACGGCACTCCTTGAATTATTTGCAATGCCGTGCTTGTTCCTATTCTGTTTGCGCCAGCTTCTATCATGGCGATTGCGTCGGCATATGTTCTTATTCCGCCCGCTGCTTTAACGCCCATGTGTTTGCCAACAGTCTGTCGCATCAACCTTACATCTTCTGTTGTTGCACCTTTACCAAACAAGCCCGTTGACGTCTTCACGAAATCCGCTCCCGCTTCTTTAGCGAGTTTACACGCAATTATTTTCTCGTCTCTGGTTAGAAAAGTGGTTTCTATTATGACTTTGACAATGATGTCTTCAGACAGCCGTTTAACGTCTACAACCGCTGCAATATCTCGCTTCACAGCCTCGTAATCGCCAGATTTCATTGCGTTCAAATTGATGACCATGTCTAACTCTTCTGCACCATCTTCAACTGCTTTAACTGCCTCCAAAGCTTTTATTTCTGGCAGTGAAACGCCGACTGGGAACCCGACAGTTGAGCAGACCTTGACGCTTGAGCCTTTAAGGATTGAAGCGGCAAGTTTCACGTAAAATGGGTTGACAACTGCGCAGCGAAAACCATATTCTGCGGCTTCTCTGCATAGCTTTTCAATTTCGCTTTTTGTAGCTGTTGCCTTCACGTTTGTGGAATCTATCATTTTGGCTAATTCTTCCTTTGAAATCCTCAATTAAGTTCACACATCCAGCGTTAGACTACAATAGAATCACATTTAACTTCTATGCTTTTCCACGTTTAGCATAATAAAAACTCATATACTAGTCGCTATATCATAAACGGGCGGTGCATAGTCATGATTGATGAGTATTTTAAGAGAAAAGTTGAAGCCATAGAAGTAAAAGAAAAAAGCATTTCTCAGCTTTTGGCGGAGATGAGCAGAACAGCCTATCAAGGAAGAAAACTTGGAGAAGCTGTGGAAGTTTGGGAAGCCATGCTGAAAGAAAAGAACTTAACAATTATCATGGGCTTTTCAGGTTCGATGAGCACGGCTGGACAGTGGAAAATAGTCAACTGGCTTATGGAAAACCGCTTCATCGACGTTCTCGTTTCTACAGGCGCAAATGTTTCTGAGGACATTGTGGATGCTATGGGTTTTGGATATTGGCAGGGAAGCCACATGGTGAACGATGAGGCGCTTCTAAAGGCTGACATAAACAGGTATTATGACGTGTTTGGCAAGGAATCTGATTACAGGAAAATGGAAGAGTTGATGACTGATTTTCTGTTAACGTTGCGAATGGACTTCACATACTCTTCTATGGAGCTTCTTTACTTGTTCGGCAAGTGGCTCAGCAAAAAAGGAATAAAAAGCATAGCTGCAGTGGCGGCGGAAAATAACGTGCCAATTTTCTGTCCTGCAATTTCCGACAGCGCTTACGGCGAAGCCTTCTTAATGGCTAAAAACATGGGACACCCAATCGTAGTAGATTCAGTTAAAGAGTTCGACCAGTTTGTGGGCATAGGTGAAAAAACAAAAGATATAGGAGTCGTCTACATAGGCGGAGGCGTACCCAAAGACTTCACGCAACTAATTGCAATATCTGTCTCGCCGAAAACCATGGACAAGGGTGTGCCTGGAAGGGAAGGTTTCAAACGCAAAAGCGTCCAAGAATACTATTACCCGCACAAATACGCAATACAAATCACAACCGACTCACCTCAATGGGGTGGCTTGTCCGGCTGCACCTTAGAAGAAGCAGTTAGTTGGGGCAAAATCCACAGTGAAGGAAAAAAAGCCGTCTGCTACTGCGACGCAACAATCGCTTTGCCACTCATAACGCATGCGTTAAATGAAAGAGTGAAAGCTAAAAGGAAAGCGCCGGACCTTTCGTGGCTTTTCAGCCAAGTCGTATAGGACTTTTCTTTAATCTATTTATCAGCGAGCTAATCATTATTGGCAGTATAAGCGAAGCGTCGCCCTCAATCATTATGCGTTTTGCTTTTGCGCTTATTTTTCCCCATGAAACAGCTTCTCTCGGTCTGGCTCCGGAGAGGCTTCCGTCCCACTCGTCGGCTGTGCTTATGTAAACCGCGTAGTCTAAGCCTTCTCTGAACTGGTTCCACCAAAGCGTATGATGTTTCGAGATGCCTCCGCCTACTATTAGTGCGCCGGTTTTTTTCGCTTCGTAAACGATGTCGCTGAGTTCGCTTGAATCTTTTAATAGGTTGATTTTGAAGTTGTGGTCTTGAGAGAAAAGCCACAGTTGATAGCCTACGGCGCCGTCTGTTATGCCTGGCACGTAGACTGGTATTTTGTTTTTTGCTGCCCAATAGAGAATGGAGCTTTCGTTGCAGATTCTTTCTCCAATTTCATGGCACAACTGACTGGATGAGAGTTCTTTTACGCCTTCCTTCCATAAACTCTGAAGCATCTTCTGCATTTTCTCTTCGATTACTACGCCGTAGCTTTCGTTTGGGACAAGCACGTTTCCTAAACGGTTCATGCCCTTCCTACGGAGTTCAGCGTCGTTCATAACGAACGAACCCTTGTAGTAGTTTTTCCAGCACCTAGCAATGTCATGGTCAAGGGCTCCGCAAGTAGTAACTATAACGTCGACGAGCTTATTTTTCGCAAACTCTTTGAAAACTCCCCTAGTTCCTGTGGCTACAAGATTTCCAGTGAAAGAAAGAAACTTCACACACTCACGCATCCTAACCATGCGTTCCAGAATTTCCACGCCAACAGCCAGTTTCCCAGCGGTAAAACCCCACGCCCTCTCCATCTGCTTGACAAGAGCATCAACAGTCATTCTCTCCGAAAATTCGTAATCTTCAACACTATTTTTCAGCGACATATATTATCCCTTGTTGCCACAACAAATTGTGAATGATAAGATAAATAGCTGTCGACAACGCATGACCTAATAAATAAGTTATTTTTTCTCTGCACAGATATAGCAATTCACATAATACAATATTACTCCGTATTTCGCTGCCATTGCAGGAAGATCAGCTTCATCGGGACTCAATGCTTTTTCGGCATTTTCAAAGTAGCTTGTAATGGAAAATCCGGCTTTTTTTATTAACTCTTCATAGTTGGTCTTTAGGTGCGAAATTTTCTCTCTCCATTTAATCTGCACATTTTTCGGAAGTTTTGAAAAACTTTCTTGTGTTATCTTCCCTTCACAGACATATAATAAACCTCTCTTCTTTAATATCCGATAAGTTTCGACCAAGGCTTTGTCCGTGTTTGGAATGTTGCTGAACCCTCCATAGCTAGTGACTATATCAAATGAATTGGAGTGTATTGGCATGTTGGTGGCATCGAAAGCGGCAAAGCTCACGTTAACGCCTAAATCATGCGTTTTCAAGTATAACTGCCACTCGTGAAGCACTTTAGCGCTTAAATCGCTCATTAATACTTTGGCTTCCGAGTTGATGTAAACGATTCCAGGCATGTTTCCGCCGCCTGGTCCCGAGGCGACATCAAGAATTAAACCGTTATATTCTGCAATGTTTTTGCAAAATTCTTTGTGCTTAAGATTAGTTTGCATTCGCTCTATTTGGCTCTCCCAATTGCGTCTAATCCAGTCACCTTTTCTAATCTCGTCAATGTCCTTTTCGCTCCACGCTGGAACAGAGGTGGGAACAAAATCTGGAATGCCCTCTCGCACAGGGAAGAGTACCAGCCCATCAGCTGTTTTGAGAACACCGTCTTTCCACTGGACACCGTACCTTGTTCCATCATATTTTAAAGGCTTGAGGGAACCAGGCGCAGCGAAAATTTTCTGAAAATCTGGATGCAAATTATTCGCCCATACTCTAGTCTATTAAGTATTTTATTATTTTCTCGTACACATCCTTGTTTCGCAAGTCTTCTTGTCCCGCATATATGCTTGGGTTGTCGTTAACCTCTACCACAAGATAGTTGCCATCAACCTCTTTGATGTCCACTCCATAAAGTCCATTTCCAACAACCGCACATGCTTTAAGCGCTGTCTCTTTCAATTTAGCCGGCGCGTTTTCTTTTTTAAGCGATACGGTTCTACCCCAAACAAAACTGGGCTTACCGCGGCGTTTGGCGCCGTGTTTCCATCTTCCTTTCGGCACCATGTATTTGCAAACATATAAAACCTCGCCGTTTAACACGCCGACTCTCCAGTCAAAAGCGGTTGGCGTAAACTTTTGCACAGCCAAAACATCGGATTTTCTGAAAAATCTTTTTGCAACTTCACGGAAACTTGTTTCGCAGGCGACTTTTTCCACGTATCTTGAGAAGCTCGTGTATGGCGCTTTGACTACGACTGGTCTTCCGAATGTTCTGAAGATTTCTAATATGCGTTTGTGGTGGAAGTCGTCTTTGTTGATGATGATTGTTGGGATGCGTGGGACATCGTACTTCTCAAAGAGTGAATAAAGGTGAATTTTGTTTCCGCAGATTTGTATCGATTTTGGGTCGTCGACAACTTTTAAGCCAGTCTCCCAAGCGGTCTTGGAAACTATGTATGCAGTAAAAAGCGGGTCTGTCGTTGCTCTAATAAAAACAGCGTCGTACTTTGGAATTTCCAGAAGATTCTCTCGAAACATGAAATTGAAATTGTGACCCAGTTTTTCCGCTGTAAACTTGAAATTCTCGAGCGCTTTGGCTTCTTTTGGGTCTGTAAAATTATATTTCTCGACAAAACAGGCGATGTTAGCCAATCCGATGTTCACCATTCTTAGAAATTTGCCAAATTTCTTCGCTAATTACTTTCAAGTCCTTTGGTAAGAGTTCCTCTTTTCTTAATGGTTGAAGCCCGCACAAGTAAGCTTCTTCTTCCGCACGTTGAGCATGCAGTTTACAAAGCGGAATTCCGAAGACCTCGTATACCATCTCCGAAATTTCTCTTATTTTTCCATCCATTTCACATTTTCCGAAAATGGACTTAAACGATATCACCTCGCCTTGGAGAGGTTGCGCGCAAACAGGAAACTTGTAATTCATTTCTAAACTTTTTACTGCTCTGTAAAGGGCGCTTCTGTTTTTTGCGATTCTGAAACCATCGTATGAAAATGGGTTTACTGCGAAAAGAACAGTTGGAAAACCGATTTCAGCCATTATCTGCTTCACTGAACCAGTTACTATGTAAGGTACGGTTGGAATGCCCGCTTTTGAAGCGCGAAGCAGCAGAATTGGCGTTCTGTAAGCGTCAACCAAGTTTTCGCTTGTTGGAATCACCGAGTTGCCTAGAATTTCCGCGTGCAAAGACACGTAATATCCAGTTTTCAAATAGCGGTAATCATTGTTAATGTTGAGAGTAAAATCTTTAATTGACGATTCAAGGAACGTTGACGGCTTCATTGTAGGCAAATCTGTGGTTAGGTCGATGTTTGAGACGACCAACACGCATTAAGCACCAGATGAGTGAAAAAGCGGTATTTGCTTCAGACTATTTAAAATTAACTGTAATTTTTATATCATATTCCAGAAACAAGTAGAATTAAAAAAGGGAACAACCACGTACAAAGCTTTAGAGGTTCTCGGACCAGAACATGAATTTTCCATAGTAAACGAAGAACTCAAAGCACTGCCAATCGTTGACAAAATCATAAAAGATTTCCGCGGACGTATCGTAAACTTCGTAGAACAACCAAACTTCACTTTTGGCAAAGAACTTCAATTACACGTAATGGAAATAAAACCTAACAAACCTTTCAAGTCACCCATAGAATTTGAAGAAAACATGCATAAAGCAGTTCTCACAATAGCTGATTTTTTAGAAAGAAAATACAAAGCAAGCCTTCTCGGAACCGGCATGCACCCACTACTAAAACTCGAAGACACGGGAATTTGGCCCCATCGTCACAGGCAGATTTATCAAGTTTACAGCAAAGTTTTCAATCTCAAACAACACGGGTGGCTTAACATTCAAAGTTTTCAGCTGAACTTGCCATATTCTCGCGAAAAAGAAGCAGTCCTGATGCATAATTTGCTTGCGGAAACCTGCGCTTACTTGCCTGCCATTTGCGCATCTTCGCCTCTATTTGAGGGACATTTAGGGGAATACATTGACAACCGATTGCTTTTCTACATGTTGAACCAAAAAGAAGTGCCCTCCATAACTGGCGATGTAGTGCCAGAATATGTTTCTTCGTTTAAGCACTACAAAGAAGAGATTATTGGTAAATATTCTTTGGACCTTGTTAAGGCTGGCGTGAACGAGTGTCTTCCTTATCAAGACTGGGTTAACTCTCGCGGAGTAATTTTCCGATTTGACAGAAGAGCCTTTGAAATACGCGTGATGGACGAGCAAGAATGTGTTAAATCAGACGTAGCTTTGAGCTGTTTTGTAAGAGCTTTACTAAGAGGATTATTAAACGACGGAGAAACTGCGCTTTTGCCTCACGAAATGTTAGTGAAAGATTTCAACTCAATAATCCATAAGGGATTAGAAGCACGCGTTTTACATCCTCATGGAAATACTGCCCGTCATGTTTGTGAACATTTTTTGAATGTTGCTTGGGAAAATGCAACAGATGAAGAGAAGAAGTATCTTCCGATAATAAAGAAAAGACTGGAGAGTGGCAATTTGTCGGAAATTATCAGAGAAAAAGTTTTGAGAAAAGCACTAAAGACAGATTTGCATGAAGCGATAGTCAGCGTTTACTTAACACTTATAAAGTGTCTCTTGAATAATCAACCTTGCTTCTGAAAACAATAAGGGAAGGCTCCCATGACTACTAGAGAAGAACGGCAAAGCAACTTCTTTGATGTCTGCGGCTCTTGCAAAATCAGCTGTTGCCAAGAGGCATATCCCCCAATAACAGACCAGCGTAGGCGAATAATCGAAGCGTACTTGAAAGAGCAAAAAATTATGATTGAGAATTCTTTTGTTCACGTGGGCTACACTTTTCCAAGAGGAGACACAGAAGGCTACTGTATATTCTATGACAAAAAAACAAGAAAATGCCAAGTGCATCCTGTAAAACCAGAAACATGCGTCGCCGGCCCAATAACCTTTGACATAAACAAAAAAACCCAAAAAATCGAATGGTACCTTAAAATGGAAAAAATATGCCCATTAGCAGGAAAAATGCACAAAAATCGGCCGATTCTCAAAAAACACGTTGAATCAGCAAAAAAAGAAATTTTAAGACTCATAAACCAGCTTGATGCTGAAGCGCTACAAACTATACTGAAAAGAGACGAACCCGATACGTTCAAAATAGACGAAGACAACATAGAAAAGGACATCTTAAATAAATTATCCAAAAAATGACGAACCCTAATGAATTAAATTTCCATTAAGATTCTCCATGCCGAATATTGCCAATATCCGAAGTAAAGCAGTAACAAAAAAGGCATGGATAAAAATTGAGCAGGCCCGCTGGGATTTGAACCCAGGATCTCCGGCTCCGCAGGCCAGCGTCCTAATCCTGCCTAGACTACGGGCCCAAAACAGACTTTGTGTTTGTAGTAGAAAAGGGTTTTTGGTTAACTCGCATTTGTGTTTGTTAGTGCCCGTTCTAGCGCGTTTATTACGTTTTGTTTTCCCATTGTCATTATGTAGGGTCCGAGTCTTGGCCCCTGCGGCACGCCTATTAGAATTGTGTATAGGGTTTGGAAGAATGAAGCTGGTTGTAATCCATGTTTTTTAGCTGTGTTGAATATGGCGTTTTGTATTTTTTCTGCTTCGCTTTCAGTTTTTAAAACTTTAAGCAGTTCTGCTATGGCGGTTTTTTCTTTGCTGGTTAGGCTTATTTCTGTTTCTTTTATCTCTTCAAAATCCTTTGTCCAATTAAACGCATAGTCAATTCGCCTTTTTAATTCGTCGTCAAGTGTTTGATTTTTCTCTAAGTAGCCGTAGCTTCGAAGGGTTTCTGTGATAAACTCTTCTTCGCGACCTTTCGGCGCCATTTTAGCCAGAAAAGTCAAAATGTTATAGGGAACATGCGTGCTTGGCTTAAGTGGCGGCTTCATCGCCCAGCAATACTTGTAAAGCCCTCGACGCTTTGCAAGTTCTCTTTCATCTTTCACTGTTTTCTTTCCGAAATACAAATCTTCTAAGTAATCCAGTTCGTTCATGTAAGAAGGAATGTCGGTCACATCTAAAGTGCGTGAGCCAACAAACCTTTTCAGCATAAGCAGCATAAGCGATTGAGGCGAACCATACTTAAACCATGTCTGTGGAGTAAACACCACACCAGCTGATTTTGAGAGCCTTTTGCCACTTTTGTCCAGAAACAACTCGTATTTCGCATGAGACGGCGGTTCCCAGCAGAATATGTCTCGGCATATGCGGTCGTTCACCCGCACGGAATCCGCAACTTCCTTGCCGAAGGCTTCAAACCGTATGTCTAGTGCTTTCCATCTTACTGCGAATTCGCCCTTCCAGCTTAATTTGCCGTCGCCTTTCCGGTAGTCCACTTCGCCTTTATGTCCACAACCTTCAAGCCATCGCCCTTTAACTTCCATTCCTTCGCATGAGTAGAGAATTTTGCCTTCTTTCGGCAGGAAATCGTAGGTTTTGGTTGTGTATATGCGTCCACAGTTTTCGCAGACTGCGAAATAGGGTAGAACCTCTAGAAACTTTTCTTGTCCGACTTCTTCTTTAACTATTTCTCCGATTTTCTTTGCATTCATGAGCACAGTTTTGATTTCTTCGTTGAACAATCCTTTTCGGTAGACTTCCGTGCCAGACATGAACATGTATTCTATTCCGCATTTGTCAAGCGCATCAAGAAGCAGCAAGGTCATGTGTTCGCCGTAACTTGCGTGACAACCAAAAATGTCAGGAATGTCTGTCACTGGACGCCCCAAGTGCTCTTCAAGAGACTCTGGCATTCCCGCTGGAACTTTTCTTAGTCCGTCCTTGTCATCTGCAAAGGCGATAAGTTCGGATTTGAAGCCTTGCTCTCTGAGTGCCAAAGTCACGGCGAAAGACCGCGCTGCATCGCTTAGATTGCCGATATGCGGAAAACCAGAGGCTGCTATGCCCATTTCGGTTCGAATTAAATTTAAGCTTCTGCCTAGTTTCTGTTCTCTTTCGATTATTTTTGCTGCCATTTTGTCGTACCATGTTCCTCGACCGATGATTTTCTGGCTCATTCGCAGTCTAGCCTCTATTAGCATTAGTTAGACGTAAATAAAAAAATGTTTATCAACTGTGCCTTCTTATTGCTTTAGCAACATTTTTAAAGTATCCCGAATTTAGCTGGAGGAATGTCGCCTTTTATGACTGTCCCAGTTGCGCCGTCAACGTATAACTGGTAAGTTTTGCCCTCATAATCGTATTTTATGAACCATATAGGAGCGTGCAGGTAAACTGTTTGATTTACGTTAATTTCGCTTTTCATTTCAATCACTTTATCCACGTCTTGCATCGCCAGATGCCGGTGATGCTCTTCAATTTCTTGTTTAGCCCGCTCAACTGCTTCATTCTTGTCAATTTCGCTGTTAAGAGTTTTAGCAAAATCCTCAATGCGTCTAAAATCGTATGGAACCTTGCCATCTAAAGGCACATCATATTCCCTTGTGGGAAATTCAGTCGCTTTTCTTGCAAGGACAAGCCAGTCATATTCTTTCGCTATTCGACCTTCCTTAACAATTGGAGGAGCGATTCGCTCAAATACCCCCTTATAAGTAGTCTCCACTTTCGCAGTCACGACCCAAAACGGCACATACATGAGGAATTTTTCTGTTAGTTTTGATTTTCTGGCAAGGTCTGGCGGTTTCAAAAAGCCGCTGCGCATCCAATGTCTTATTGCTTCTTCGATTTGTGTTTGGTCGTACTCGTTCAGTAACATTGAGTGTTCGAAGGTGAAGGCTTTTCCCGTTTGTATGACGACGGTGTAACCGCAGTATCTGCATGTTGCTATGATTTCGCCGGGTTTAAAAAAGATTGGTGCGCCGCAATGTGAACAGCTAATCGTTTCGACTATTGACATTCAATCTTCACGCTTTCTGCTTTTCTCTCTTTATGATTTCTCTGGCAACAATTATGCCGGATGCTGATGCTTGAACTAGTCCGCGTGTGACGCCTGCACCGTCTCCAATTGTGAACAAATTGTTTATTTTTGTTTCTAAACAGTTGCTCAACTGCAGTTTTGAGGAGTAAAATTTTACTTCCACTCCATAGAGCAGAGTGTCTCTGGAATAGATGCCTGGAATCAAATTGTCCAAGGCTTGGAGCATTTCTCTGATGTCTGCGAGGTAACGGTATGGCAAAACGAAGCTGAGGTCGCCTGGTGTGGCATTTTTTAATGTTGGAATGATGACGCTTCGCGAGATTCTTTCGGCTGTTGACCTTCTTCCAGCTTCTAAATCGCCTAGTCGTTGGATTATTACGCTGCCGCTGAGAAGATTCGAGAGTCTGGCGAGGTATTTTCCGTAGGCTATTGGCTCTTTGAAGGGTTCAGTGAATGACGTGCTTACGAGGATGGCGAAGTTTGTGTTTTCTGTCTTTCGTTCAGCGTAGCTTTGTCCGTTGACTGTTAAGACGCCGTTGTAAGATTCTGTTATGACCTCTCCATAAGGCGCGACACAGAAAGTGCGAACTTGGTCATCGAAGGATTTGGAGTAATAAACAAGTTTTGGCTCATAAAGAGCGTTTGTTAATTCTTCCATTACAGAGGCTAAGACTTCCACTCTTATTCCAACGTCAACTGGATTGTTCAGTGTTTTCAAGCCTAATGCTTGTGCTTCTGCTTGAAGCCACTCTGCCCCGCTTCTGCCTGGCGCAACAATAACGTATTTTCCAAAGAATCTTTCGCCGTTTACTGTTTCAACGCCTTCCACTGTGCCGTTCTTCACTATGAGTCCTTTGACGTCTTTTCTTGGTTTGAAATCCACTTTGTTGTTTAATTCTTGGCGCATTTTTCGAAGGGTTTGAGCGCATCTTTCTGTGCCCATGTGTCGGATTTTTTGGCGAATAAGCTTCAAGCCGGCTAATGATGCTTTTCGTTCGATTTCTTCCATCTTTTCGACGTCTGCTCCGTAAACGTGCTCGGTTGCGCCAAATTTTAAGTATAAACTGTCTACGTGGTTGACGAGTTCTTCGAGCTCTTTTGAAGACACGTATTCGTTGAGCCATCCGCCTACTTCTGTGGACAAGGTTAGTTTGCCATCACTGAATGCTCCAGCTCCTCCCCATCCGGATAAAACTAGGCATGGTTCACAGTGGACACATTCGAATCCGCGGCTTGCGGGGCATTTACGTTGGTTTATGTTGGGTCCTCTGTCCAGCATTAGAATGTTGAGTTTGGTTTTTTCTGTAAGCTCAAGCGCAGCGAATATCCCAGCGGGTCCTGCGCCGACAATTATTACGTCATACTTCAAATGGACTGGTCTCCTAAAGCCCAAATCAAGATGTAACAACTAGCATATATTTTTACCGAGAAGACAAACCGTTAAAACCAATGCGGGGTTATGAAGCCTAAGTCACTAGCATCATTTATGTGGAACAAGACAGAGAAACTTAAGTGGTTTTTTGCCAGTATTTTTGAATTGATGCTTTTCGTTTGGAGGAACAAAAATGAAGTCGCCGGGCTTAAACTTCTTCTCTTCAGTTCCGCCTATAACATGCCCTTCTCCTTCGAGGATAAACACTTCATGTTCCCATGGATGACTGTGAAGCGGACTGTAACCGTTGGGCTCCATCTCGAAAAGTCTCATGGCAAAATTTGGAGCACCTATTTCTTTTGTGATAAGCCATCTTACCTTAAGCTTTGAAGCTCCTTCATCTGCTTCTTTGGCTTCAACGTTCTGATAATTAGAAATTTTCATTCACTTCACCTTTGTATTAATCTTTTATGGCTTCTAGTATGCTCATTACGTTCCACAATTTAACCCGCGTGTAAGGTGGCATGTTCGGGTCTTGCAGAATCTCATCTAAAATTGATATGGCATTTGAGGCTTTGACGGCGGGTGTGTACTCCGTTGTTTGCAAAGCGTTTATTGAATCTTTAGCTGCTCTTCTAATATTCCTCGGTGTCGTATTATCTTCGGAAACCTCACCTAACACAACCATCGCTTGTTTTATTCGTTCTTCATATTCCTCAAGCTTCTTTTTCCTAACCACACTTGCCACCCCATAATACTACGCGATAACCAAATTATATAGGCTTTATACTAATCTACTTTGAGGTTTTAAAACTTGCCGACAGAAAAACGGGAAGAGCAAGATGTTAAACGAATGGCAGACTTGCTCCGACAAGGCGCAACCCTCACAGAATTAGCTTGTCCTGCTTGTGCTTCTCCACTGTTCAGACTGAAAAGCGACGACCTTTGGTGTGCAAAATGCGAAAAGAAAGTCATAATTGTAAAAGAAGGAGAAGAAACAACAAAAGCAACAAGCCCCATGGTTCTTGACACGCTTGAAGCAACAGTCATGGCTAAAGTGCAAGAATTACAAAACAGAATCCAACAGGAAACAGACGTGGGAGAGCTTGAAAAACTAGGCAAAGTATTATCTGAATTACTGGAAAACCTTGAAAAAATAAGAAAAATCAAAAGAACCTAGGCGACCACTCGAATGCTTGGACTCTACGAAAACTTCCCAAAAAACATCCACAAAAAAGCCCACTTCACTGTTTTAGTGTCAAATAAGCGATTCCAGCAAACATTAATTCGCACACTTTACGAGATAAACGGCAAAACCTTCAACTTAGAGGAAATCGCTTACCCTTCAGTGCCTCAATGTAAAGTAGTTTTTGAATGGGGAATAGCGGACACAAGCGACTTCAATTATTTAGATGAGGAAGAAACAAGCAAAGTGTTAAAAACCGTGTGGAAAAAGCCATGTCGAATAATGGACTTCTTCTGTGCCATACGATATTACAAAACACAGAATGAAAAGGAAATTCCATTAAAGTTTGACTACTACATGCTACGCTTTACACCAAACAAAAATTTGCTGGAAATACAGGTTTTCCATGAAAGAGGACTACGATACACAACGCCAGAAGACATAATAAACCTTATCATAAACAAAATTAACCAAGGTTCTACGAGAAAAATGCTTAAACCATCTTAAGTTTTCTTAGGCTTTCTCACCCAAGAACTTCATAACAACTTCTAAAATGGCGTCTGCAACTTCCTTTTTAGACTTGTTACCGTCTATTCTGATAAGCTCGCCTTTTTCAACAAACTGCATGTAAACCTCACGCACCTTCAACTGCGTCTCCAGATTCTCCATCACTGACTTTTTAGATTTCAACCGTTGAATTACAGTATGCGGCTCAACGTCAATGAATATTGCCAGATTCGGGCGTAGTGCATGTTTGTTTATCATCCCAATCCATTTTAAGTCAAGCCCCGCAGCGCCTTGATAAGCCATGGAAGAATAAACGTAACGGTCAGAAACCATAACACTTCCCTTATCCAAGGTGGGAAGTATCACGTCTTTTACATGTTCAAAACGATCAGCGGCAAAAAGCAGAGCCTCAACAACAACAGACATTCGCTTGCTACCATGCAGACAGTACTTCCTTATAAAATTCCCAATCTTGCCACGAGTCGGTTCAGCCGTGTAAACCGCATCATATCCCAGTTTTCTAAGCCTTCTCACAAGAAACTTAGTTTGCGTTGTTTTTCCGCAACCGTCTAATCCTTCAACACAAACAAAAACGCCTTTTCCTTTCATGTTTCAATCCCAAGCGTTTTTAGACGTTAGGCATTATAAGAGTGAAGATGCATTAATAATTATTTAAAACATTGGAGAAAACGCCGATGCCCAAAAACTATTGGGGCGAAATAAAAGACCCAGTTCATGGATACGTATACATAACCGACGCAGAAAAAGAAATCGTAGACTCATACCCTGTTCAAAGGCTACACAGACTACGCCAATTAGCCGGCGCAGAATATGTTTATCCCGGAGCAAACCACACACGCTTTGAACATTCCATCGGCGTCATGTTCCTAGCTGGAAAAACCGTGAAAAGCCCCAGCCTATCACAGAAAATAAGCGAAGACGAAGCGGAAATGGTTAAAGTTGCAGCGTTGCTTCATGATGTTGGACACGGACCTTTCTCTCATGTTTTTGAGCATCTGCTGGATAAAGAACTTGGAAAGACACATGAAGACATGACAAAATGGATAATAACAAACAGTGAATTAAAAGACAAAATAACAAAAATCGGATATAAACCCGAAGAAATAGGAAAACTGGCAATAGGCACTTTGCACAAGCCCAAAAAGACGTTCTTAAACCAGATAATCAGCAGCGCAGTCGACGTGGACAAACTAGATTTTGTCGTAAGAGACACGCACCACACGGGCGCAGAATACGGCTACGTAGACGTTTTCCGATTAATCCATGCATTAGATGTTTTAGGCGAAAACCTAGCAGTAGACGCCGGCGCACTTTCAGCCCTTGAATCACTAATAATCGCTCGCATAGAATCCTTCAAAAGCATATACTTCCACCGCGTCGGAAGAGCCGCACAAATCATGCTTGCCATGGCAATGGAAAAAGCAAACGAAGAACTCGGGTTAACAAGTTTCAAAACTGCTGAAGAGTATCTTGCCATGGACGACTACACCGTGTGGACAATGCTGAAAAACTGCAAAAAATCAAACGAGATAATAATAAATCTGGAAAGAAGAAAGATACTTAAATGCGCTTACGAAAGAACATTCTACGAAAAAGACGCCATGATTTCAAACATTTTCAGCCAAGAAGCATACAGAAAACAAATACGCGCCGAAATTGCACAAAAAGCAAAAGTCGAAGTTGAAACTGTCATAATAGACGTGCCCACAGTGCCATCAGTCCCATATCACCATTCAGTTCTCACGGAACCAATGGAAATCCCAGTATTTTATCGAACAAAAGAAGGAAAAATGGTTCCTCAACGTTTAAGCGAAATCTCAAAAATCTTCGAAGTTCTAAAAGGATTCATGAACATACTGCGCGTTTATACGCTTGAAGAAAACCGCGAAAAAGTCGGCGACGCAGCGTCAGAAATTTTAGGTAAAATTCCAACAACTGCGAAAATATCTTACTAAAGGGGACAACATGCAACCAATAACATTAAAAGGACGTGGAATCGTCGAAGGACAATGCAAAGCAGAAGCTTTAGTGTCAAAAAAACCAATAAGCTTCTTAGGCGGAGTTGACCCAGCAGACGGAAAAATAATCGAGAAAAACCACGATTTATGCGGAGAATGCGTAAAAGATAAGGTTTTGTGTTTTCCTCACGGGCATGGCTCAACCGTAGGCAGCTACGTGATGTATTCTTTGGCAAAGAAAAAGTTGGCGCCAAAAGCAATAATTAACAAAACGGCAGACCCAGTCGTAGTTGTCGGCGCCATAATAGCAAACATTCCAATGATTGACCAAATAGACATCAAACAAATTGAAACAGGCGACTTAGTAGAAGTTGACGCTTGCGAAGGCATAGTTAAAATTTCGAAAAGAAAGGAGACTCAAAAGGCTTGTATTTGACAAAGGAAGAGGAGCGCATCTACAACGGTGAATTTGGCTGGGCAAACCAAATTTGCATGAAGATACTCGTGCGTTTGGGTGAACTCTTTGATGCAACAAAACTTATCCCGATAAGTTCCGCGCATGTTTCTGGAGTTTCATACAAAACGCTCGGTGACGCCCCCGTAGATTTTTTAGAAGCAATGGCAAACGCGAACGTAAAAACAAGCGCAAAGGCAACATTAAACCCGCACAGCATCGACAAGGAATATTTATGCAACAAACTGCCATCTGACATATGCAAAAAACAGTGGCAAATTCTAGAATATTTCAATAAGATGGGTTTCAAAAATTCTCTCACATGCACGCCATATTACTTGGAAAAACCGAGACGCGGCTCGCACCTTGCATGGGCTGAATCGTCCGCTGTGGTCTACGCCAATTCGGTTATTGGTGCATGGACAAACCGAGAAGGAGGACCAAGCGCTCTTGCCGCTGCCATTATTGGAAAAACGCCAGACCATGGTGTTCACAAGGCTGAAAATCGTCAGCCTCAAGTTTTGGTGAAAATAGAAAAGCCGCTGCAGAACGAAGTGGAATTTGGCGCTTTAGGAATATTTCTTGGCAAAATTTTGGAAGACAAAATTCCAGTGATACAAGGGTTACAGAGTGCTTCACAGGACAGTTTGAAGCAGTTAAGCGCTTCTCTTGCATCAACAGGAATGGCCAACATGTTCTATCGTAACAAAAAAAGAGTAAAAGCTAGCGAACTTGAAAAAGTAAGCGTGAAGACTGATGACATAAGGCGAACAATTGGAGAGCTAACGACCACTGCTATACAAAAGCCCGACTTAATTTTCATCGGATGCCCTCACTGTTCACTCTCAGAAATCAGACAAATCGCAGATTTCATAGGCACAAGGAAAGTCAAGGCTGGGACAGAACTGTGGATTTGCACATCACACTTCATAAAAGAAAAAGCACGAAAATACATAGAAAAAATAGAGCAAAGCGGCACCCACGTAATGACTGACACATGCGCTGTTGTCACATGGACTGACAAACTAGGAATCACAACTATAATGACAAATTCTGCCAAAACAGCTCATTACGCACCAACATTAAACAAGGCAGACACTTTACTTGCGCCATTAAAAGACTGCTTAAAAGTAGCTCTCGTATAATTGAGACTTACGCGATTAATACCCTCTCGGCTATAATAATCAATAAAAACGCGGCAAGTAAATAACTTCAACTGGTGAAGACATGAGATTTCCAGATAATTTTCTCTGGGGCGCAGCCAAGAGTGGATTCCAATTTGAGATGGGCAACCCAAACAGAAAAAACGTCGATTCCAACACAGACTGGTACGCTTGGGTGCATGACCCTTCCAACATTAACAAAGGCATCGTCAGTGGAGACCTACCAGAGAATGGCATAAACTACTGGAACCTTTACAAGCAAGATCACGCTCTTGCCAAAAAACTCGGTTTAAACGCTTACAGGATAGGAATTGAATGGAGCAGAATCTTTCCCAATAACACATTTGCCGTCGAGGTTGGAGTGGAAAGGGCATCTGATGGAAGAATTGCCAAAATAGACATTGATGAGGCGGCCATTGAAAAGCTTGAGAAAATAGCTAACAAAGAGGCGGTAAACCACTACAGAGCCGTAATAGAGGACTTACGAGCTAAGGACTTTAAAGTATTCGTTTGCCTAAACCATTTCACCCTGCCCTTATGGATTCACGACCCAATAACTGTTCACAAAACACGCATGCGCAGAAAAAGCGCGGAAATCTACAAAACGGTAATAAAAGGCGAACAAGCATAAAACGCGCGTTATAATCGAAATTTTATACACGTTAGGTTAAACAATCATAATAACTATCGAATACAATAATACAGCAAAAGGTAAGATTTATTCGAACGAAAAAACATCTTGCATGTTGCTTCAGCAAAAGAAAGCTCCGGTAGTATAGCCCGGTCAAGTATTCCGGCCTTTCGAGCCGGAGACGCGGGTCCGAATCCCGCCCGGAGCATTCCAATTTCAGGCTTGTTTTGAGCATATTTTGGTTAAAAAGGCTCAATTCGAGCAGTTTGGAAAAGAGGCTAAAATTGGAACACGAATTTGCTGGCAAAAACACCATCTGATTTGAGTTTGAATATTAGTCAAGTTTGTTAATAGACACGTTTGCGATGACCCACAACTAATAAGAATACTTCGTTTTTCTTAATTTGATAAAGAACTCTGTAATCCCCTATTCTTAAAGAGTAAACGCCTTTCCATTCACCGCGTAAAGGCTTTCCTGCAAAAGGGTCAGTCTTTAATATGCTGATCCCTCGAAGCATCCGCACTTGAACTCCTCTATCAAAAGCTTTAATTTTCTTCAAGAAACGCGGGGTAAACCGAATTTCAAATTTCGTTTTCAAGATTTAACTCTCTTATAAGCTCATCAAGCGGTCTAGCCTTGCCCTCTTCAACCTCTCGCAAGGCAATCTTCAAATCCTTAACAAGTTTCTTGTCTTGCATAATCTCAAGAGTTTCCAATAGCTCATTCATTAAACTGGCAGCCTTTGTTAGCAATTCTTTCTCTTCCGCTGTTAAGAGAGTCATTTACCTTTCGCAACCTTTCCAGAATATAAAATCTCTACAGACGTTTTAACTCTTACTCTCAAAATTGGATTAGCAAACGTATTTACTGGTAAATTTGTGCGCTATTCCCACTCGTAGCACTTTCTCAAGTTAAAGCTCATATATGCTTTTGCGCTTATTGAAACCATCTTTAGAACTTAATGGGGATAGAAATGGCTGAAACTTTACAGTCAAGTTATAAGAAGTTAATGGAGAAAATGAAGGAATTTCTCATTTTTCAATCTGCGGAATTTGTTGTTTATTGGGACATGGAGACTATGATGCCGCCTAAGGCGATTAATTTACGAAGCCAGCAGCTTGCTTTACTTAGTCGTATTGAATATAAAATGAGCACAGACCCTGAAATAGGAAGACTACTGGAAGAAATCATGCAGCATCCAAAATATGAAGAGTTAGATGCTGTTCAGAGAAGAAACGTGTATTTAACAAAGAAACGGTATGAGGAACAAACAAAGCTTCCAGAAGAATTAGTTGCTCAAATAGCAAAACAACAAGCCATAACCATAGACAAGTGGAAGAAGGCAAAAGCAGCCAAAGACTTTTCCATGTTCAGCCCAGAACTGGAAAAACTAGTCGAGTTGCAAAAGAAGGCTGCAGAAATTTTAATGAGCGTGAAAGAAACCGACACGCCCTACGATGCACTAATAGACATTTACGAACCAAAAATGACCACAAGAACCATAACAAAAATTTTTGATGAACTGCGAGAAGGATTAGTTTCAATACTGAAAAAATGCGAAAATTCTCAAAAACAACCCGACACGAGCATACTCAAACGCAAAGTAGCCATAGATGTACAGAAAAAAATCGCCAAAACCCTCGCCGAATTTGTCGGGTACGATGTGACATCAAAAGAAGCCGGCGGAAGAATTGATGAGACAGAACATCCGTTCACGGCAGGATATTATGATGACGTTCGAATAACAACCCATTACTACGAAGACTACTTCACATCCTCAATATTTTCAGTGCTACATGAAGCAGGACACGCAATTTACGAACAAAACATAAACCCAGAATGGATTTATCAACCAGTCGGAACGTCATGCTCTTCGGGTTTTCACGAGTCGCAGTCTCGTTTTGTAGAAAACATCGTTGGACGCTCACCAGAATTTTGGAGCTACTTCTTACCCAAACTAAAAGAAGCTATAGGCATAACCCTCTCGGATGTAAACTTAGACGCATTCGTCCGTGCCATCAATCAAGTTAAGCCTTCAAAAATTCGTGTCGAAGCAGACGAAGTTACCTATGGGCTTCATATTATCATAAGATTTAACATAGAACGTGACTTGTTTGCAGATAAAATAACTGTTAAAGAACTACCGGAAATATGGAACCAGAATTATAAAGAGTATTTGGGAGTGAAAATTGAAAACGATTCCGAAGGCGTAATGCAAGACACCCACTGGGCAGGAGGCTCATTCGGCTACTTCCCAAGCTACGCACTAGGCAACATCTATAGTGGACAGATACTTACCGCGATGGAAAAAGACCTGCCAGATTGGAGAAAGCAAATAGAAAAAGGAAACTTCACAAACATAAAAGGTTGGCTGGTGAAAAATGTTCACATCTACGGGAATCTTTACGACCCAACAGAACTCATGAAAAAAATTACAAAGAGAGATTTGAGTGTCAAACCTTTCTTGGATTATCTGCGACAAAAATACGCAACAATATACGAGTTCTAACTATTTAGTTTCTACATTTTTCTGTTTCCGATGCAATTTTAATGTTACAAACGCGAAAAAGCCGACAACCACAAGAACTACTCCAGTCCAACCAACTATTGCTTGATAATAATTGCTACCATACAAAAACAAAATAGCACCTACAACCATTAAACACAAACAGACGCCACTTTCCCGCAACACCCAAATCACTCCATAAACCAATTTTAACTTCTCACCTTTCAAAATATTTAATTTACTATTTACAATTCTCAACTACTTTATGAAAGTGTAGGAACTAACTAAATATCCAAAGCCTAAATCGGCAAACATTTAAAAACAATGTAGATTATTGCGCTCTAGAGGTTCGCTTTTCCGACAGTCTTATATAGAAGAGGCTCGGATTAAATTATCTGGTGACAAATATAATGTCGGAAACAAGCCTAAAAAAGCCCGAAACACGAGAAGAATTTGTAAAAATGTTGACAGACGCTGCCAAGAAAGAGGCGAAAACCCGGAGTCTTCTGAGAGGAAAACCGACAAAGCCTACAATTTCTGGGACAGCACAAATTCTGAACATTCATAGGGACACGTTATACGCGTGGCTTAAGGAGTTTAATGTCGATTTTGATAAAGTTACTGAAAGCATATCCGCAGATTTATTGTCGGAAGCTGCCGAAGTGCCTCAAAAACACACCTACCTAATCGGCGAAGCACTCATTGGAGAAGGCAACGAAGTTTCACACATCGACCTTCTAATAGGCGACAAAGACGGACCTGTCGGAGAAGCATTTGCCGCAGGACTTTCCAACCTTTCAGCGGGACACACACCACTTTTGGCGGTTATAAGACCTAATCTTCCACCAAAACCACACACGTTACTTGTGCCAAAAGTCACAGTGAAAAATCTCGAAGACGCAGGCAAAATTTTTGGTCCCGCGCAAGCCGCAGTTGCGAAGGCTGTGGCAGATGCAGTTGAGGAGGGCATTATCCCTAAAGATAAGGTGGACGACTGGGTCATAGTATGCAGTGTCTTCATACATCCACAAGCAAGTGACTACCGCAGAATATACCACTACAACTACGGCGCAACAAAACTGGCTTTGAAAAGGGCTCTATCAAAGTATCCAACACTAGAGAAAGTCTTCTACGACAAAGACAGAGCAAAGCACCCAATCATGGGATTCAGAGTACCCCGCCTTTGGAGACCACCCTACGTGCAAATCTCGTTGGACATACCAGAGTTTGAAAAGACAAAGAAAATTATAACGGAGATTCCTAGAAGCGACAGAATAATACTTGAAGCTGGAACACCGTTAATAAAAAGATATGGAACAAAAGTGATAAGCGACCTAAGAGAAATTGCCAAAGACATATTTTTCATTGCGGACTTGAAAACTTTAGACGTTGGGAAAGTCGAGGTTGACTTGGCTTACGAAGAAACAGCAGATGCAGTTATCGCAGCAGGATTGGCACCAGCCGAAACCCTTGACGCTTTCATTCACGAAGCAAAAAGACTCGGAATATACGCAATGGTAGACATGTTGAATGTGGAAGACCCCATCAAAAAACTCAAGACGCTCAAGCAGTTCCCAGACGTAGTCATCTTGCATAGAGGAATAGACGAAGAAACTGGAAGAACACTTGGCTTGGAGCTTATCCAAGAAATGCGACACACCTTCAGTGACAAAAAATTCTTAGTCGCTGTCGCTGGCGGAATAGTGCCAGAAACAGCCAAAGAAGCATTAGAGAAAGGCGCAGACATAATTGTTGTTGGAAGATACGTAACGCAGTCAAAAGACATTGAACGTGCTGTAAGAGACTTTCTCGAGTTGACACCAGCAATGCGTGAAGACGTAGACCTATTCAGAGTTCATGTAGAATAACCATAATTCTCCCTTTTTCTGTTTGCTAAAATTAAGCGAAGACCTTGAAAGCAATAGAAGCAAACAAGAAAATTAGACCAGCAACCAGAAACACCCAAGTGAACCCAAACGTTTCGGCAAGAAAAGGTCCAATAAACGAGCCCCCTGCTCCACCTAAACCTATGAGAACATTGAACAAACCAGTTTTTCCTTGAGGCATAAGCTCCATGGACAATGAAAGAGTGAACACCAAGAATAGCGCGTAAGCAAAGCCCATTAAAACAAGTATAAGTGTCGCCAAAGGCAAAGTATATGGGGGCATCCAAATAAGCAAAAACAGTGAAAAAGCAAGCATACTTCTGAACATTACAATTTTGCTTAACGCAGACTTTCCTGCGCCTATATTCAATCTGCCACCTGCAAGAAAATAACCTGTAACACCCGCAGCAGAATTCAACGCATAGACCACAAAGACCACACTAGTGGAAAAAGCTAAATCACGAGAAAAGAACACGGGTAACGGCGTAAAAAGCATGCTTGTAGCTAGCGAAAATAGGACAAGCCCAGCAAAAAACGCGTACTGATTTTCTTTTTTCAATCTCTCATCTAGAAACAAACCGTCTAAGATTTTTGTTGCAACCATCACACCTTCATGAGCGAAGCCTACAGCCTTTTCTATATTAACTAAGCTTCTTTCAAAGATTAAAAGAGGGTCCGTTACAAGAAATAACGAAATAATAAACGCGGCCAAGTTTAAGCCACTACAAAGCAACAATATACATGCTGGAGCAACGCTGTAAGTTGACGTTAAAAACCCTAAAAGTAATCCGATGAGCCATCCAGTTTCCGTAAAACCCTCATAAAAGGCAAATGACTTTTCCCATTCTTTCCGCGTGTAGAATTCTGCTATCAACACGTTTTTAGGAGCTTCATGTGCTACGTGAAAAATGGACATGACCGCGTAAAGCATTATCAAAAATCCTATGGTGGTTGTCAAGGTGAAAAAGAAAAGAATAACAGTTGATGACAAAAACGAGATTAGAATATAACGTTTGTAGCGCCTTGTTTTATCGCATAAGTATCCCCAAAAGAAGGAAGCAGGAATTGCCAAAACCAAAGCTGTGGCGCTCATTATTCCAACTTGTACAAGCGACCCCTCAATGGAAACAATGTACAATGGAAGAAAAATCGAAAGCAACCCAAATGCCATCTCATGAAAGAAGAACCCTAGACGCCACATAGCCACAAAACGATTTAACACACGCATTAAAACTTTTACTTGCTATCTCTGAAAAATCAAGACATAATTTCATAAATCCTTAATAGAGAGATGCTCAAATTTCATAACACTAACTCGGAGAGTCCATTGGTAATGGCTAAATTCAAAGTAATCATATCAGACCCAGAAACTGGAACCTCAAAAGTGGTCGAACTTGAAGAAACGCGAGCTGCCCCGCTCATTGGAAGAAAAATAAGCGACGTAATAGACGGGTCAATAGTAGGCTTAGCGGGACATAAACTACAGATAACGGGAGGTTCAGACAAAGACGGATTCCCAATGAGAGCAAACGTTCACGGCGGTGTACGCAGACAAGTAATACTAAGCGGTGGAGTAGGTTTTAACCCTCAAAATAAAGGACAACGAAGACGTAAAACTGTTCGCGGGAACATAATCACGGATGAAATTGTGCAGATTAACGCGAAAATCGTGGAGAAACCGAAACAAGCAAAAGAGGGAAAGAAACCAAAAGAAAAGAAGGAAAAAGAAGACATAGAAAAGGAAGACAAAACCGAGACCCAAACAGCCACAGATGCTTAAATAAAGACTTAACGTTTATTAACTCGCTTAGTTTTAATCCTTCAATAATTCGTAAATGTTATGGGAAATGAAGAAATGAGCAGCGAAAAACGTGCACCATTACCAAAACAACCAGAAGTAAACATTGGCACTATAGGGCATGTTGACCACGGAAAAACAACCTTAGTACAAGCGTTAACTGGCGTTTGGGCTTCAAGACACAGTGAAGAATTGAAAAGAGGCATAACAATAAAATTAGGCTACGCAGACATGCCAGTCTACAAATGTCCAAAATGTGAAGAACCAAAAAACTATTCTACACAACCAGTCTGCCCAAACTGTGGCTCAAAGACAACATTTGCCAGAGCAATAAGCTTTGTAGACGCTCCGGGTCATGAAGCTTTAATGGCAACTATGCTTTCTGGTGCAGCAATAATGGATGGGGCTATACTGGTTATCGCAGCTGATGAACCTTGTCCCCAACCACAAACAAGGGAACATTTAGCTGCTGCTGAAATTATTGGCATTAAGAACGTTGTTATTGTTCAAAACAAGGTTGACATTGTTGACGAAAAAAGGGCGAGAGACAATTATGTGGAAATTAAGAACTTTGTTAAGGGAACGGTTGCCGAAAACGCGCCAATAATTCCTGTTTCAGCACAACGCATGGTAAACATAGATGTCCTTATTCAAGCGATTGAAGAGTTCATACCAACACCGTCAAGAGACGAAACAAAACCGCCGTTAATGTACATTGTCCGCTCATTTGATGTAAACAAGCCAGGCACTCCACTAGAGAAACTTGAAGGAGGAGTAATTGGAGGCACAATAATTCAAGGCAAATTTGTGGTTGGAGAAGAAGTAGAAATCCGCCCAGGGATAAGCATGGAAGAAGGAAAAAGTGCTTATCACCCGTTAGTAAGCGAAATTGTAAGCTTACATGCAGGCGGGAAAAACGTGAAAGAAGCCTATTGCGGAGGATTAGTTGGCGTGGGCACTCTATTAGACCCATCATTTTCAAAGGCTGATGGATTAACGGGCAACATGGTTGGAAGAAAAGACGCCCTTCCACCAACACAGTCAGATTTAACCTTAGAAACGCATATTCTTGAACGAGCAGTTGGAACAAAAGAACTCGCAAAAATCGAAAACATAAACATCGGCGAAACATTACTTTTACACGTGGGTGCTGCAATAACCGTTGGGAAAGTCACCTCAATAAAGAAAAACGCAACCACGATTAAGCTTACAAGACCAGTCTGTGCACAAGTAGGCTCACGTGTTGCATTAAGCAGAAAAATGACGGGCAGATGGAGACTGATAGGATACGGAGTTCTACGCTCCTAAAAGCTGCGGAATGAAATAACAATATGACGACAGAATCCGCGCATAAAAAGAAAGCGTTAAAAATAATTTTGGATTCAAACGCCTTTTTTGTTCCACTTCAATTTAAAATCGACATCTTTGAAGAACTAAAAATATTGTTGAAAGTTAGATTTCAACCTGTTTTGCTTTCTTCAGTTCTTCGCGAACTTGAAAAAATCGCAAGAGAAGGGTCGCCGAAAATGAAAAAGCAAGCTTCTTTCGCTTTAAAGTTGGCTGAAAAATGCGTGTTAGTTAACGTAGAGCGAGAACACGGCTCCCTTGATGACGTTTTATTTGAAATCGCCCAAGAATGGAAAAGCCCAGTTTTTACAAATGATAGACAGCTTAGAAAGAGGCTAAGAAATATAAATGTGCCAGTTATTTATGTGAGGCAAAAGTCGCGTCTAGAGATTGACGGGAGGATATAACCAGTTGTTTAAACTTGTAACCCTTGAAGATACAATTCGCATACCGCCAGAAACCTTCGGCAACCCATTAGAAAGCGTGGGACACCAGCAGGTCAAGGCAAAATATGAAGGCGTCGTTAGCGAAGAATTAGGCTACGTAGTAGCTGTAACCGACGTAAAAGTAAGCCCCACCGGAAAAATAATCCCCGGAGACGGCGCAACCTATCACAAAGTAACCTTTTCACTGTTAACATTCTACCCGAAAATTCAGGAAGTAGTGGAAGGAGAAGTAGTGGAAGTAGCTGATTTCGGAGCCTTCGTACGTATAGGACCAGTAGACGCGTTGCTTCACGTTTCACAACTCATGGATGACTTCATTTCATACGACGAAAAGCAAGGCGTCTTATTAGGCAAAGAATCAAAAAGAAAACTTATGAGTGGAGACCAAGTTCGTGTTCGAATTACCGCAGTTTCATTGGGCAGGGCAGGAAGTTCTGGAAAAATAGGGGTAACGTCTAGACAACCATTTCTTGGCAAATTAGAATGGATTGAACAAGAAACACGGAAAATAAAGGAAACACTTGAGAAAGCGCCTACCGAGAAAGAGGAAACTGCTAAAAAATAGAGAGGGGTTAGATGAGCGAAAAAGCTTGCCCAACATGTAGAATCATAACCAAAGAAAACATGTGTCCAAAATGCAAATCATCCTCTCTAAGCGATGATTTCGGCGGATTAGTGATAGTTTTTGACCCAGAAGGCTCAGCAATTGCAAAGGCTATGGGCATCAAAGAGAAAGGGCACTATGCGCTAAAGGTTAGATAATGATGCCTATCAAGTACAGTTTGACGCCAGAACTACGCATAAGACTCAAAAAACCTCTTGGCACTCTAATCCGAGGCTCATTTGCTGAAGCAATGACGAGATTCAAAGAGATAGTGGACAAAGAAAAACCAGCAAGTGTAATATCTGTGGGAGATACAGTTTCAAGAAATCTTTTAGAAAACCGCATACTTCCTCAGCTTTCTATTGTAGATAACAGGGTCATGAGAAGAATAGCACAACCTCTTCCACCAACAGAACACAAAACTGTTAATGTCAAAAATCCGCCGGGAACAATAACTGAAGAAGCAGTTATAGCAATTCAAGACGCTTTAAAGAGCGCTTGGAAAACCAAAATAGTTGTGGATGGAGAAGAAGACCTACTGACACTAATTGCCGTTTTATACGCGCCAGAAAACGCCTTTGTCGTGTATGGTCAACCTTATGAAGGAATCGTGGTGGTCAAAGCAACATCAGACAAAAAAGAAGAAATCGCTAACATTCTGAAAACAATGGAAAATGTTCGAAAAACTAAATAAGAAGGTATGGCATCAATCACTCCGCACATGAGGAAATGTCATGGAAATCAAAATAGTTTCAGAGAAACAGAATCCAGTGCTGAAGCGAATTGAAGTTTGCTTCCACGTAGAGCACGACCAAACAGGCAGTACACCACCACGGCTAGAGGTCAGAAAAGCCGTTGCCTCTGCCTTAAAAAAGAACGCAGAGTTAGTTTTCATTAAAAAATTAGAAACAAAAACAGGAACGCATTTCGCCGTTGGCGTTGCGAATGTTTATGACTCAATTGAACAAGCAAACCTTATCGAACCCAAATATATTATCAAGCGAAATATACCACCAGAAAAACCTAAAGGAGAGGAAAAGGGATAAACATGTCTAAAACTCCAAAAGAAGCTCCGAAAGAGAAAGAAGAAAAGAAGGAAAAACCAGCAAAAAAGAAAAAAGAAGAAAAAGGCGCATTCGCCTTCTATAAGGTGGAAGATAAAAAAATCTCGAGATTGCGTCCTGTTTGCGAACGTTGCGGACCTGGATATTTTATGGCTGACCACGGCGATAGATATACTTGTGGGCACTGCGGTTTTACACGGTACAAAGTTACTGAAAAATAAACAACTTTAAATCACGCTTTGGCGTGATACTCCTTGATGAGCTAAATGATAAGAGTGAATGTTTCCGTCTCTAATGTCTCTGCCGACCGCTTCTGGGACATTAGAAAGCCTATTCCACCAATTCAGATAAACACAAATCTCAATCTTGTAGGAATGGAGAAGAAATCAGATGATTCTATAGAAGTTCCTTTTGTTTTGACAATAAATTACAACCCTTCAATAGCGCAGATAAACCTTAAAGGGAAGGCTTACGTAGCTGGAGAGAAGAATGAAGTTGAAAAGATTTACAAGGAATACGAAGAGAAGAAGCCACCACCGCCCGTTATAGTGCAGTCAATATCAAACGTCGCCTTTGTAGAATCTATATTAATATCAAGAACTTTGAATATCCCACCCCCAATTCCACTACCGCAAATACCCCAAACTAAGCCGCCGAGTAAAAAACCTTCAGACATGGACTATAGTGCTTGAAAAATTTCCTAAACTGTTACTTTAGCGGAACATACATTGAAGAACGTGAGGCACCTATACCCGGAGTCCCATGTTTTACAGGTTTATTTGTGATAGCAAATTCGCCTAGGTAATGCCCAATCATTTCAGGCTTAATTTCAACAGAAACGAATTCTTTGCCATTGTGCACAAGAATTGTAACACCAACCATTTCCGGAAGAACAACCATGTCCCGAACGTGCGTTTTTACCGTGGCATTGCCTCCTTTCCTTAACGCTTCCTTAGCTTTTCTTATGTTCTCAAGCAGTATCCTTTGTTCTACCCTGAGACCGCGATGGAGACTTCTTCTTTGTCTCGATGGAAGCAAGTTGATGAATTCGTCCATTGACATACTTTGCAGTTGGTTAAGCGTATATCCGCGATATGTAAACTCTTTGGGCATTTCTCCTCAACTCATTGGTAACTCTAAACGCTATAAACTTTCTGCTGCACTATTCAGCTAACTTCTTCTTTTTCTGCCCAGCACCTCTAGCAGCAATTAACCCAACCTTCTGTCCAGGCGGTGCACCATGCGAGGTAGTAGTGACTTTTCGTGCACTTCGCTTGCTGCTTCCATACGGATGCACAGCAGCAACCATAGCCCTTCCTCTAGTTCTTGGATACTTACGTCCTTTAGCTCTCATTAAGTGGAATTTTGAACCAGACTTCAAAAATGGTTTTTCTGTTCTGCCAGCGCCAGAGACTACTCCAATTGTTGCCCTACAATAGTCACTTACATACTTTGTTTTTCCTGAGGGAAGCCTAATTATTGTCCCTTGAGGAGTGTGTGTTGCAACTATTGCATATGCTCCAGAAGATCTAGCAAGTTTGCCACCATCTCCCGGACGTAGTTCCACATTACACACCATCGTGCCTTCTGGAATTCTTCCTAGAGGAAGAATGTTTCCAACCTCAACTGGAGCCGTTCCGCCTAGTTGAATTTGTTGTCCTTGAAAAACTCCTTCTGGAACAATAGTGTAACATTTTTCTCCATTTTCAAATCTAGTTAAGGCAAGTGGAGCCCCTCTTCCAGGGTCATGGGCCAACATTTCAATAATGCCTTTCAATGATTTTTCGAAATATTCTTTCAGCATTGTCAAAGGATACTGTGCAGGGGCTAGTCTTTTGTGAGTGGATGCCCTAAAGGTTGGGCCACCGCGTCCTCGTCTTTGAACACGAATTCTCTTTCCCATTAATCATTCCTCAACATGGTTTACAGTATTCCAAGCTTGATTGCAACGTCTGCCGCTTTGTAGTCGGGATGGAGCTTTACAAAAGCCTTTTTTTCTCCTTGTGGTGTTATTAAAAGGTTAACTTTTTCAACTTTAACCTCGTAAAGCTCCTCTACTGCTTTTTTTACGTCGCTTTTATTTGCCTTTAGACTAACGGCAAAAACCAGTTTGTTTTCTTTTTCAACCATTAGGCTTGCGGCTTCGGTCATTAACGGGTAAAGTATAACATCATAAGGGTCCATTATGCTTCAATTCCTCCTCCATAGAACTTGTTAAGCTCTTCAATCGCGCTGTTCGTCCATATTGTTAATCTTCCAGGATGCGTTCCGGGAGCAAGAATTTCTGCGTTTAAATCTCTAACGCTAACTACATCTAAACCCGGTATGTTGCTCGCGGCGTCAACTATTCCCTTGTTCTCTGTAATAACTATCAATGGACCAACTGCCTGTTTGATTCTTCTTCCTCTACTCTTACCTCTTCCTGCACGAACCTTTCTACTCTCCCTCACTCGGTAGATGTCTGAGAGCACGCCCAACCGCGTAAGTGCCTCCTCAACTTCTTTTGTTTTCTTTAATTCTGCCAAATCATCAGTAACTATTAACGGAACCCCTGGGACATCCTCAATAGAATGCCCACGAGATGCCACCATAGTCTTAGATGCCGTTGCAGCTATCGCAGACATCAAAGCAAGGCGTTTTTCCTTCCTAGGAATCTGTTTAATGATTTTCTTCTCAGAAGTGGGCGGATGTGCCACTCTGCCGCTTACGGTTCCCGGTGCAAAAGCGGCTCTTCCTGCCGGACCCTTTGTTCTGGGTATTCTAGCTATGCCTAAACCAACGCCTCTAGATTCTGCTGAGGTTCGTTTTCCAGCCATGGGATCTCTGCCTTTTGGTTGGAATCGGCTGGATTGGATGGCTAGAACTGCCCGTTTTATAATATCTGGTCGCAGTGGCGTTTCAAAAACTGAAGGAAGTTTGATTTTTCCAACGGGTTTGCCCTCGAGATTGAAAATTTTGACAGTTTTCTTGGCCATTTGCGTTCACCAGTTACTTGCCTTGCGGAGATTCAAGAGATACTGATACGATTTGAGGCGGTTCTTCAGCAACTTGTTTTGGTGGACGCGCCGGATATCGCAAGCGTATCGGGCGTTTTTCAGTGCCAGGCAAGCTTCCTTCCAGCAGAATGTATGGACCACGTACTACGCCGTATCTTAGAAAACCTCCTTTTGGCGTTATTTCTTTTCCATCTGTGCCTATTTTTAGTATGCGCTTGTTGTATTCTGTTCTTTGGTGGAAACCCATCTGTCCTGCTCTGGGGATGCTGTACATTACGTGGTGGGGATTCCACGGGCCTAAGGTTGCTATTCCTCTTTTTGTTTTTCTTCCTTTATGTTGGAGCATCGTTACTCCCCAACGTTTTACTGGTCCTTGGAAGCCTTTTCCAGTTGATACAGCTATGATGTCTATGTATTGACCTTCTTTGAATGTTTCTGTGGGCGATGTTGTTTTTCCAAGCAAGCTTTTTGCGTATTCAAATTGCTGTTTGATTGTGCCTCCGCCTATTTCGATTTCTGCTACGTCTGGTTTTTTCTTTGGAACGCTTGATTGTTTGGGTTGAGTTGAGGCAATAATGCGAACCCTTGCTATTTTATCTATGTTTTCTTCAATTTTCTTGAGTTGTTCTTCGGTGTTGAAGTTTTCTGGGAGAGTAAACACTCTTTCTAGTTCGTCTGGTGGGTCCTTCATCCATGCTTCAGAAAAAGGTTGTAGGCCATAGTGGTTTTTTGTATAAGCGCGTATAGCGCATACGAGCATGGGAGTTGCATCTATAACTGTTGCCGAGCGCATTACTTCTTTTCCAAAATTTGGCGAACGCTTCCGGTCTTCTATCGTGAATACATGGGTCATTCCAGCTTTATAACCAATAAAACCTAGAAGCCTTGGAGTTTCCGCTTCGATTTTTGGCCAGAAGCGAATTCTAGCCAGTAAGCGTTTAGCGCGTTTTCTAGGTAAGTAAGCAAGTGAACCATGTCTTGGCGCATGTGTTTTTCTATGTCCCATTGTTTTTCCGCTTCGCGTCTTTTAGGAATGAAAACAATGAGTTATAAACGTTACCGTTAATGTTTAGGTGTAACCAATAATTTGTGCGTTTACTAACACATGTTTTGTTGAAAAACTAGTCTAGTGCAAGTTGCCTCAATAATATTGGTAAGTGTTAAATCTGGAAAAGCGTAATCTTTGCGAAGGAGACTCTGAACATGAACGATAATACGTTAAAGGTTGCAGAGAGCCTTTTCAGCGCTGGATGTTTGAAGTTTGGTAGTTTCAAGATTAAGTCAGGTGCGTTAAGCCCCTATTATATAGACCTTGCATGTTTACTGTCTTCTCCAGAAGCTTTGTGTAATATTGCGGATGCTGCGGCTTGTGAGATAAAGAATCTTATGGCGGTTGAACGAATAGACAAGGTAGCATCCATTGAACTGAAGGGTGCGTTGATTCTGCCGAGCATAGCATGTAAAGTGAACTTGCCATGCGTTATCGTGCGAAAAGAAGAGAAAGCCTACGGAGTGACTGGTAGAATTGCCGGTGCAGAAGTTGCTAAAGACGACAGAATACTATTTTTTGACGATGTCGTTTCTGAAGGATCATCAAAGATTGAAGGAATAAAACCTCTTGAAGAAATGGGAGCAAAAATAAAACATATCATGGTTGTTGTTGACCGAGAACAAGGCGGAAAAGAAAACCTTGAAAAACTAGGGTACAAGGTACATGCCCTTTCCAAAGTTTCGGATTTAACCCGCAGACTTTTCGAATTGAAAATGATTTCGAAAGAGCAAGCAGAGGCTGTATGGAATTATATTAGAGGAAAACAGCAGTTATAGAAAAAGAAGAACGACATTGTTTATCTTGCCTCGGGGTCTCGTTGAAAGAATCCGAAAATATTTCCTTCAGTATCTTTGCAGTATGCCGAATAACCTCCTCCGGGAATTGACACTTTCTCATTTTATTTGTTGACATTTTGGACAAATGTAAGAGGATGTGCTTCCTGTTTTGATTTTCTCTATTGTCGTTTTACATAAGGGGCATGACTTTTCAGTTTTGTAGCCTACGAGAAATTCGTCGATGGTGAATTTGCCGTTTTTTCCATAAAAGTCTTTTTCGTAGGCTAATCCGCCTAATTTAATGCTGTGGTTTAGTGTGCTGATGATAGCTTTGTAAAGGTTTTCAATTTCTTTTTCTGACAGCGTTGGAATTTTTCTGTTTGGATGTAGTCTGGCTTTGAAAAGGATTTCTTGAGCGTAAACATTTCCTATGCCCGCAATGTTTTTCTGGTCAAGCAAGAACTCCTTTATTCTTCCTTTCTTGTTTGCAAGTAACTCCTTAAACTTTTCTACCGTGAACGATTTGTCTGTTGGCGATGTTCCAAGCTTGGCGGTAAGTTCATGCTTACACAATTCTTTCTCGTGTATCAAGTGAATGTAACCAAACCACCAGAAATGAATCGTAAATCCGCTTTCGTCAGAAAACATCATTTTAAAATGATATTTCTCTGGAAGAGCCTGATTTGGAGCAAAGCAAAGAAGTTCAGCTCCCATTCCAAGGTTTACGAGCAAGTAGTAGGCTGAGGTTAGTTTTATGAAAATCCATTTTCCTCTACTAAAAACCTCGGTTACAGTTTTTCCCTTGATTATTTTCTCAAATTCGGCGACTGGAATGTTTAAGTTTTTAGGCTGTCTTATTTCGACGCTTACTATGTCTTTTCCTGCGATTTCCTTATTCATTTGTCCAGCAATGACGGTTATTTCGGGAAGTTCCGGCATAATTTTCACGAACCACAATTGCCTTAAACGAAGAAATTGAGACTATTAAAGGCGCGCCTAAAAAGGAAAACCGTATTTTGTAGCATTAAGCGGTATGATTATGAGAAACGTTCAAAGATGGTGTTCAATATTTTTTTGGCGCATTCTTCAGGGTTATGCGTTGTAGTGTCTAAGGTTATTTCTGGGTTTAATGGTGGCTCGTATGGTTGCCCTATTCCAGGCACTGTTGGTGCTTTGCCTTCCAAAGCTTTAACGTAAATCTGCTTTGGCGCATGGTAGGTTTTTCCTCTTTTTGCCTCACGTTCCATGCACGCTTCCAATGGGCACTCGAGATAGGCTTCTATAAACTTTGGAATCTGGGCTCTTGCATTTTCGCGATAACATCGCAAATTGCCTGTTGCATCAATCACAACGTTTACGCCATTTTGTGTTAACAGTTTAGCGATGTAAACAAGTGTAGCGTAGACTATGTCACGCTCTTCAAGCGAATAAGTGGGTTTAGGGGTTAGAATCTTGCGCAAAGCGTCAGAAGACAACAATTCTGCATGGATACCATTTCGGTTCAGAAGCCTTAGCAAAGCCTCTGAGACAACAGATTTGCCGCTTCCTGGAAGCCCTGTAATCCAGACGCACCAACCATTTTGAGGCATAATGCTCGCTCCATGGGTCATACTTTCATTGAGCGCATACATTCTTTTAAAGACTGATAATCGTCTAATTGGAACAAGTGGCTTTTGCAGTTGCAGTCGGAAGAACCAAAACCGTTTATCGCAGTTCCTTTTCTACTCATTTCTTCAGCCAACTTGCATTCATCGGATTTTCCAGTCGCTTTGTAAAATACTTGTAAAATCTTCACATTTTCATTCTCAAGCAAGTAATCAATGTGCCAAAATTTTCGCTTAACCTTTTTTAGATGCCGTTCTACACGTTTTTCCAGGTTGTTTTGGGCAGAACCTACATATGCATAGACGCCCTTTGCAAAAGAGATGTTACCCAACGCACCAACGCGAACTTGCATTGGTTTAGCGATTGAAACGATTAAAAGGTAAACGCCTTTCACGCGACTCATCCTTGTTAGGAGCTGCGCTTTTGGTACCATTTCAAAATTTCTTCTACCGCCTTATCAGAATAACCAATTTCTTTAAGTGTCCGCTTCAAATCGTTAATAGAGTTAACCGCGTCCAACCACAGCCACCACAGACGAACAGATGTAGTTGAGAAACTATTTATTCTTTAACTCTCATGTTAGCCACGCAGGCCTAGCAGCGGTATAAGCTATTTGAAGTAGAAATCGACAGTTTCAAATTCAAACTCCTTAGCCTTCAACACACGAGTGGCAAAACGGAAAATCTTCTTGCGCACATCCACAGACAAATTCGGATACCACACAGGCGAAGCCAACACGAGACTTCGCCAAGCGTAAAATGGCTGAACAACACTTAAAATCTCCTCATCACCTGTCCTATCTAAGTAGTTTCGCCAGAAAAGCAGGAATAACCTTTCAAAGGGCCCCTCAATCTTTCCAGAACCTTGCAAGGCATAAAAGAGATAATTAATTGTCATAGCGCTCACATCATCTGCAGGTTCGCCCCATTCGCCTCTACTGCGATCCAACACTACAAAATCTAATCCTTGTTTGAACAAGACATTCCACGGGTGAAAATCACCATGCACTTGAGAAAGCCTATGCGTCTTGCGTTTAAGCCGCCAACGCCATTCCAAACAAGCCTTTTCGAACTCGACAAAAAATTTCTCGTCCACGTAGCCTAAACCGCTTGGGTAGCTGTCAGTTAACCCGAAAATGCCTTCGCCGTGCCCAAGCAAGTCACGAATACGCCTTACATAAAGCCCAGAAGCATCCTTCTTCACTGAATGAATTTCAGCGAGATACTCAGACAGCGCCACGCACCGTTCTTCATCCGAATCTCTCATGAAGCCCGATTCCTTAATGCGGTCCAAATCATTATGATAAAGCACACCGTCGCCTACAAATTCAGTTAACAAGAAAAATTCGCTGCAATCGCCAACCGATTTTAACGTCTCTCCATCAACTGTGAATGCGCCCACATCAACTGAACGCACATGCCTAGGCAGTTTGTTAAAGGTAGAATGTTGCCAAAGCAGAACAGCAGCTCTGTCAGAAAAGTGGTCATGTCCGAAGCCTTCTGGGCGCATTGTCTCCAAAACAACGCGTTTGAGCTCTTTATCAATGTTAAACTCTATAAGCCATGGCACACCGTATCCAAAACCTTTCAAGTCAGTAATTCCCACACCACCGAGAGGAGCAACACGGGTAACCTTTACAGGCTTTTTATAAACACTTGATATATACTCTTCCAGTCGCTCAACCTTTAACTCTGGCACGAAACCACCAAAACGAAAGGTGTCGATTATAAGTTAAAAATATAGCGATGCAAACAAAAATAAACAAAAGAAGTGCTCACGCATGAACATTCTCATACAAAACGGAACAATACTCACAATGAAAAACCGAAAAATAATCCGCGAAGGCGCAATCGCAATAGAAGAACAAACCATAGCAGACATGGGGAAAACACATGAACTAAAAAGAAAATATGGAAGAGGCTACGAAAAAATAGATGTAAAAGGCAAAGTGGTCATACCAGGACTTGTGAACACACATCAGCATGCCGCCATGAGTTTACTACGAGGATACGCAGACGATTTGCCACTTCAGGAATGGCTTGAAAAATGGATATGGCCCATAGAAAAACACATGACACCCCACGACATTTACGTAGGCGCCTTGTTAACGGCGATTGAATCAATAATGGGTGGAACAACCACCGTCAACACAATGTATCATTATACGCCAGAAGAAAATGAAGCAAAAGCATTCGCTGATGCTGGTTTACGTGGCATAGTAGGGCATGTGTGTTTTTCGTGGAGAAAAAACGAAGACAAAAAAGCATTAGAAGATTTGGCAAAGAACTGGCACAACAAAGCAAATGGCACAATACGTGTCAGCGTTGACCCCCACGCGCCGTATACTGTAGACCCAGAATACATGAAAGAACTAAAAAAGATAAGAGAAACCCTAAATGAAAGGTATGGCTCGCGGGGCGCACCGGTAATTTGGCATATTCACGTTGCCGAAACAGAAGATGAAAAAGAAAAAATCCGCAGAACCTTTAATGTCAACGTAAAAAATGGAATCATGAAGTATTTGGACTCATTAGGAGTTTTAGATGAGCATGTCATTGCCGCGCATTGCGTGGCGCTAACAGATAGTGACATGAGAGTAATAAGTAGCAAAAATGTAAAAGTTTCCCATAACCCAATCTCAAATCTTAAACTTGCCTCGGGCATAAGCCCAGTCCCAAAAATGCTTGAGAAAAACATAACAGTTTCACTCGGCACCGACAGTCCTTGCTCAAATAACACTGCAGACATGTTTGAAGTTATGAAAACAACCGCTCTACTACACAAAGGAGTCAACAAAAATCCAACAGTAATGCCCGCCGGAAAAGTTCTGGAGATGGCAACAATAGAAGGAGCCAAAGCCCTCTCATGGGAAACGGAAATAGGCTCAATAGAAACCGGAAAAAAGGCAGATTTGGCAATTGTTAACATGGACAGCCCGCGTCTTTATCCAATCTACAACGAAGCAAGCCATCTGGTCTATGCTGCAAAAGCCTCAGATGTAGAAACAGTAATAATAAACGGAAAGATAGTAATGGAAAACAGAAAATTACTAACATTAAACGTTGAAAAAGTAATCGAAAAAGTGAAAAAAGCCAAAAACAAACTTCTTGAAAGATTAAACGCCAACGTTAAATAGGCAATTTTTGAATGAACATTGGAGAAGGGAAAAATCGAATGGGAAATTTCAAAGTAAAAGACTCAACTCTAGCTTCGAAAGGACATCTACAAATAGAATGGGCTTCAAAACATATGCCAGTCCTAAACCAAATAAAAAAGAAGTTCAACAAAGAGAAACTCTTCAAAGGCCTAACCCTAGGCGCATGCTTGCACGTGACGAAAGAAACCGCTGTTCTCGTTGATGCTTTTCTCGCTGGCGGAGCAAAAGTTGCGTTGTGCGGTTCCAACCCTCTTTCTACACAAGACGACGTAGCTGCAGCCCTGGCAGAAAAGGGCGTTAATGTTTTTGCATGGAGAGGACAGACAACTGAGGAATATTACTGGTGTGTTGAAAAGGTAATAGACCAGCAGCCTATGATAACGCTTGATGATGGAGCAGACCTTGTTGGGACAGTTCACAGCAAAAGAACAGAAGCATTACCAAACATTAAAGGCGGAACGGAAGAGACAACGACCGGTGTTCTAAGACTGCGGGCTATGGAGAAAACTGGTGCACTAAAATATCCAATTATAGCCGTGAATGACGCCTACACTAAATACTTATTCGACAACCGCTATGGAACAGGACAAAGCACAATAGATGGCATCCTCCGAGCAACAAACATTCTCCTAGCAGGCAAAAACTTCGTGATTTGCGGTTATGGATGGTGCTCAAGAGGAATTGCCATGAGAGCACAAGGAATGGGAGCTAACGTCATAATAACAGAAATAAACCCGCTCAGAGCACTTGAAGCCGCAATGGATGGACTACGCGTAATACCAATAACCGAAGCCGCCGCCATCGGCGACATATTCGTAACAGCCACAGGCGACATCAACGTCATAAGAAAAGAACACATGCAAAAGATGAAAGACGGCGCAATACTAGCCAACAGCGGACACTTCAACGTAGAAATAAACATAAAAGACCTAGAAGAGCTATCAACATCAAAAAGGAATATCAGACCAAACCTTGAAGAGTACACACTCAGAGACGGAAGAAGACTATATCTTCTAGCTGAAGGAAGACTCGTGAATTTAGCAGCGGCGGAAGGACATCCCTCAGAAGTCATGGACATGTCATTTGCAAACCAAGCTTTGTGCGTGGAACATTTAGTCAAAAGTGAAAAGATGCCGCCAAAAGTTTACTTGGTTCCAAAAGAAATAGACGAAACCGTGGCAAAACTGAAACTTGACGCAATGAAAATAAGAATAGACGAACTAACAAACGAGCAGAAAGAATATCTGGCAACATGGGAAATGGGAACGATATGACAACACACTGAAAACAATGGTAAACTTTAAAAGGTGTAAGAAGGTAAACATGGCTTACATATGGTGATGTAAATATGGTTAGTAAAGACCAATCAATAGGCGGAATAATATTCATAGTCTGCTTTGTGATTGCAATTTTCTATATTCTGACATTATTCTTCCCACAATGGCTTTCAGTCTTTGGAGTATCAACAGCAGAGGCAGATTTAACTGCAATACGCTTCTGGGTTGTCGCAGTGCCCGTTTTCATAGCCTTCATTGCCATAATGGCCATAGGTGCATGGATAGGATGGACCATGGCGACGACACCACCACCAAAACCCATAGAAGAGATAACTAGTGAAATGGAAGAGAAAAAGGAAGAAGAAAAGCCATTAGAGCCACCACCTCCCCCACCACCTGAAGAAGAGAAAAAGCCAGAAAGGAAGAAGAAAAGCGAAAAGTAACAGCAACCCTCAAAAACTTGTTAGCTAGGAACACGGCTTCTATACTTATTTTATATTAAAGAATATTAACTTACTAAAAGTCGTATTTTATAGCCCGAACATTTTAAACACAAAATGAAATGCGACATAAACGGTTGCCGCAACGCCAAATACAACAACTATGACTTTGGGAGAAATCGAAATAAAAGGAGTTTCTTCACCCTTTGGTTGTATTTCGTATTCTTTAATTTCATGCGTCTCAGCGTCAATTCTCACGAGGGCAGTAAGTTTTTTCATCTCTACCTCAACAGTGTAGATTCCTTCTTCTAATGAAACCCTTTTAGGTTTCAAACCGCCCTTGTGCCCAATTCGTTTAAGAAAACTCGTAGCGATGCTCGTCACTGTTTCAGCGTTCAGCGTCTTCGATTGAGGAAGAGCCGATGTGACTGTGCCGGTGCGTCTCTGCAAAGTTGCTGCCAATTAATACTGTCCCCTACACATTTTGTAAAAAGAAATATGACAGCTTAAAAGAGCATGTGCGTATCATTGATAACCAACTTAACCTGTCACGTTTTTGAGCATACACTGCACTATCTTTTCACACGTCATGCATTCTTCCGGAATTTTTTCTTTTGAGGAACGCTGACTAAGATATCCAAAATGGTGTTCGCAGCCCGGTTTTTTTATTGGTTTTTCGGGAGGAAAGGGCACCGTGGGTTTTTCAATTTCTAGTTTCTTTACTTTCTGTTCTTGTTTCTCTTCAGGGATTAACGGAGTTTCTTCTACTATTATTTCCGTCAAGCAATAGGGGCATGCATCGTAAACTTCAACCTTTTTTGAACCCAAATTTTCAGCTTTTATTGGATTAGAGAAAGTTCTTCTGCAAGAAGGATTTGGGCATGTAATGCTCTGAGTTTCTGTAATTGATTGTTTCTTTTTCGTAGTTAACAGCCTCCTTTACATTAAATCGGATTCCGAGTTTATAGTATTAGCGAATCCAAAATAAGTATCCTAACTAACTACCTAACAATTGAACAGTACAAGTCATGAAGAAGCCAATTTTTTTATGTCTTCCTCCCCACCAGCATAACCAGAAGCAATCAAAACGTCACCTACTTCAATTTTCGATTCTGGCCTTGGTCTTATACACTTGTCTCCTCTTCTTATCGCCAAAACCCACATGCCTGTTTCTTTCGGAATTTTAGCATCCCTTAAAGTCTTATTTGCTAAAGAAGAGCTTTCGGTGACTCTAACAAAAGTAACAGTTTCTTCAGCTTCTTCTATGGTTATTTTAAGAATGGGATGTGGTTCAATGCCTCTTAAAACAACCTCAGCAATCTCCGCTGCGGCATCCGCTATTTTTTCAGTTACAACGCCTAACCTTATCAGCCCAAGGAAGCCTTTAGCTTCTTCTTTTTTGAAGGAGCTAGATAAAACAAGCAGTTCAAATTCTGTGTGTAGTTTATCGACGCACTCCTCGAGCCTTTGAACTTCATCTGCTAATTCTTTACTATTCAGCAATAATGAAGAGTAGGCTAAATCCATCATTAATTCGGAAGTGTCTTTTAATTCAACAAAGCGATTAACGATTTCCTCGAATTGTTTTTGGCGCCGCTTTTCCATCATCGTATCTCTAGCATCCATCGTTCTTCCTTCGATGAGCTCTTTAAATTCTTTGACGCCTGTGGGGGCGCCACGGACTATAAGGATATCATCGTTTTGAATGCGCTCAGTTTCTTTAGGGTCTATTATCCAATCTTTATTTCGGCAAATTGCAATTATGTCGACACCCATTCTCGCCGCCAAGTCCAACTCGCCTATACTCTTTCCAATAAGCACAGACTCCTTAGCTACCTTAGCTCGTGTTAAGCGTTCTTCAACCCTTTCAAAGATTTCACTCACAACGGGATGTACGCCAATATTTTGTGTAACTATCGCAGCGATATCAGCAGCAGCATCTGAAATCTTGTCTGCAGCCGCAGCTACAGTAGAAACGCCAACCAAAGCTTCTGCGTCTTTAGAGTCTCTCGCAGCTATCATAACAGTCATGTCTAAAAGGTAAGCAAGCGTGTCAACGTGCCCTTCAAGTTCTAGTATGTCCTTTGCAAGCTCTTTATCATTGAATAAGGCGGCAGAATAAGCCAAATCAATCATCAATTCAGAAATGTTCTTCATCTCCAAAAGTAAGTCTCTAACCGGTATGGGTTTGTATTCGATTTTTTCGAAGTGAGGCATACTTTTAAGGTCGCTCCAAGGCAAAGTATAAGGTAAAGAATATTTTAACCCTATCCTCCAAAAAGAAAGCCAACCAAAAATAAGGCAACAAGCAATGCAATAGAGGTCATGCTATCAGCAAATGAACTTTCAATGGGAATAACGAAATTATCAGGGTCCAGACCTTTTTGAAATGTTAAGATTGAAAGGGCATATGACACTAAAATTATCGCTGCAACTGCAATCATATTCGCTACTAATAAAATCAAAATCAAATTGAAGAAGTTAAACAATAGAAATAGGCCGTTTATTGACAAAGATAAAACACCAAGAAGGACGAAATATAAGATTGACGCTAACCAAGCACTGAAAATCTGGGCACTATGCTGTTTTATGGAAGACATAGACGATTTAAGCATACCCAAAGCAAGCTTTGTCATTGCAGTTGAGCCGACAACAGATCCTACATCACCTACTAAATCTATCAGCGCGGGATAAACTGTGTAAATTTCCCTTCTATCCCCTACAATACTACTTATTCTCTTTAGAACAGTCCCGGTAACATTAACGATGATTGCAACAAATAACATTGTAAACATAGACTCTTTAACAGTTTTCATGAACTCCTTACTATGGACATTCCGAGGTATAATGTAAACAATTAGAATCACAGGAATTAAAGTGATAAAAAGTAGAGCGTAGACGCCAAACGCGCCAGAAAGAAAGAACAAGGTTAGCACGAGAATATAGAATATTGTTATGAGTATGTCAGCAACAGTCGACATTACAGGGTATACAACAACATCAGGGTCTATGCCTTTCTTAAAAGTGATAAACGCAACCATCATAGTAATCAAAGTGATTGTTAATCCCAAAGTCATAGTAGCTACAACCACCACTAAGATTGCCGGAAAATCTGCAAAAGAGATACCCCAGAAAAGAAGACCAAAAACTAAGGAGAACATACTCATCACTATACTAGTGACAAAAGTGATGACTACAAGAGCCGCATACAACTTGTAAAAACTCTCAGTGTTTTTGAGAAAGCGTGGGTAAATTGTACCGATGTGTAATGCTGTGCTTAAACGTCCACTAAGCAAACCTCCAATAACACCTTTTGCACTTACAATAATAGAATACAGCGCAATAGCCCAAGGAGACTGCTGGAAAACGCCAAGTTGAAGAGCGACAAAGAAGCCAGCAAGTAACCCGCCGACATCAAAGGAGAAGGCAATTAGAGTTTCTCTAAACGTCTTAAGGAAAGGCTTTGCGTTTACAGTGTGATTCATCGGCGTGATGCCTCCTTCTGGAAGATATTACACAAGAAGAGATTTTGAATTAGTCTAAAAGTGAAAACTTGTTGGGTGTGTTTTCTTGCTGTACGCGTTGTTAATGGAAACTCCTCGTAAGTGCAGTTTGGACTGTTGGCTAGCTTCACTTTGTTCACCTTCTTCTGAACTTTCTGTGTCTCCGTTCATCCATAGGCACCCCTTCAACATGGCTTTTCCAAGTGTACCTTCAATTTCCACCCAAATAGTCGCTCCTAAACCCTAACGATTGGTACAGCATCCCTTAAATAAGTTTCCAAAAACTTAACAAAAATCATTACTAAAAATTCATAACTGTTTTAATTACCAGAATTCTAACCTTTTCCAAGTCTAATAATGGTGAAGCATTTGTACGCAGTATGGATAAAAGTTGATGATACTTTACCGTGGATTGAATTAAAAGGAGAATACCCAACAAAGAAAGCGGCAAGAAAGGCGGTAGAAGAAATTCTAAACAATGTTGGCGTAAAATTTGTTAAGATACCAGAGAACAAACGGAATATCAAGGCAGTAGTAACAACGAAGATAGCGTAGTAATAAAAGAGCTTGTTGAGCAGACAGTAACATATTTTTGGGGTAAAGCAACTGCATCAGAAAAGGTGTTCTTTGCTAAGAAATGGTTTGCCACCGACTTTACTGACTATAACCTTAGAAAAGCCTATTTCACGAAGCCTATCAGCTATGTTTTCCATATGGTTGGCGTAAGTGTTAATGAATACTGATGGCCCTGTATCCATTGAAAACCACGCAGGTATGCCTTCACATCGCATTTTCTGCACTTCTTTTATTATTCGCACAGTTTCAGGCTCCCAAAGAATCATGTGCGCTTCGCCAGTCATGGTGCTAGCGTGAAGATTTAAGCTGTCTTCTTCAGCAAGCTGTCCTATTGTAGCAATATCGCCCACTTCTATAGCGTGTTTCATTGTTTTGGCGATTTTTGTCACGTATTTTAATCTAGCCTTGAATAATGGGGAGCTGAGGACTTCGCTGTGTGCTTCGTCTGTTTTAATCGCAGAAAATATTGGAACAATAACCATGCCCAAATTCACAGTTTCTGGCTCTACAATTGGCTCAGCATATGATTTGCCATTCTTGTTTGCGTACCATATTGCGAAGCTTCCGGCAAGACTTTTTGTGGCGGAACCCGCGCCGAGTCTGACCAATTCAGAAAGTGAAATATAATCAATCTCAAAGCTTAAGGCGGCGCAAGTAGCAGTGCCAAGAGCGGTGAAAGCGGAAGCAGAAAAACCCAACCCTTTTCCGCCAGTTATACTGTTTTGGGACACAACTTTGAAACTTCCCGAATAGCTGGTAAGGTTTCTTAACTTGTTTAGAACAGCTTCGACTCTTTCAAAATCTTTGCCCACAGCCTCTTTTCCATTTATTATCACAGAGTCTTTCTTTGACGAATTGACCGTCTCAACCGTACTCGTAGTGTGCAAGGCTTCGATGCAAACAGATATGCTATCGTGAAAGGGAATTCTCAGCTTTTCATCTCTTAATCCATGATACTTGATTAAGCCTTGAATAGGATGCGCAACAGCAGTCGCTTTCATACACTTAAACTCTGCGCAATCAATAGTTTAACATTATGGCGCCGGGGAAGGGATTCGAACCCTTGCGAGCCCGAAGGCCCACTGGCTTGCTTGTGCTTTTTTCTCCTAGCCCCCTTATATATAGGCTGGTGGATCTCGAGGCCAGCGCGTTAACCGCTCCGCCACCCCGGCTTAATTAGGTGAAGCGTGTTTGTCTTCTAAAAGAGTTTTCATTATTCGGAGAGAAGCGATGGGAAAAACCATTGTTTTTTGCGTTTATGTTTTGTTTTGTCCCATTCATTAAGTATTTTTACTGCTTCGTTTGCGATTTTTATTGCGGTTTCTTCGCCTGCTTGTGGTTTAAATTCGTTTGTGCATCTGTTGGCGTAAACAGCGCATATTGAACCTGCGCGTAACCCGAGAAGACTTGCAAGAGTGTATAACGTGGCGGTTTCCATCTCGAAATTTAGCACTCCAGCCTTTTGTAATGCCAGTAGTAGACTGCCATTTTTTGCTGTTTTTGTTGGGCGGTCTTGTCCAGCGTAGAAATCTGCGGTTGTTGCTGTCACGCCCACGTGATAGTTGCTTATGCCCAAGCATTCAGCCGCTTCAATCAAAGCCAATAAGACTTCGTAGTTTGCAACAGCGGGATATTCGGGCATAATGTAACAGTTGCTTGTGCAGTCAAGGCGTACAGCAGCAGAGGAAATAATCACATCGCCACATTCAATGTGTTTTTGTATCGCGCCCGTGCTGCCCACACGAATAAATGTCTCCACGCCTACGCGAGAAGCCTCATTAGCAAGTATGCTCATGCAAGCAGGACCAATACCGCTGGACATGGCAGAAATTGGAACTCCCTTGTATTTTCCTGTGAAACTTCGAAACTCACGGTGGCAAGAAACTTCATGAGCAGAATCCCAGAAGCGGGCAATTCTCGGAACGCGGTCAGGGTCGCCGGGTGCAAGTAAACATTTGGTTAAGTCGCCTTTTTTGCATGCAATGTGGTATTGTTTGACGCCGAAAGGTGTAGAATGCAATAGGCATCACCAAAATTAAGATTAAGCATGCAGCATTTAATAGTAACGTAATTTGAGGAAGCAACCATTGTCAAATGAACAGAGAAGAACAAAGTACGATATTTACGCAAATATCATAGAAATAATAGCGATGAAGGGACTATGTTCCTTAACAAGAATCTCTTACGGCGCCAACATGCCCGTGGACAGAACAAAGAAGATCTTGAATTTTCTGGTCTCTCACGGATTTGTTCGCGAAGTAACAGTAAACGACGCAAAGAAGTATAGAGCAACAAAATGGGGTTTGGAATATTTGGAAACATTCAAGAGAATGCGAAAGTTCTTCGCTGCTTTAGAGGAACAGTAACAAATTGTAACTACCGAATGTGTTCTCTTTATGTGCGTCGCCTTTTAAGAGGTGAAGAAGGTTATCTGGTTTTAGTTAAAAAAGCGAGGTGAATGAAAAATGGTACGTCATATAAAGAATGAGGTAAGTTTGAAGGGAGAATCGCAGAAGAAAGTTACTATAGGAGCAAAACTGTTTGGGTTCATTAAAAACATCAATATCAAGTTAACCAAGTCAAATTCTGCATTATTAATTAGAACTGAGACAGATGAAACCTGCAAGGCAAAGGTAGAAATGGAAAGAGCAAAAGCAACATACTGCAAACTAAGAACAACAACCAATTGAGACAAAAACTAGTCACTACATGTGAGTCCCCTTTTTAAACATTGTAAAAAAGATTAAGGTGAGGATTTAAAATGAGTGAAAAAATAACTATCCCGTCAAAAAGCACTGTAACTTTAGATGTAGTAAATGCTGACCTAAGAGTTGGCAGAAACTCAATCATAAAAGGAAAAGGAACACCTCCTAAAGTAAACGTTCTCGGCAACATTTACTGCGAAGGAAACAACACTTTCGAATGCGACCTATCAGCGGAGAATCTAGAAGCAGAAGACGACGTGACTATTCATGGAAACTTGGAAATAAAAAATTCAGTTGAAATTGAAGATGGACAACTGAAGGTCTACGGAAAAATGGCCGCAAAGCATGTGGACATTGACAAGGCATTACATGTCAGCAAAGACTTGGTCGCAGAAAAAATAGATGTGGGTGGAAGCCTAAACGTAGAAGGCGCACTAAAGGCAGAAGGCATAGATGTCGGCGGAAGTTTCAGAGCCAAAGGCGAAGTCGAAGCAGCCGACGTTGACGTGGGAGGAAGACTCCTCATTGAATCAAAAAGTAACATCAAAACACTTGAGGTAGGAGGAACCGCCAAAGTAAAAGGAGGAAAAATAGACGAAATAAATGTCGGCGGAAGCTTTGAGTCAGATGACCAATTAGAATTTGAAGAAATCGATGTTGGCGGAATCGCCTGTCTCTCCAACAAAAACAAGGGACGCAAAATAGATGTAGGAGGCTCATTAGAAGTTAAAGGCGACCTAAATTTTGAAGATATTGATGTTGGCGGAAAAGTAAAGATAACTGGAGCAGCAGAAGGCGTGGAAATCGATGTAGGTGGCAGATTGGAAGTTGGCAAATCTTTGAAGCTTTCTAGTGAATTGGAAGTAGGAGGCATAGTCGAAATAGGCGGGGAAATTACCGCAAAAGATATCGAAGTGGGCGGAGCATTAAGTGCAAAAAAAGTTACGGTAGAAGACCATGTGGAAGTTGGTGGCTCGATAAGAACAACGGAAGGCGTGACAGCGCGTTTTGTGGAGATCGGCCATAGAGGCAAGGTTCACGGGCCAATAAGAGCAGAGCGAGTTGTTATCAACAAAAATGCTAGTGTGGGAGATCTCTTTGGAAAACAAATTTTAATGAGAGAAGGAGCCTACGCAAGGAATGTTTACGGCGAAAATGTTGTTATCGAATCTCATTGCCGCATAGACGGCGAAGTTCACTACTCCCGTGAATTAAGAATAGAGGAAAATGTTTCGTTGAGCAAAGCTCCACAAAAAGTAGAAAAACTTTCTTTCTAAAGTAGTTAGACTTTACCTTTTAGGCATGACCAAATCCGCTATGTCAACACTATGTTCATAGATTTGTCTTAAGAACGAAGCCGCTGCTAGAATCTGTGGCACAACATCGAGCGACTGAGCCCGTGCAACCCTTTCAATGTTAGTAAATGCTTTGTCAATTTTTTCTCGCATATTCCGCACATTCTCCGCCAAGGCGATGTCACCCACAAAAAACGAAGTTAATGCGTTTTCGTGAGCCTCAAAACAGAGCATGTGAAAGTCTACAAACAGTTTCTTTAAATCTTCAGCAAGCTTCGTCTCTTTCAACTCAACAGTTTTCATTGCCACGCGCACACATTCATCTCCGATTGCTTCTACAAGGCTTGCCGCTAACCGGTAATCCAAGCACTCAATTGGGCTAACACCTAGTTTGTCGCTTAAACTTGGATTCTGAATTATTGTGCGCAAGATACGTACTAAGAGAAAATAAAGCCTGTTACTTTCGTCGTCGCGCGCAATGACGCTTTTAGCTAGCTGTACATCTCCGTCAGTAAAAGAGTTAACAACATCTCGGTGCATGCTCGAAACAATCGCATAGCCGCGACGGAGAATTTTCTCAGGCGGAAACCCCGACGGCTCAAGCAAACATTGCAAAACAATTTTTGCGTAGTCCTCTTCAATAATTTCTAACCCAACCAAACGACTAACAGTTTTTTTGACAGCATCCCGCACCTCAAAGCTAATACGTTCCTTTGACTCAACACGAATAATGTCAAATCCAAGTAAATATTTGCCAATAATCTCACGCCCCAAGTATGGTCCAGGCTTCAAGTTGGCAGTAAGGGGAGAAGGCTCCACATTGTACTTGGTGTCTATCAAGAGCTTGCCATCGGCAGTTTCGCTAATGGCTACGATAGACCCTTTTTTCAAACCATACTGTTCCGCCCAAGTGCGGGGTAAACACACGAAAAAGGTTCCGGTTGGAGTACGTTGGACTTTGCGTAATTCGCTCATACGTATCGCCATACTCTCAAAGTTAATGTTCAGACTTCGAATATTAACATATCTAAACAAAACGCCAATTTATAAATCTAAGCATGTGTGTTGAAATTGAAGAAAGAATGTATAATTGGTATAGATTTAGCTGGAACACCAAAGAATCCTTCAGGATGGGCGTTTTGGAAAAATAAGAAGATTAAGGCATGTTTGTTGTACGATGACCAAGAAATTTTGGAGAATATTACTAAATATGATCCAGTCCTCATTGCAATAGATGCTCCATTTAGTTTTCCTCGGAAAGGATTATTGAGAAAAGCAGACAGAGAAATGATAAGGAAAGGGTACCGTGTTTTTCCGCCTGTTTTGACATCAATGAGAATGCTTACATTACGTGCCATTAAATTGAACAAATTAATAGGGGAAAAAGGATATAACGTAATAGAAGTGCATCCTACTTCAACACGTAAAGCCTTGGGGATGCCGCTAAAAAATTGGGGAGAAATTCAAACAGCTTTCAAGAACATGGGATTAGAAGATGACATAAGAACTCGCGTGTTAACACCGCATGAGCTTGACGCCATAACAGCCGCTTTAACAGCCTATCTCCATATACATAACCACACAGAAGCTATAGGAGACAAGGCGGAAGGCTACATAATAGTGCCCAAAAGGCAAGATTGGAGAACTATGCACATATGAGCGGAATAGAAAAGCTACAAAAAGCCGTTGAACTAACAATTTCGGCAGGATACCAGCTAAATAAGGAAGCGTTCGAGTTTTTAAGCACGTTAGCAGCAACAGAAGACCCAACAGAAATCATAGGCAAGTTATTAAAGAAAATAGAGACTCAAAAGGAAAAGCCCCTGTTTATTGAAAAAAGTTTTTTGGAAGAAGTGGTCAAAAAGCCGGAGTCTGCAAAAGAAATTGTAATTCAGCTGCCAGAGGAAAAGCCACAAGAACTAAAAGAACCGCAAATAACTGAAGGGAAAAAACCGTTCCATGCCTACGCGAAGGAAGTTGACGCTCAAATAAAGGTTATTGATGACCCGACTGGCAAGCTGAGCTCAAATGGAACAGTAGAGGATTATCTTGGATATTTTCGTGACCGATTTGAACGAATAGGAAAGTTGCTGAGGCAGCGAGTGGACGTTAAAAGTGCAGCGTCTGTAATTGATGCTTTGAAGGCGCCTCCAAACGCTAAACTCAAAGTAATAGGGATAATAACAGAAAAGAGGGAATCCAAACAGAAAATACTACTGACAATTGAAGATTTACATGCGAACACGATGGTGCTCGTGCCTCAGAACGCGCCAGAAGAGTTACAGAAAAAAGCACGTTTACTCATGCTTGACCAAGTTGTTTGTTTAAGTGTCGCAAAGACCAGAAGCAACCTCTTAATTGCTGAAGATATTATTTTACCGGACATCGCCCAAAAACCTCAACGCAAAGCCCCAGTTCCAGTTTATGCCGTTTTAACTTCAGACATGCACGTTGGTAGCACAAAATTTCAAAGAGAAGTGTTCAGTCGTTTCATATTGTGGCTTAACGGCAAATATGGAAATGACGCTATGAGGGAAATGGCAAGCCACGTTAAATATGTTTTAGTTGCGGGGGATATTGTAGACGGGATAGGAGTTTATCCTAACCAAGTGAAAGAGTTGGCTGTGCGTGATGTGTATGAACAGTATAAACTTGCTGCAAATTATATTGAGCAGATACCAGACTACATAGAAGTAATAATTATACCCGGAAACCATGACGCCCCAAGAAAAGCCTTGCCCCAACCGGCAATTGCAAACACTTATTTGAAAACATTAGAAGAATCACGAAATGTGCATTCGTTTGGAAACCCTTGCTTCTTAAGTCTGCACAATGTAGAATTATTGTTATACCACGGACGTAGCTTAGATGACATTACCTCCACAATTCCCGGAATGGATTTTAACCACCCAGAAAAAGCCATGAAACTACTATTACAGAGCCGCCACTTAGCACCAACATACGGTGGAAAAACTCCGCTTTCCCCAGAAAACAGAGACTTCCTCGTTATAGAACGCGTCCCAGACATTTTCCATGCTGGTCACGTGCATGTTTTAGGGCATACAAATTATCGGGGAGTCTTAGTTGTAAATTCAGGCGGATGGCAAGAACAAACAAGTTACATGCGCCGGCTCGGGCTGGTTCCTACTCCTGGAAAAGTTCCAGTAGTGAACCTTCAAACGCTTGAAGTCACTATTATTCCATTTAACTAGGAGAGCCCTCGTGCAATTAGCCGCGCAACGCGAATTGGCTCCGGAACACGACCGCAAACACACAATGTTCTAACGAGTTTACATGCCCAACTGGGGTTTTCGCCTATTGTTGCAACGTAAATTGGTTGCTTACCAACAGAGGTAACAATCCCAAGAAAAGGTCCCAATTTCACAAAAACATCCCACCGTGTCTCCCAATCTTCAAAATGACGTTGGAGAGCCCTTTTCACTGCCATATTGTCAGGTTTGGTTCGCGTTACCACAATAACAGGCGTTCTAAACTGTTCATGAATCTTCTTCGGGTCGGCAACATTGAAACCAGCAAAAGAAATGCCGGCGAGAAAAACAACGTTAAACATCCATCCACGCAAGAGTTTTATGAGTTTTTCTGTTGCGTCTAAGCCGTCAACAAGTATATCAGCTGTTCGTACATCTTCAAGAGCATATCTCTTAAGCAACACTGCAGCAAGAACCGTTTTTCGTGTTATTCCCTTTTGGAAACTTCCATCCTCAACTCCGACCACTGGCATGTTTTGTAAGGCATTTTGCTTCATATTCAACCAATCGCCCGAGCCTACCGTCATTAGCAAAAACATCTCTAATACTACTGCGGGCTATCTCTAATCTAATCTTTTTTGTGCGTCCATATCTTCCCATACTTACGACCTTGGTGTTTAACAAGCCCATAGAATCCAGTTCGCTTACCAGTGTGCCTAAACGTCGTTGTGTCAATGGCGCAAGCCCTAGCTCCCCGCAGAGTTCACTGTAAACATCATATATTTCACCAGTTATCGCACGCTGAGCGTCTACTTTAGTTAAATGGTAAACACTCAAAAGCACCAATTTAGAATGCAAAGTTAAATTCTTAAGAGTTTCAACCACACGGTTATGCTCGATGCTTTTCTCTGCCTCCCTAACATGATCCTCAACGACTACCATTGCACCTTGTCTTTCTGCAATTTCTCCGGCAACACGCAACAAATCCAACGCACGCCTAGCGTCACCGTGTTCTGCAGCTGCCAAAGCAGCACAGAGACTTAATGCTGCATCTGATAGGACATTGTCAAAAAACGCCAGCTTTGAACGTTCAAACAGAACGTTTCGCAGTTCACTTGCATCGTATGGTTTGAAAACAATTTCTTCTTCACTAAGTGAGCTTAAAACGCGAGGGTCAAGATACTCCTTCAACCGAAGATCATTAGATATGCCAACAATTGATACTTTACTTTTAGTTAACGTTTCATTTATTCGTGTTAACTCGTAAAGAACACTGTCACCATGCGCCTTTATTAAAGTGTCAACCTCATCCAGAACTATAATTAACATTATCCCCGAGGCATCCAAGCCATTCTTAAATCTATCAAAAACTTCCCCAACAGAAAGACCAGTAAAAGGAACAGCTACGCCCACACTTTGGCATAACGCAGCAAAAATACGATACTCTGAACCCGCCATTCTGCAATTCAAGTAACAAAATCTTGCAGGGGCATGAAATTCCTTAGCCTTAACTTCAAGATGGCTAAGCACATATTTTGTTACGGCTGTCTTCCCTGTTCCCGTTTTTCCATAGATTAAAACGTTGGAACTTCTTGCTCCTTTAAGAACAGGAGCTACGGTTTCCCCAAGCCGCCGGATCTGTTCTTCTCGGTGAGGCAGTCTATTTGGCAGATAGTCGTGGCGTAGCACTTCTCTGTCCTTAAAGATTTTTGCGTTCGTAACAAATTTTTGGAATACGCTGTCAAGTATGTCTGCTTCGTCCATTTCATCCCCTCACACTGTTTCAAAGGTAAAGCCCCATTTTCCAGTGGAGAAAATAAGCTCTACCGTACAAAAAACTAAATTAAACAATAACATTTCTAAAAATTAAAGATGGCGCTAAAATAAATATGTGTGTTTTACACAGTCACCCCAAAGTTTCCAGTGGAAATCTGATTTATTTTTAATAAGTAATGTTGATTTCTTCAAGAAAAGAAATATACTCTGAAAGATGAAATGTAAAAAAGAATTATAATCATTATTATTAAACATTTTAAATAACAACTTAAAAATTTTATTTTAGCACAAGTTTTTTCAAACCCACAGTAATGCATTCCAAAGGAAACAGAGGGGTGTCAGTAAGTTATTGCTTAAGAGTAGTAAACTCTACTAAACAAGATAAATCCTCTCATGCCGTTTGTTGATGTGTAGACTTAAGATTGTTTTCCTTTGTTTTACGCTTATTCTTCACAGTTTTGTGAAAGTATTGTGAAATTAACTTAATAATGCAGCTTTTTCAGTCTCTATTCATAAAATATTTACTTTTTTATGTTTCTGCTTTGTGAATAAACCACCTCTATCCTTCCACTGGAAAACAACACTTCCCCTACATTCTTTACCGTTTTCACTATTTTGAAACTTTGTGAAACCTGTAAAGCTAAAAGAAATGAAAATATCCTTTTTTTTCCCTATTTACCTCCTTTAAATGACTTTTTCTTTTTTCATTTTAACCATAACACCTATAACTTGTGAATTGTTAAACTGTGAACACCACATGTGGTGCATGCTACCAATGCCTGCAAGAAAAATACGCGTTGAAGTGTTCGATAGTGAAGGCAACAAGTATGCTGTAGCCTTCGAGGGACAAATAACTAGAGAGAAGGCCCAGCGGCTTCTAGATTTGGTGGAACTGTTAGGCGGGATGCCAACCGAGCCAGCCAATCCAAGCAGCAATCCGGCAGGTATTGGCAACGGGCTCACTAAATATGAAAAAGTTCGTACGTTAATTCAGAAGCATTTTCCTATTGTGTGGTTCTCCTCAAAAGATATCCAAACTGTTTACGAACAAGAATTTAAAGAGCCTATATGCCTCAGTACCGTGGCAACTTATCTTACAAGGTTAACAACTAAAGGAATACTCATGAAAACGGGAGCAGCCAACAGCTTAAAATATAAACTGGTGCTGAGTGTTCCTCAAGCCGCACTTAAACAAAAGATACTATAACCTTGAATATTTTCCTACAAAAAAGATAATTAACAAAAACAAACAACTATTTTAATGAAAAATTTTGCAACATAAGCAACACGATGAGGAACGGTCGCAAGTGAACAATGTAATAAGATTGGATTTGGACGAAATGGAAAAGAAACTCAAGGGGTACCTTGACAAAGGAAGAGTTACCAGCGTAACTGAGATAAGAGAGGAACCAGTGATAGCCGCCAAACCAGACGCGTCTTTAATAAAGCCCTTAAAGAAAATGAGCACCTTTTCTGGAAGATTTATTGCTGTCGATTGTTCTACAAGGACGCTTAAGAGAGCAAATAACTGGGGAATCTACCTCATGCGAGTTGCCTATGCCTCAGTAAAAGAACGGGATGTTGACTGGGGTTACCGTGAAAGGGTATGCACTGTGGTTGGCGATGCGCATACTCGTAGTAATTTCCTCACAGACGTAAGGATCGAGTTAGAAAGTCAAATGGGGCTCGATCTTTTTCAAGGCGAAACCAACTTTTCATACTACGAGCATAGCGATCCTCGTAGTAATTACCTTTTGCTTGATGGCGGCGGCTATTTCGGTGGGGAACGGAAGTTTCGGGTGGCTTTATATGAAAAATGCGAAAAAGAAAGGATTACGCTGTTAGCTATTAGCAAAAATTCTCCTTCTCTTCAAGACGAAAAAGGCAGAGATCTTATAGCTACTACGAGTATTCTTTCCCCTTACGACCTATGGGTTTTTCATCCAGTAAGAGAAGCAGATAAAGATCAGAGCTTGTATGGTGACATAGCACTTGTTAAGTTGTGCAAAGAGAGTTTTCGTGTTTTTCGCTGTGATATCATGGAGTACCTGACTGAGGGTGACGTAAGTGAACTGCTTGCACCTCTAACCGTTGTGGCTGAAGACCCTCGCTGTTTAGGATATCCTATTCCTCTTTTGCTTGCTCATGAATTTTCAAAACCTTCTGATTCGATGCTCTTGGCCTACCATGATCAAGTAGAGGGTGTCCTTGCTGAAGCGGGCTTATTGGAGGCATTGCGTAGAGAAGAGTTTTCTTGTCGGTTTGCAGACGAACTGCATGGAATAAAACACGCGTTTGAGTGGGAGTGGTGGGATGGGCAGTTCTAACTCTATAGGGTTTATATGTGGAACAAAAGGAGACTCGGTCTCTTTCTTCCTCAATAAGGGAGTAACTCTTTCTTTTGGGCAGATAGTTCGCATAGGCTCAGGCGAGAGAAGTTTCTATGCGAGAATTGTTAACGCTGAAAGCAACTCAACTCTTGACACTATTGAACAACTGCGTGAAGCAGAAGGTAAAGAGTCCTTTGGACCATACTCTGCCTATCGTTGTGTCGAGGCTATTCTCTTCTTAGAGAAAACAGCTGGTAAGGTGCGCTCTCCAACGTTTAACCCAAACTATAGAGACAAAGTATACGCAGCGAGCGAAGAAGATTGCGCTGTCCTTAAACTTTCTGGAGAATTAGAGTTAGGGCGACTGCGTTCAGGCGAGCAATCTCTTGGCTCCGTAGGTATAAATATTGAGGCTATACCGCTGATGATGGGCATGTTTGGAATGACTGGCTCTGGGAAAACAAATACCGAACTGATTTTAAATGCTCAGATAATTGACAACAGCCCAAAGACAGTGGCCTTAATTTTTGACTTTGCCGGGCAACTTCTCGAAGGAAAAGGCATCAAACCCCAAAGAGGTTTAAAAGATCATCCGCTTTTTCACAGCAAAGTTCAATACTATTCTTCACGCGATGGAAAAATGGCTGTAGGTTTACGTACAATAAGCCCAGAAAAACTTCTCACACTTTTTCCTGACATAGGGCTTCCTCAGCTTAGGCTTGCAAAGAAGCTCTATAAAAAGCTAGATAAAAGCTGGATTGAAGAAACAAGAGAAGTTTATGGCGCTGAAGGGCATGTTGGAGTTGGGCGCGTTGCGGATTACAAAATGAAACATGTAATTGATGCTCTAATGCTTAAACTGTCTTCTCTTTCTTCTGACCTATTCCCCGTTTCTGACTACAGTTTCGTTGACAACGTAACCCAAAACCTATGCAACGGAATCACTTGCCTCATAGACATTTCCGGAATAAGCTCAGAAGACCAGAACAAAATAACTTGCCTTGTAGCGTCGACTGTTGCACGCCATTACAAGCGCTTGTGGGAAGAAAACTACGCAGAATGGCAGAAACTTCCAACACTTCTTATTACGCTCGAAGAAGCACACGAATTCCTGGACCCTAACAAACCAAGAACAATATTTTCAGACATCGCCCTGACATACCGCAAATACAGAGTTGGACTTAACGCTGTAACACCACGTCCCTCAAGGATTAACTTTGACGTTTTCGCTGAACTATGGACAAAAGTTATAATGAAAACCGAGCTGCGAAAAGATAGAACATATTTAACTGAAAACACGCCTTACCTGGAATACAGCGATACCGAAATCAAAATGTTAGATGTAGGCGAGGCTCTACTTATATCCGAACCAAAAATTCGGTTTGCCGTACCAATAAAAGTTACACATTACCCCGAATATTTACAGAGAAGAGAAAAAGAAGATTATGGACTTGCTGAAACAAAGAATCTTTCAGAGATGGATGAGCGTCTCAAGAGATTACGTGAGCAAGAATCTCCTTCCTTATGATATCACGTTGCTTCGCTTTCTGTCTTTTTCAAAAGTTTCTCCATTTCCTTCTTGACACTGTATCTAAATGGAATCTTGTTCGTGTCCCTTTCCAGATAACCTTCCTCATACAACTTCTTCATTAACCGCGCCGTATGCTCCCTGCTCAGTTTAACTCTTTCCTTAATCTCCGGAGCAGTCTTTGAACCTTCCATTGCAAGCATTTCCAACACAGCAATTTCAGTTTCAGTCAATGGTGCCATAGCCTTGTCTCTCTTTATTGGTATTACCGCCTCGACTTTTGCTTCAGGTATTGCAGTGAAGTGACGAGCTTGTTCTTCTATGGTAGAAACTTTAGTGTTTAATGTCTCATGTGACACAACAATATCACACAGTTTCTTGTCAACCTCTTCTAGTCTTGTTAACACTTTATCCTTATCTTCTACAACGCCATTGAGCTTTGTTTCTAAAACACGTAACTGTTTATCAACATTTTCTGCCTTGCTAAAGGCACTGTCGCTTTTTGAAGAAACCGAATGAACCTTATATGCAACAGCCTCCAATTTTTCTGATTCTTGTCTAAGTTGTCTATTAAAACTCAGAACAATGTCTTCGACAACCTCTCGCGCCTTTTCATATTCTTTCTGAACTCTACGAAGTTGCCTATAATACTCAACTGCAGCGCCTACAGTCGCAACTGACAACATACCCGCCAGAATTAACAAAATGTCAGTCAGAAGAATCCCTCTGTGATTCACATGTGATTATGTGTGATTGAGTCATGTTGCATCACACATCACATTTTTACCATAAAAGATTTAAAGATTATGGTTCTACGCATATATCCCATGCCCCTATGACGTCACACATCACAGTTTATTGTAACACTCACACCAAACGTCATCGTTGCTATGAAACCATAAAACGCCTTAATTATGGGTTATTTTCGAATTTCCAACTGTTTTCTTCGGCTAAAAGATTTTGGGTTTCACGCCCTAGAAGTTAGGTTACTTTTTAGTGTGATTTGTGACGTCACACTAAGCCTTCCGAGGCGTTTGAAAGCTGTTTTAGGCTTGTTTCAAGCTCTTCTCTTATGATTTCTATGACTTTTAGGTGCTCATTTAATTCTCCGCTTTTGTTTGGTATGTTCTTGTACGCGTCAATGTATTCTTGTAACTTGTTTGCTATTTCTAAATACGGGTCTAAAGTTGTGGTTTCAAAGACTCCTAGATATCCTAAAAGTAGTACCGTGTAGATTGCTTTTATTACATTTCCTTTTGCCTGTTTTAAAGTCCTGTTGAAGGCTCCGCGACTTATTTTTGCCTTCATTAGCCGTAAATTGGCTTTTTCATCGTATTTTAGCGGTTTGCCTGCGATATTTTCGGATAAAATGTCTATGAGCAGTGTTTCAAGTTGTGTTTTTGTTAAGTGGCTATTTTTAGCGAGTATTTTCACAACGGGGTCGTTTAAGGAACTTGTAAGCCATGATTGCACGCTTTCTTTTAACTTCACACTTTTCCCTCTATGGGTTCTTGCTAATGAATACAGTTTTGTATACGAGGTAACCCTTTTAAGTCTGTCGAATATTCTTCCATCCTACTAGCTGATTTACGAACGTAAACATTTTATGTTGAAGAAAATAATGCATACTGAGGATTACCTCTTGGTTTCACACTTCGAACCCGCAAAACGCCTAAAAGCCATAAAAAGTTCTGGAATACGCCGCTTTTTCGCTTTAGCGCAAAAAATACCTGGAATTATCAATTTAACCGTTGGAGAACCCGATTTTACACCTTCGCCTCATGTTTTAGAGGCGTATTCTCGGGCTGCAAAAGAAGGAAAAACACATTACACACTAACCAACGGCATTCCAGAACTTCGAGAAGCTCTCTCTCAAAAAGCCTATAAAGACTACAATCTCCGTTACGACCCAGACACTGAAATACTAGTCACAGTTGGCGGAACAGAAGCAATCTTTCTTGCGTTGTTCAGTTTGGTAAACCCCAGCGATGAAGTGTTAATTCCGAATCCTGGATTTGTGTGTTATGAACCAAGCGTTTTGCTGGCTGGCGGTGTTCCTGTTTCTGTTCCTCTTTTTGAAGAAAATGGGTTTAAGCCGTTAGTTGAAAATGTGACGTCACTAATCACGAAAAAGTCACGTGTGATAATTTTGAACTATCCCAACAATCCCACGGGCGCCGTTCTTTCGCATGATGAGGCTGCCGCGCTGGCAAAAATCGCTGTTGAGCATGATTTGATTGTGATTTCTGATGAGGTCTACGAGAAGATTCTCTATGACGAAGCGAAGCATTGTTGCTTTGCTACTTTTCGTGGGATGCGCGAGCGTACGTTAGTTGTTAACTCGTTTTCTAAAACTTATGCAATGACTGGATTGAGGGTTGGGTATGTTTATGGGCCAAGGGAACTTGTCGCTCCTTTATGGCTAGCGCATCAGTATACAGTCGCTTGTGTAAATACTCCTACACAGTACGCTGCGTTAGCTGCGGTAAATGGTCCTCAAGACTCTGTCGCGAGCATGGTTCAAGAATTTGATAGACGACGCCACCTAGTACACGATAGACTTAATGAGATTGAAGGCTTTGCTTGTAAACTTCCGAAAGGCGCGTTTTACGTTTTTCCAAACATAAGGGACTTTGGTATGTCCTCTGAGGAAGTTGCAGAGTTTCTTGCCAAAGAATCCCGTGTAGCAACAGTTCCTGGCTCTGCCTTTGGCAATCATGGCGAAGGGTACTTACGTATTTCTTACGCTGCATCCTATGAACAATTAGAAGAAGCATTAACCAGGATAGAAAAAGCAGTGGAAAAGCGTAGGTAGCTGTTCTAAAGGTTCTCTGAGGCTTCCTTCAGTTTGTCAAAAAGTTCTGGGCGTAGGTCTTTCAATGTTGGAACAAATGTTTCCACTGGTCTTATGTCCGTGTAGTCCACATCACATGTCACAAGGTCTTCGTCATCATATTTTGCTTGGGCAAGAATTTTTCCGTTAGGTCCTATTAGTCTACTTCCGCCCCAAAACTGCAAACCATCTTCTATGCCTACTAAATTTACGTACGCTAGAAAGACTGTGTTTTCTATGGCTCTGGCAATTGTTAATGCTTCAAAAAATGCTTTCCGCACCGCTGGTGAAGCTGAGATGCAAACTATTAGCTGAGCACCAGCAAGACGTGCCAGTCTGCTCACTTCTGGAAAGAAGATATCGTAACATATGATTAGACCTACTTTCCCGAGTTTAGTGTCAAACACTGCTGCTTGATATCCAGGTCTAAAATACCTCTTTTCTTCGAAGACGCTGTGAGTTGGAAGGTACATTTTACGGTATTTTCCAATAAATCCGTCGGGGCCTACAAGGACTGCTGAATTGTAAACGGTTGCTTGTGCCTTTTCACTTAATTCTGGCATGCCGAAAACCACATGTACTTTTGCTTTTCTGGCGATTCCTTCGATGATTTTGGTTGATGGTCCTGGTATTGTTTCTGCTAACTCGTAAATTTGGTCTCTTACAACGTAACCAGTTAATGAGAGTTCTGGAAAAATCACAAGGTTCGCCGCTTGTTTCTTTGCTTTAGAGACCAGTTTTTCTATTTTCTTTATGTTCGCTGCCTTGTCTCCGCATTTGCAGCTTATTTGTGCAAGAGCTACTTTGAATCTCTCTTTCATGGCAATCCTCTCATGATTAAGGCGTGTTCCGTGGGAGTCTAAAATCTGCTCCCACCGTTCGATATTCAATCTTTGTTGTTAACAACATCCGCCTTTTATGTTCTGTGGCAAGCCATCTGCGTTTTACCTTTTCCACTAGTTCTTTTTCTATGTTTAACTGGTTTGCTATTTCTTCGGTTTTCATGAAATGTTCCAGTCCATAAAGAATAAGGTCAAGCTGCTCATATTTTATGCCAAGCTCTGTTTCTGCAAACTGTCCGGGCCACAATGCTGGCGAAGATGGTTTTTCAACAATTTCTTTTGGTACCCCTATATGATACGCAAGTTTTCGAACTTGAGTTTTGTAGAGGTCCATTATTGGTGATATATCTGCGGCAACGTCACCCCACTTCGTAAAGTAGCCCATCATTGTTTCTGATTTGTCTGAGCTACCGCAAACGAGCATGTTGAGCTTGTTTGCATAATAGTACACGTAAATCATTCTGGTTCGTGCCTTTATGTTGCCTTTGCAAAGGTTGTCTGCTGGAGCGAATATTGGTATTGATTTGTAGAATGCTTCTAAAACAGGAGTGATGTCAACCCGTTCTTTCTTTAATCCGAATTTTTTAGCGACAAGCTCTGCGTGTTTGACATCTTTAGCGTTGTAGGCTTCCTCTTCTGGTAGCATGAGCCCCAAAACTTTGCCTTTTCCGATAGCTAACGCTGAAAGCGCTGCGACGGTGCTGCTGTCAATTCCACCAGATAGCGCTACAATAATGCCCTCAGCTTTGACTCTCTCAAAGTAATCCTTGATAAACCTGGTTATTTTGGTCTTCACTTCTTGCCAGTTCAAATCCAGAACCGAAGGCGTCAACTCCAAACAGCTACACCCTCAGTGTCTTATGCTTATAGGCAAGTATTTAAGGACAAATGTAAATATGAAAAGGGTGTACTCTATAATTTAGGCGGATGCAAATGGGGAGAAGAAGACGAAAAGTTGTTCGCATTCCAAAAAAACGGTTGCCTAAATTCTTCTCTTGTCCAAGATGCGGAAAGGAAGCCGTGAGAGTTGAAATTTTCCGAGAAGAAAGTCGTGCAGTGGTTGGATGCGGTAGCTGCGGCTTGAAAGAGGAGTTCCCCGCGAAACCCGCACAGGGAGAAATTGACATTTACTGCATGTTTACTGACAAACTTTATGGAAGCTCACGAAAAGCTTCTTTGCCTGAAAGTAAAAATGTTTAGCTGAGCTGGTTAGCCATGATAGGGCGTGTTGAAAAATATCTTCTTGAAAAAATTGAGTCGGAAGGGTCAATTCACATAACCCTCATAGACCCAGAAAAAGTGACGCCCCCTCAAGCTTCTAGAATTGCCGCCAAAGCAAATTTAAGCGGCACCTCTGCTATAATGGTTGGTGGCTCAACGTTCACCTCCAGCACACACTTGGACCACGTTGTTAAGGCTATCAAACGCACAGTAAAAATTCCAGTAATCCTTTTCCCAAACAACGTAACAGGCATAACGCGTTACGCTGACGCTATCTGGTTTATGTCTCTCTTAAACTCTGTTGACCCCTACTTTCTAATGGGCGCACAAGTTTTGGGGGCTCCCTTAGTTAAAAAGCATCGGTTAGAGCCTATTCCCATGGGGTACATAATTGTTGGTGAAGGCGGCACAGCCGGCATAGTTGGCAGGGCAGTTCCAGTTCCATACAATAAGCCTGAACTCGCAGCGGCGCATGCATTAGCTGGACAATATTTGGGCATGCGCTTTATATATTTAGAAGCAGGATCTGGCGCCAAAAAATCAGTTCCTCCCGAAATGATTCATGCTGTTAAACATTACATAGATGTGCCCCTAATTGTTGGAGGCGGCATAAGATCCAGATCACAAGCTTTAGCTGCGGCCTCGGCTGGGGCGGACATAATCGTTACTGGTAATGTGGTTGAAAACAACGAAGTTAAGCAAAAAGTTTCTGAGATTGTAGAGGGCATAAAACAAGGCAAGATGTGAAACGAGTTTGACAGCCTTTGGAAACTATTTTTCTGCTTTGAAGAAAATTTTTGAAAATGAAAATGTCTATGAGGTGTGGCCTGATTTTGAGCCGCAATATGATGAATATGAGTATGTTTGGGCTACACTGAGAGGTTTAGGTGAAGTTTTGATACTTAACTGTGGCGTTTGTGATGGTCCTTCTGATTTGAGGCATGGTCGCTGTAAGGGGTGTGTTGAAAAGCGATGTAAACTTGCAGGGGACGCTTACCATAAAGCCACGGGACGCACAAAAGAAAATTGGTCAACAGTGTTTTTGTGTAGAATTCACAAGGAGTAAACGTATTCTGCTCTACTATTTTTGCGTTTTTTGTGTTACAAAACCAAAATATACCATGGCAAAAAGAATTGTAGACGGGAGAAAGTTTGAACGGTCCAATGAGCGAGGCCTATCGGCGATATGTGGAAACTTTAGAAAGTAAACTGAACCAATTATACACCATAAGCGAAAAAGCCAGAGCAAACGGTCTTGACCCAACACTAAAACCTGAGTGCACAATTGCGAAAGATTTAGCCGACCTCGTAGAAGGTCTCGTTGGACCGAAGGGTGTTGCAGAAAGCATAAGAGAGTTAAGCAAAAGGTTGCCCAGAGAAGAGATAGCCTTTAAGATCGCTGAAGAAATCGTTTATGGCAAATTTGGGCACATGGAAGCTGAAGTAGCAGCAGAGCAATCAATACGCACGGCACTTGCAATTCTGACAGAAGGACTGACGGCTGCTCCTCTCCAAGGAGTAGCAAAAGTGAAAATTAAAACAAACCGTGACCGAACACAGTATCTAGCAATTTATTTTGCCGGTCCCATCAGATCGGCAGGCGGGACAGACCAAGCTCTCACACTAGTTGTTGGAGATTTTGTGCGGCGATTGTTGGGTCTTGATCGTTATAAGCCTACTGAAGAAGAGATCTTACGTTTCATTGAGGAAGTTAGACTTTATGAACGCTCTGTAAGCCGCTTTCAATTTCATGTTTCGGATGATGAATTACGTAAGGCGCTTCAGTGGCTTCCTGTTGAAGTAACAGGCACGGAATCTGACCCTGTGGAAGTTTCTTCTTTTAGGAATCTTCCGCGGATAGAGACTAACCGTGTAAGAGGTGGCGCATTAAGAGTTGTGAATGACGGCGTGGTTGGGCGTGCGCTTAAAGTTTTAACAATAATTGAGAAACTTGGGATTCAAGGGTGGGACTGGCTTAAGGAATTTCGTAAAAAATCCGAGAAAAAGTCTGCGGGGTTTATGGATGATGTTATTGCTGGGCGTCCAATCTTTTCATTTCCATCAAGACGTGGAGGTTTTCGTTTAAGATATGGTAGAGCTCGGAACACAGGTTTGTCTGCTGTTGGTATTCACCCTGCGACTATGCTAGTTCTTCAAGGTTTTCTGGCAGCGGGTACTCAACTCCGTTTGGAACTTCCTGGGAAAGGCGGCATTGCGGTTCCTGTGGACACTATGGAACCGCCTATTGTTCGGTTAAAGGATGGGTCTGTTATTCGAGTTACTCTTGAAAATTTCAATGCCATAAAAGGTAACGTAGAAAAAATTCTGTTTTTAGGAGACATGTTGATTGGCTATGGCGATTTCTTGTACAGCAGTAAACCTCTTGCGCCTTCTGGATACGTTGAAGAGTGGTGGGTTGAAGATTTACGAAAGGCAATTGCTGAACAGTTTAATGGGAACTTGGAGGTTATAACGGAAACTACGAAGATTCCTCTTGAGAGGCTAGCGGCTTTCTTGGCAGACCCATTTTATTGCAAGCCTAATGTTAAAGAAGCTATTGCGTTATCGTTGGCTTTGCGCGTGCCTTTACACCCGTCTTTTACATTTTTCTGGTCATACCTCTCATCAGTTGAAGAGCTTAAACTGTTAAGAAACTGGCTTCATAAAGCAGAAGTACAATTTGAAAATGGCGTTTGCTGCAAAGTTGTTGGAGAAATTGAGGCAAATATCAAACAGGCTTTGGAAACAATCTGTTTGCCACATGAAGTTTTTGATGGCAAGGTTCTCATTAAAGATGAAGATGCTCATGCATTTGCGTTTTGTCTTGGCTATGGAAAATCTTTTGATGAGAATTTTTCATCCGCGCAAACTGTTCTTGGAGTAGTTAGCTTACTCTCTGACGTGCAAGTAAGGGAAAAAGCTCCAACTCTTGTTGGTGCTAGGATGGGGAGACCTGAGAAAGCAAAAAGGCGGGAGATGAAACCTCTTGTCCATGTGCTCTTTCCTATAGGTTTGTCTGGCGGTTCCCAACGAGACCTTGTTGAAGCAGCGAAAAAGGAACCGGCATTTGTAGAGGTTGTAAAGCGTAAATGTCCTATTTGCAAGACTTTCACATTTAGAATTGTTTGTCCTGTGTGTGGCTCTGAAACTGTTCTCGAGAAAAGTTGTCCTAGATGTGGACGAGTTTTGAATGCAGAAGAATGCCCAACATGTAAAGTGCCCGTGCAGTTCTCTCAAAAGCAAGTAATTAACTTTAGAGAAATGCTTGAAGGCGCGTGTAGTCGTCTAGGTGTTTCCGCACCTAAAATATTGAAAGGCGTCAAGGGTCTAACGAATGAAAAAAAAGTCCCTGAAATCCTTGAAAAAGGCGTTTTGCGTGCGAGACATGGGTTGTCAGTTTACAAGGATGGAACAATCCGTTTTGATGTTACAAACGCTCCTTTGACGCATTTTAAACCTTCTGAGATTGGCGTTTCTGTTGAGAAGCTTAGGCAATTGGGCTATACTCACGCAATTGATGGTGCAGAATTAACCGAGCCAAATCAAGTGTGCGAATTGAAACTACAAGATGTGGTAATTCCAATGAAATGTGCGGAGTACTTTATGCGTGTTGCAGACTTTCTCGACGAACTCTTAACGAAAGTCTATGGGCTTTCGCCTTACTACAACGTTAAGCGGGTGGAAGACCTTGTTGGACATTTAGTTGCCGGTTTAGCTCCACACACTTCTGTTAGTATTATAGGGCGCATTGTAGGCTTCACCAACTTAAACGTGTGCTATGCGCATCCAATTTGGCATTCTGCAAAGCGTAGAGACTGCGATGGTGATGAAGACGCTTTAATGCTTGCTTTGGATACCCTGCTTAATTTTTCCAGAGAGTATTTGCCTGCACAGATAGGTGGAATAATGGATGCTCCGTTGCTTCTGATTCCAGTTGTTAATCCGCAAGAGGTGCAAAGGCAAGCGCATGATGTGGACGTGGCTAAAGCTTACCCCTTGGAATTTTACGAAAAAACATTGGAGCATACAGAGGCTAAACAAGTAAGCCATCTCATTGACATCGTCGAATACCGTCTTGGTTCAGAGGCGCAATTTGAAGGGTTCGGCTTCACGACTCCCGTGTCAAATGTTAACATGGGAAATGTTGATAGCGCGTATAAATTGTTCAAAACGATGGTTGAAAAACTGAACAGCCAGCTTGAGTTAGCTGAGAAAATTGAGGCGGTGGACGCTAGAAAAGTAGCCTTAAAGGTTTTAACTAAACATTTTATTCGAGATATTGCAGGAAACTTACGTGCTTTCTCGACACAAGGGTTCAGATGCAAATCGTGTAACAAACATTTTCGCCGGTTGCCTCTTCGCGGTAAGTGCCCCTCTTGTGGAGGACAATTAACTCTCACCGTCTATCGTGGCGGGATTGAGAAGTATCTTGAGGCGGCTGAACACCTTGTCAAGAAGTATAGGTTGCCGCGGTATTATTCTCAGAGAATTCTGCTTGTGAGAGAGGAAATTAACGCTTTGTTTGAGGGGCAAAAGCCGAAGCAGATAAGCCTAATGGATTTTGCCTAAGAAACTTTTTCTATTTTAAAGGTTTAATTATATGCGGTGGACATGTTAAAAGAGATTTATCATCCTAATGCTTACTTGGCACATATAAGAAACGTCAAGCTTGGTCTTAAGGCTAGAACGCGGATATTAAATAGTCTTGAGGGGCGCTCCCTCGATGCCAAGACTATTATGAAAGAAGTAGGAATGCATTATGGCGTTGTTATGCATCATTTGAAGCTTCTTGAAGCTGAAGGGATAGTTGAGAGAAAAGGCAATAAACCATGTGTATGGGTTCTCACGGGTTTAGGACAGAAACGGTTAGAAAATTTGGGTTAAAAGACACAGTTGCACGGCGTGTGTCTACATTTTGGGCATTGATTAGGATATTTGCTGAGTGCTGCTTTTTCTAGGTCTACGTTGGCGATGTTCGCAAGTGAGGTCAACCATGCGATGACATCTGCAAATTCGTTTTCCAAAGCTTTTTTATTGCTTGCTTTTAACGCTTCACCTAATTCTTTCACTTCATCTACAAGCCAATTATACGTTCCATCTATTCCACGTTCAGAATCTCTGTGAAAGTATATTTGGCGCATCATTTTTTGGAACTCTGATATATGCAAATTTTTTCACCTTGTTTCGTGTGGAAAGCGCGTGTTTCATTTATTAAAACAGAGAAGATGAACCTATTATAGATAAAATTAGCGTATGCTCAAGTTGTAAGACTTTTTTGTTCCTTTTCGGTTATGTGAATTACCTTGGTACCTTTTCTTTCTAAATTGGCGGAGACAAATCGGCGATGGCAATATTTTGGGTTTATTTCCATACACATAAGGCAAACACGCTGTTTCGCCGCAAGTTCACAGAGTTTTTCAATCCTTCCTTGAAAAGTTTAGTTCGCATATGCTTTTTATATCCACCCTGCCGGTATCCGCCTAATTCGTTGCCAATCCAAACATATTCTATGTCATGCCCCGGGAGCCACTTTTGCAGTTGTTCTTTTTTTGAAATGTTCAATTTTTGATGTTGGAAATCTACGAATGCCTATGAGCACCTGAATTTGGTGTTCACTCAGCAATTCAAGAAAGTGTCTATTAAACGGTTGCCATGACCAATAGGCCATACTTGTATTTTCGCTTTTATCATGAACATTGAACGCGTTTACCGAATTTTTATGTACTTGTAGGCTTCTGTTGCGTTTTCAAAGCAGTAATGCACTTTTTGGTAGTCTCGTCGGAACTCAGCAACATCCATCTTCACTTTTTCTAGAGGCTCCTTGTCCATTATCACGCGTTTAATGAACTCTGCTATTTCATCCATTTCAGATTCTTTCATTCCAAGTCTTGTAACTTCTGATACGCCCAATCTTATGCCGCCCGGGTGCATGAAGTGGCGTCCTTCTTTAATGTCCCATGGCAGCAAGTTTCTGTTAATTATGATATTCGCTTTTTCTAAAGTCTCTTCAATTGTGCCGCCGTCTCCTTGTTTTGTTATGTCGATTAGAATCACATGTGACTGCGTGAAACCTTTATGCTCTGCTAAAACATTGAAGCCTCTCTCGTAAAGTGCTTGTGCCAAAGCCTTAGCATTTTTCACTATTTGGCTTGCATATTCTTGTCCGAATTCGAGCATTTCCGCGCATGCAATTGTGACGCCTGCAACTGCATGTAAGTGGTGATTGCTTACCATTCCGGGAAATGTTGCACGTTTTATCTTGTCCGCGTATTTGGTCCACGAAAGAACTCCGCCATGTTGTGGTCCAAAGAATGTTTTGTGGGTGCTTAAGCTTACTACATCTGCGCCTTCTTTCAGAGGATCTTGAAATTGTTTTCCCGCGATTAGTCCTGCTACGTGGGCAGCGTCATATGCTACTGTTCCACCTACTGAACGAATTGTATCTTCCAGATCCTTAATTGGATGCGGAAATGGAAAAACACTTGCGCCGAACATGACAAGTTTAGGTGGTCTTCCTTCTGCTGCTAGTTTTTGAATTCTCTCCTTTGCCTTGTCAACGTCAATATTTAGTTCCTTGTAATCCAACGGGAGATATTCAACTACTAGACCGCGGACAGCTCCTGCCGTTCCTCCCAGCTCCTTCTTGCCTGTTGTGATGTGTCCGCCGCACGGAATGGACAAAGCCATAATAGTGTCGCCAGGTTCTGTAAACGCTGTGTACACAACCAGATTTGCTACAACGCCAGAAATGGGCCTGACATCCACAAACTCTACATCAAAAAGCCTTTTCATAAGTTCAATACATTTGAATTCTACTTGGTCTATAAAGCGGCACCCGGCGTACACGCGTTCTCCAGGCCATCCTTCTGCGTAGCGGTTTCCAAAGTCTGACATTATGGCTTCGCGGACGGCTGGGCTTGGAACATTTTCGCTGGCTATGAGTGGAATGCTTTCTTGGAACCATTTATGATGCTGTTGTAGAAGATTAATCACGTGATTATATTCCTCTTGGGGGGTCGTCATCATCCACACCTTTTGCATCACAGTATCCTTTAATCACAAATAAAAACTCTTTTGAGACAACATAACATTAATAATAGAGAAACTTGTAAAGTTACTTACACTCTTGAGAAAGGTTGGCTCAGATGAGCAAGAAAAAGAAGAAGAAAGAGTCAGCGCCAATGCCTGCTGCAAGTGCGGGGTTACTTCGGTTCTTTGAGGAAGAGACGGAAGGGGTTAAGGTTAAACCTGAGATACTTGTGGCTTTAGCGATAACCTTAATCGTTGTTTGTGTTTTGGCAAACGTCTTTTTCAAATAGTGCTATTCTAGCGTCGAGAAGGCGGATGCAAAATTTCGATTCGTTGAACAGAGTTAAGGTGAACGAATATTTCGCTTCTTTCTTCCCTTCCAGCAACTTGTGGTATGGGTTGCGCAATTGTTGCACGCAATATTATAGCTTCAGCATCGGAAAGCCATATCCCAGCGGGCTCTCGCGTGATCGCTGCTAATGTTCCCTCAAAACCATATGCTGGATCTAAAATTACGCGAATTTGTTTACCCAGATTTTTCTCAAGCATATGAAATATGGTTGGGGGAACATTTTGTTCTGGCATAAGGTTCGCAAAATCCTATAATAGATATTTGGTAAATAAAACCGTTGCCCCTGGTGAGGTAATGTTAACTTACCGGTTTCGCCATGATAGCCTTTTAGTTTATGATTTCCCATTTTTCAGTGTTTATGTAAAAATTTTAGTTCCAACTTGTGAATGATTATTCCTAAGAGTGTCTTAACTCTCCGTGGTGATTATGCGGAGCTTCGCGACACTTTAAAATATGCCTAGTAATGTTTCATAGAAAATTTGAACGAGAGGATGACTGTGGCAAGCAGCGATTCATTAACTATTTCCATGGATAAGGCGGTTAAGCACTATTCTTCGTTGTTTAAGCTTCCGCCATATGGAAAGATGGTTTTGCTTCTTGCCTTGCTTTGCATTAGCAGTGGTGTACTTTCCGCAATTATCCTTTTCCCTTCTCTTTATGGATTAATTGTAGGAATACTTCTTGGAGTTTCTTTGTTGCTTACAAACATCGTTCTTGATCATGCTATAAGTGCTCTAATTTTGAAAGGAGACCCTATTTACGATTTAAGAAGAACCACTGGACTTTCACTTTTCAGTTGGGTTTTTTGGCTTTTTTTCATTTTTATAGGAACTGTTCTCACTGTCTGGTTTGGTTCAATTTGGTGGGTTAGATTATGCCTTTTGGGATTTTCTGCCGTGCTGATTTTTCGGTTAACAGTTCTTAACGCAACATCATTCAAAAATTACAGCAAACTCCTCGCAGCCTCTTTCCTTCAACCAATCCCTTGCGTACTTCAACTGATGATAATTTGGACTGAAATCGATTATCTCTTATTTTTGTTTTTAGTATTCGCGTCTGTTGTAAGCATTATTTCAAGTTGGCTTTTCCTTTCTCCTTTGAATCGCGTGGGCAAAAAAACGCTTAAAGTTCCTTCCTTGTCTCTTTTGAAGGCTTTCCTGTTGAATTGGGTCGTAGACTTGAATGCTCCGTTTGAAAGTTTTCTTGAGCAGTTGGGCGAAGAACAAAACGTGGAAGTTTCTCTCATAAAATTTGATTCCGCCAAACCTAAAGCAGTAATCGCCGTGCCATCTATTCATCCTGGACCTTTCAAAAACATTGGAAGCAGTCCTTTACCCTCAATGCTTAAGACATCATTAGAGAATACGCTCAACTGTGTTGCATGTGTTCCTCACGGATTGCTCGGGCACGAGTTTGATTTGGCTTCGCAGTCTCAAAACCAAAAAGTAATCAGTCACATTATTGACTCAGTGAACTTTGAAGGGTCAGAGGCAAGAGCAACACCATTTGTTAAAGTTAGTAATGGCATAGCCACCGCGTGTTGCCAAATTTTCGGTAAATCAGCCTTCATCTCTTTCAGTCTTGCACCTAGAACCACTGAAGATTTTCCTCAAGAATTGGGTTATTTTGTTAGTCAAGAGGCAGAAAGGCGCGGAATAACATGCTACACGGTTGTTAACGCTCATAACAGTATTGACGGAAATGCAGATACAGAAGATGTTTTAAGCTCATTGAAAGCTGTCGCGATTGAGTGTTTAAAGAAAGCAGTTTCCCTTAAACAGTTACCGTTCGAAGTCGGCGTAGCCAACGTTCAACCTAGAGAACTTAGCCTCAAAGACGGCATGGGACCAGGAGGCATCACCGCCATTGTTGTCAAAGTAGGCGACCAAAAGACTGCTTACGTAGTCATTGACGGCAACAACATGGTCACTAGTTTACGCGAAAAAATCCTCTCCGCTCTCTCTTCCCTAGGAATAAACGATGGCGAAATTTTCACAACAGATACACATTTAGTAAATGCAATAGTGCTGGTTGAACGCGGGTATCACCCTATTGGAGAGGCTATAGACCACGAAAAACTTATTGAGTATATAAAAGAGTCTATAGTTACTGCTACATCTAATCTGGAACGCGTTAAAGTTGCGTGCCGCAAAGTGGAAATCCACAATGTTAAGGTTATAGGAGAAAAAGCACTAGAAACCCTCTGTCTTCTTATAGATAGGGCTAAACGAAGAGCAAAGCGAATAGTCGCCCCAATTTTTGTGTCAAGCGGCATCATTTTAATGTTATTTTTGGTGTTTTTTATAAGCTAAACTAATAAGTCTGAAACAAGCACTTCTCTCTTCTTAATGGAAGGAAAAAGCCGTGCTTAAGGAAATCAGAATTCATGGGCGCGGAGGACAAGGCAGCGTAACAGCAGCAGAGTTGTTGGCGCACGCTGCTTTTATTGAGGGTAAGTGGGTTCAAGCTTTTCCCTATTTTGGTGCAGAGCGGCGCGGTGCGCCAGTCAAAGCCTTCACAAGGATAAGCGACGAATCAATTCTTGTACATAGCCAAGTTTACAATCCCGATTATGTAATTGTGCTTGACCCCGCAATCTACAAAACTGTGGACGTAACTGAAGGATTGAAGAAAGATGGAATAATTATCTTAAATACGACAAAGAACCCTGCAGAAACTGGAATAAAAAATTATAAGGTTGCCACGGTTGACGCAACCGGAATTGCTCTCGAACTAAACCTCCTTGTTGCTGGTTCGCCTGTGGTTAACACTTCAATAATAGGTGCTTTCGCTAAGGCCACTGAAGAAATTAAGTTGGAAAACGTCGTGAAAGCCATAAAAGAAACTTGGTCAGGTGCAGCGGGAGAAAAGAATGCGCGAGCTGCAGAATTGGCTTATGACCGTTTAATAAAAGGATGGTGAGAACATATGTGCAGTGCTTCCAAAACTTGTAAGGAAATGCCCATTACGCCGTTATCTAAACCTACAGTGGGTAGCATGGGAAAAACAGGAACTTGGAGAACATTCCGACCTGAAGTTAATTATTCCAAATGCACTCGATGCACCATATGCTGGATTTACTGTCCAGACGCTGCCATTGCACGCCAAGAAGATGACTCACCCAAGATAGATTACGATTACTGCAAAGGTTGTGGGATATGTGCTAACGAGTGTCCAGTTAAAGCGATAACAATGAAACGGGAGGAAGAATAAAAATGGCACAAGTGATTATTGACACGGCAAACCACATCGCCGGATACGCTGCAAAGGCGGCAAGAGTAAAGGTTGTAGCCGCATACCCAATAACTCCTCAAACAACTGTAGTAGAAAAAATAGCTGATTTTGTCGAAAGTGGAGAGATGGACGCCGAATATATCCGAGTGGAATCTGAACACAGCGCCATGGTAGCATGTATCGCTGCGGCAGCAGCTGGAGTTCGAACTTTCACAGCGACTTCTGCTCATGGGTTAGCTCTTATGCATGAAGCATTACATTGGGCTGCTGGCTCTCGTTTGCCTGTAGTGATGGTTGTTGTTAACCGTGCTATGGGTGCTCCGTGGAGTATTTGGCCAGACTTCAGCGACTCTCTTTCTCAACGCGATACTGGCTGGATTCAGTTTTACTGCGCTGATAATCAGGAAGTTTTTGATACGGTTATTCAAGCCTACAAACTCTGTGAAGACGAACGAGTCTTTTTGCCTGCCATGGTTTGTTTAGAAGGTTTTATTTTATCGCACACGTACATGCCCGTGAAAATTCCTGAGCAAAAAAAGATTGATGATTTTCTGCCCCCCTATAAATGCGGGTGGATTTTGGATGTTAATCGTCCTTTATCTCATGCAAATTTGGTTTCACCAGACTGGTATATGGAGTTTCGTTACGTGATTCAAGAAGCTATGGAGAACGCAAAACAGTTGATTCCGAAAATCGACAAGGACTACAGTAAACGTTTCGGGTTTGAGTATGGCGGGTTAATTGAGAAGTACAAATGCGATGATGCGGATTTAGTATTGGTTACTATGGGCACTATGGCAAGCGACGCAAAAATAGCCGTCGGCAGTCTTCGCAAGGAAGGCTTAAAAGTAGGCGTTGCAAGGGTTAGAGTTTTTCGTCCTTTCCCAACGGAAGAAATAGCAAAGCTTGCAGAGCAAGCTAAAATGTTAGCAACAATAGACCGCCATATATCCTTTGGAATGGAAGGCTTTCTGGCGTCGGAGATTAAAGCGTCTCTTTTCAACAGAAAAGATAGACCATTGCTTGCAGGCTTTGTTGCGGGCTTAGGAGGAAGAGATGTCACTTCAGAAACTATCAAGAAAATTGCTAAAAAATCGCTAAAACAGATGCACGCAGGAAAAGTGGAGAAAGAAACTGAATGGGTTGATTTGAGGGAGTGAGAATAATGGTGACAATAAAAGAACTTCCTAAAGAAGAATACTTACTTAAGGGTCATGCTGCTTGTGCTGGTTGCGGCCCATCTATTGCAATTCGTCTACTCTTCAAAGCTTTAGGAAACAAGGTTATAATGGTTGTTCCAGCATGTTGTACAACCGTGATTCAAGGACCTTACCCATACACTTCCGTTGCTGTTCCTCTCCAAAACATTCTGTTTGAATCTACTGCAGCCGCGGCTTCTGGAATTGTTGCTGCGTTGCGTCTACGGAAAATGGAAGACATAACGGTTGTCGGTTGGGCTGGCGACGGTGGAACAGTTGATATTGGGATTCAAGCCTTGTCCGGGGCGGCTGAAAGAGAGACAAACTTCATCTACATTTGCTATGATAACGAGGCTTATGGTAATACTGGGATGCAGCGAAGCGGAGCGACACCTTACGGTGCTTGGACGACAACTACTCCGTCAGGAAAAAGAGAAAGGAAAAAAGACATGCCTTTCATAATGGCTGCACATAGAATACCTTACGTTGCAACTGCTTGCCCTTCCTATCCTATAGATTTTGTAGAGAAGATGAGAAAGGCAAGAGACATCAAAGGCACAAAGTACATTCATGTCTTAGCACCATGCCCTACAGGATGGCGTTATGACGCAAACAGAACAGTAGAGCTTGGACGCCTTGCCGTTCAAACTGGCTTGTGGGCATTATACGAAATTGAATATGGAAAGTTCAAACTTAATTCTCCAAGCGACCGTTTGATTGATAAAGCAAAACGAAAACCCGTTAAGGAATATTTACAATTGCAAGGCAGATTCCGCAACTTAACAGAAGAAGACGTAAACAGGATCCAACAGTGGGTTGATGAAGACTGGGAACGTTACCGTAAATTGGCGTCAAACAGTCTGTCTGACGCTACACTGCACGGAAAAATATAAGAATCTCAAAAACCATGTATACTCCGCTTTACGATGCCATCCATTTGCAATCAGCGAAAAAGGAGGTAAAATATGACAGAAAAGAAGCGAAAGGAGGAAACCGCCCAAAAACCAGCTAAACCACAGCGGAACCCAGAATCAAACGATAACGTCGTGTTCATCGGCAAAAAACCAGTGATGAACTACGTGGTCGCTTGCTTAACTTTTTTCAACTCAGGTGCCAAAAAGGTTACAGTTAAAGCTAGAGGGCGAGTGATTTGTAGAGCTGTTGACACTGTTGAGTTGTTGCGGCGAGCGTTTCTGAAAGATTTGCAACTTCAAAGTATCAACATATCTACAGAGGAAGTAGCTCGGGGCGAAGGCCAAAAGTCAAATGTTTCAGCGATTGAGATTACAGTGGCGCGACCATAAACCGTCTTAATTTCCTCCAAAGTGCTAATAAAATGTGCAACTGACCTATTTTGGACTATTTACCTATCATAATTTTTAGACAAAAAAGATAGGTAATTATATAAAACCCCCTTTTCTAAACTTTATTCCTCCTATTGGTGATTTAAGATGAATTACCCGAAAATCGTTGTTACTCCACCCGGACCAAAAGCAAGAGCGCTCGTAAAAAAAGATGAGGAACTGATTTCGCCATCATACGTGCGGTTTTACCCGCTTGTTGTTGAGTCTGGAAAAGGCTGTATTGTAAAAGATGTGGATGGAAATGAATACATAGACTTCAATTCTGGCTTGGTGTGCCTAAATGTTGGTCATAACCATCCAAAGGTTATTGCAGCAATAAAGAATCAATGTGACCGTTTTCTGCACTATTCCAACACTGACTTCTTCTATAAAGAAGTGGTTGACCTCGCAGAAAACCTCTCATCGATTACGCCGGGAAAAGACGCTAAAAAAGTCTACTTTGGTAACAGCGGAACTGAAGCAATTGAAGCAGCAATCAAACTTGCAAAATGGCACACTCGCAAGCAACTTTTCATTGGGTTCATAAGCGCATTTCACGGGCGTACAATTGGCGCTCTTTCTTTCACCGCTAGTAAACCCACCCAAAAGCGCTATTTCTTCCCACTTATGCCAGGCGTTACTCATGTTCCGTATGCGTACTGTTATCGTTGCCCCTTCAAACTAAACTATCCAGAGTGTCACTATTGGTGTGTAGACTTCATTGACGAGTTTGTCCTTCAGAAGTATGTTCCTCCGGAAGATGTCGTTGCCATTGTTTTTGAGTCTATTCAAGGAGAAGGAGGATATGTGGTTCCGCCACCAGAATATTTCCAGCGGCTAAAGAAACTCGCAGACAAATATGGCATTCTACTCATTGACGATGAAGTTCAGTCTGGTATGGGCAGAACAGGGAAGTGGTTTGCAATTGAGCACTGGAACGTTGAACCAGACATCATCTGTAGCGCCAAAGCATTAGCTTCAGGACTACCATTAGGTGCAACCATAGCTAAAGCGAAAGTTATGGACTGGGTTGGGGGTTCTCATGCAAGCACTTTCGGTGGTAATCCGCTCTCATGCGTTGCTGCAAATGCTGTAATAGAAATAATCAAGGAAGAAAGGCTTCTGGAAAACGCAACCAAACAAGGCGCGTACATTCTTAAAAGACTTGAAGAGTTGAAAGAGAAAAGCGAGATAGTCGGTGACGTAAGGGGCAAAGGCTTAATGATCGGAATGGAGATTGTGGAAAACAAGGAAAGCAAAAAACCTGAATCTAAAAAAGCTTCGGAAATCATGATGCGCGCTTGGAAAAGAGGAGTTGCTGTGATAGCTTGTGGGGCTTCTACAGTTAGGGTTGCGCCTCCACTTAACATTACACGAGAACTCGTTGATTCCGCATTAGACATAATTGTAGATGTCGTAAAAGAGGTTGAAAAAGAATAGGGGCTTCCGTCGCTCTCTGTGTGGTTGCATGGAAATTCGGAAGCTAACCATAGACAACTATGAGGAAATAGTACGGCTCTGGCGCAAAGCAGGCCTGCCTTTTAAACCCAAAGGAAGAGACAGTAAAGAAGCGATAGCCGCGCAAATGAGGGCGAATCCAGAATTTTTTCTTGGAGTTTTTGAAAATAACCGCCTTGTAGGTGTCGCGATTCTGAGCAGTGACATGCGAAAAGGCTGGATAAACCGATTAGCAGTTGACCCCGACTATAGAAACCGCGGCTTTGCTAAAGCACTGATTTCTGAATCAGAGCAAATATTTAGAAAGCATGGGTTAGGAATTTTTTGCGCCTTAATCGAAGATTATAACACTGCATCAAAGAAGTTGTTCAAAGAATGCGGGTATGTGGAACACCGTGACATATTATACTTTAGCAAACGTGATAGTGAGGAAGTATAGCAGAAGTTTCTCCACCAATCTTTTAACAACCATAATCTACATCTTCATTTTTCTTCTAACACAGCTTTCTCTTAATGAAGCGGTTGATCATCAAGATTATGCGAATCACGCTTGTCTTTCTTCCGGTTTTGGTTCTTGCACAAATAATATCAACACTGTAGAAGGAATTGCAAAAATGGCTGTGAGCAAAAACGGAAGCATAGGAGATACATCATCATACAAGAATCCGCCCAAACCAGCACCTAAAGCCATTAATATATAAGCGAAAAAGTTAGCTGAACCCGTTATTTTTCCTCGTTTTGATTGTGGAACAAGGTCAGCATACATTGTTTGATAAGACGAAAAACCAAGAAGCATTGAGAACCCAGCGAGTGGCATGGATATGAAGAGTGTTAAGTAATTTCCGAAAATAAACAATAATATGGCTGGAATCATCAGAAGGTTCGCTGTTAGTAAAGGTCTTTTCCTGCCAATTTTGTCAATTAGTCTGCCTACGGGCAAAGACAAGAATATCATGCAGATGAAAAGAGCAATCATGACATAACCCCAATTTATGCGAGCCAACTGAAAAGTCGGGTCAACTTCACGCGGGCCTCCTATCCGGAGCACGTAAAAAGCATAAACCATGAACAGCGTTTGAGTCATCGCAATTGAAAAACGCATAATTAATTCAGAGAAAAATAGAAACCGTGTCGAATGTGGCACTGTTTTCCATACGTTTATTCCTTCTTTTATGGCTTTTGGATATGCTCGTAGTGCTTCTCTTATGCTTATTTTCTCGGCGGTCTTGATGCTTTCCTTCAATTTTAGGCGCACGATAGCAGCTGCGAGATATAGAAATATAACAATAGTATAGGCAATTCTCATACCCATTATGGAACCGTAAGCGGTCACTAAAAACAGTGCAATAACAGGACCAGGAGTGGTTGAAACGCTCATTATTAAATTAAGCACAGAAAATCCCATTCCACGTTTTTCCGGCGGCAACGAATCAGCCATTAGAGCGTTTAAGGCTGGCTGGTATAGTAGGCATAGGTTTTGTATTACGGCTCCGACTAGAATGAGTTCCCAGCTTTGAGCAATCGCGTAAAAAATGAATGAAAGGGCAACTCCGAAGGTTAAGCTTGATACAAGCCATCGTCTTCCATATTTGTCCGCTAAGTATCCTCCCAAAAACTGAACGGAAGCTAATGTTAGCAAAGAAACAAGCATTATTACTCCAAGGATTGTTGCGCTTCCGCCGAGTTGAATGACATAGTCGGGATAGTATGTTCCTGGGAGTTCATGAGCGAAATCCATCAAAATCCAGCTTATAATGAGTATTAGGTAGTTTCCTCGGAAGAATGAAAATTCTTTCCTCAACTTTTCAGCAAAATTCAACGGTTAAACGTATCCTTTGGAGTTCATCCTTACAACAAATGAACTTAACAAAGATTGATTGAAACTTCAGCTCTAGTGTTTGTTCAGAACTCAAGTGGTTTTGCTATTACTTCTCTGATTTTCAGTTCAAAGAACCTCGCGGCGTTAGCTGGTTGAATTCGTAGTGCGGTGTCTGCGCCTCTTCCAGTTCCAGCAATAGCCACTATGTCCTTGTCGACTGGAATTAAGCCTGCATCTGCAGCCATCAAGGCGATTTCTACGCATACTTTTGTTCCTTCTCCCATGAGTCTGAGGATGTTTGCAATAAGCTCTAAAGGCTGGATTGTGCTGAAATCTTTGCGGATTGCTCGTTCTACACTGCTTAGGGCATGAATGCCTGTGAAGATTTTCGCTCCATTCGCCAGAATTTCCTTCTTATGGTCTTCTAGTAGCTCGGTTTCTCCGGGTTGACGGAAACCGTGGCAATGAGTTACCACGACGACATTGTAGCCTTTGAAGATTTCGGATGCTTTTGCTCCTGTCTCGCCGGTTGTTGATGCAACTACTATGTTTTTTATGTCTTCTTTTTCTATGTAATCTTTGACAAGTTTAAGCAGTGCATCTGTGTTCTGAGCGCCTGCTTTCTTGAAGTAAATGGTTTTACGTTCAATTGTGCTCATGACTAAACCTCAACATTTTTCAAATTTTAAACTCCACACTTTCTTATATTGTTGATGATTATCCTTGGTCTAAGCTCTTTTTTCTTAATGGTTTCCTTTTCAACTCTGTACCGCATATTTCGCATTTTCCGTATTTATAATTAGCCGGATACCTTTTATGGCATGCGGGGCAATACCTTATCCATTGTAATCGGAAGCGTATGCCAAAAGTTGCTAGGGAAGCAAAAGGTATGCCCATTTGATTTGCAACGTTTTGTATGGAGTAATCGTCTGTGGCAACTAATGGAGTGCATCCTTGCGACTTAAGCTCTAGAGCCAATGCCAAAACTTGAAGGTCAGCATCTGAAAGGAAAAATGCATCGCCGATGACATTTGCTGACACTTTAACTTTATTGAGGAAGTTCTCTTCTGGCATTTTCACTTTTAACTTTCCGCTTTCCATTGCTGTTTTAAATCTGACCCAAGACATTGAGCTTCCGAAGATTTCTTCTCTAACCATTGGCACGGTATATTGTTCCTCGCTTATAGAAAATGGGTCGAATCCAGCCACGAAAGCCGATGTGTCCAAAACTATAACTTTTCTATTCACGTTGTCAATCAAACTCCTTTAAAGAGAAGTCTGCTTCTGAGGCGATGGTAAAAGTTCTCTCTGAACCTTATAAAAGAAGTTTCATATTTTGAGCGTGTGACCGTAACGCGTGGAAGTTTGGAATTTATAATTTGCCGATGCTGGCCATCAATTATTACTAGAATCTTTCTTGGTCTAACGACTTCAATAGTTAAATTGGAATTTGCTGGAAAGACAATCGAGCGGAAAACGCTTAAGGCGCATATGGAAGTTAAAACAAATGCGTCTACATTTGGGTCCAGCACTGGGCCACCTGCCGAAAGCGAATATCCTGTTGAGCCGGTTTGTGTGGAAACCATTAAGCCATCTGCTTGGGAGCCTAAGATTGGTTGTCCATCTTTGAGAATGCGTGTGTAAAGCAGTTTTACTGGTTCGTCGGCTACAATTAATACCTCATTTAAGGCGTCGGGAAACTTTGTGCCATCCGCCATTATCGAAAGTTTCATGCATTTTTCAATTTCGAATTCTTTCTTTAAGCATTTATCTATAGCGGCAAAGGCTTGTTTTGGTTCGACTTCTGTTAGGAAACCCCGAATACCCATGTTTATTGTGAGTATTGGCGGTTCTGGCTTTGGAATGGCGACGCATGTTCGTAGGATGGTGCCGTCGCCGCCAACTGTTATTATGAAATCAGTTTTCATTTTTTCAAGTGGAATGGTTTTTCCTTTTATGCTTGCCTTGTTTGCTAGTGTGTCCTCTACAAATACTTCTAATCCTTTTTCTCTCAAGTAATTAGCCAAGTCTTCAGCAAGTTTTATGGCTGGTTTTTTGTCAAAACGGGCAACCAGTCCGACGCTTTTGAACAATGGCTTCACCGTTTTGTATTAGCGGCACCTTAATCTATATATGGGTGTTGTTTAAAATTGCTGTGGATGAAAATCGTGAGCAGTTGGTGAGTGAATGAGCAAACCAGTTGATGTTGGAAGCTTGCGTGTAGGCGGATACATGATTGTCGATAACGAACCATGCCGAATAGTCGATATAACCAAATCAAAACCTGGAAAACATGGTTCTGCCAAAGCAAGAATCGTAGCCATTGGCGTTTTTGACGGCGTAAAAAGGAGCATTGTAAAACCTGTGGACGCCAACGCTGAAGTTCCAATAATTGAAAAACGCAGTGGACAAGTTTACGCTGTTACTCCTTCAAGCATTCAAATAATGGACTTGGAAACCTACGAGTATTTTGATGCTCCTTATCCTGAAGAGGAAGAGTTGAAGGCGAAAATTGCTGCTGGCGTTGAAATCGAGTATTGGCGGATACTGGGCAAAATCAAAATAGTAAGAACAAAATAAAATGAAAGATTGAACTTTTGGCATCGAATGAAATGAGACACCTTGGTAGTTACTCTTTACTGGAGGTTACACATTCCTGCCCGCTGAAAAGGTCAAGTTAAAGGACGGCAGAACGGTTCTAATTAGAAAGTTTCAGATAGATGATAAAGAGAGACTTATCAAGATGTACGAATCTCTTTCGGACGATGCTGTACGTTGGGGAATGCCACCTTACAATAGGGAAAGACTTGAAAGGGGCTGGTTTAGTAATCTTCAAAATATTATAGCCTTAATCGCTTTACATGAGGATAACATTGTTGGGCATGCACAGATTTTCAAGAATCCTAATGCACGAAGAAAAGGAACAGGTGATTTGGTAATGTATCTTCACCAAAACTTTCATAACATGGGATTAGGAACCGCAATGCTTGCTAGGCTCATGAAACTTGCGAAAGATGAAGGATTGCACCGAGTAAGTTTACATGTTGTCGCTGATAACAAAATCGCTGTTCATCTCTATCAGAAGTTTGGCTTCAAAATTGAAGGAATAATGAAGGATGCATACTTTGGCGAAGACGGTAAATATCATGATGAACTGGTGATGGGTTTGTTACTTAATTAACTCCACCATTCCCAATTGAGCTTTTTGAAGCCTAAGTAAAGAACCAGAAGAATTATTCCCCAACTTAGTGCGATGCCAGCAAATTTCAATACCTCAGGCGTGACATACGTGTAACTTGCCCAAGCGCTAACACCGCCTAAACCTACAAGCAAAAGAGCAAATACAGCAAATTGAATAGCACGTTCAGTTGCCATGAATTTTCACCATTAGCTGTTTCTAGAAGTTAGCATATCTTATTGTTAAAACTTTCCATCAAAGTTTATTTTCTCGTTTAGTCTTGTGTTTATTGAAGCCGATGATGCGAGAAGAGCCGTCTGATTTGTGAAGACATTTATGGGCTGAGGCTTCTACGTTTATTCCACCGGGATTGCGTATTCATGTTTGCGGGGAATGCACACTTCTAATATTCCCTTTTTGAAACGTATTGCCATTTTATCCATCTGCACAGGTACTGGAATACGCGTTTGGCAATGGAATGTTTGGAACTCGCCTTTGTAGTGTGTTATACCCAGTTCTTCGAGGCGTATTTTTCGTTTCATCTTCGCTGATATCTCAAGAGTTTTTTCGTCTAACGCTTTAACTTGCACTGTGCTCTCTTCTGTGTAGGGCAAATCAACAGTTACTATCACTTCTGTCGGCGTCACTATCATGTCACGAAGTGGTTCCACGGCGCAAGTTTTCTGGTTCCAGCTTGGTCTTTCCGCTAATTGTTCTCCAAACCTTTCGAACAATTCTTCCCATTCGTCAAAGTATTCATCAATCAAGTCGAAGATTGAACGCCTTCTTCTGCTAGACATTCACATTTCCTCCTTAAGAAACATACAATGGAATGTCGTATTCTTGCGTTTTCTTCATTTTAGTCATCTCTTGCTGTGTTCGTCTCATAACGTCTCTGGCTCTTAAACGAATTTCTTCGCCTTTTTCCAGAAGTTTTGAAACATCCACTTTTACTTCGGTGACATTTGCTAATCCCTTTAACACTTCCGCTGCAGCTTCAGGGTCTGGATAGTTAAGGAAACATTGCGCAAGTAATGCTATTGCTGGTAAACCCATAGTCGCGCATCTTTGAAGCATAAGTGCTTGGGGACCAACCATGTACCCTTCCTTCAATATTTCTATGCCTTTATCTTGCACCATTTTCAGCGTGTCTGGGTTCGACGCTGCAGCAAAAACTTTCAACTCTTGAACGTCTTGCCTGTCTTGTATTGGAATGCCGCTTAATGAAACCATCATCTTAACATTTTTGCTTTTTCCCCATTCAATCAACGCATTCATCACTGGATAAATAATGTCTGCAGATATTGCAGTTTCAGAAACAGCTAACAAGGCTTCATTGTTTCCAAAAATTCTTATCGGAGAATGCGGCAAGCCCTCATGCAAGACGATTATCGGCGGTAGCAACTTTGAATCCATAAACGCAACTTCTTCAAAATCTTTAAGTTCTTCTATCAAATGCGATGCTGCGATGACGCCGACCAATCCAACATCTGGAAAACCAAACACCAGTGTAGCGTTAGGTGAAATCTCTTTTTTCTCTACAATTTTAACTTCTTCATTCAAACTTTAACCCTCAACCTTCTCCTTTAAAAGGCGACTCGTAAAAAGGTTATGCAAGTTAAGCTTAAAGAGCAGAATATCTATTTAAAAGCATAAACTGTTTAGAATTTGGAGAAACAACATGGCACTAGAACGCTTGGGCTCCACACTTTACGAAGCCCTAAAAAAAGTTTTCAAAGCATCCATCGTAGATGAGGCCACAGTTAAAGAACTTGTACGCGACATACAGAGGGCTCTGCTGCAAGCAGACGTCAACGTTAAACTTGTGCTTGACATTTCCAAGCGAATAGAAGAAAGAGCTCTAAAAGAAAAAGTTCCTCCGGGCATTTCACGCCGCGAGCATGTAATAAAAGTTGTTTATGAAGAATTAACTCGTTTTCTCGGAGAAAAGCCTGCGCCAATAACGGTGGAACCTGGAAAGCGCAACGTGATAATGCTTGTGGGGATTCAAGGGTCAGGAAAAACAACTGTAGCGGCTAAACTTGCAAGATACTATCAAAAGAGAGGATTAAAACCAGCGCTAATATGCGTTGACACGTACAGACCTGGAGCATACGCGCAATTGCAACAATTAGCAAACAGGATAAATGTGCCGCTATACGGCGACCCAAAAGCAAAGGACCCTGTTAAAATAGCACTTGACGGTTTAAAACAATTCAACGATAAGGAAATTGTGATAATTGACACTGCTGGGCGCCACAAAGAGGAACAGGAACTAATTAAAGAAATGAAAATGCTTGAAAAAAACATTAAGCCCGACGAGATTGTACTTGTGATTGATGGAACAATCGGGCAACAAGCAACAGTTCAAGCGAAAGCTTTCAATGAAGCCACGCCTATAGGCTCAATTATCGTGACAAAATTGGATGGTTCAGCGCGAGGTGGCGGTGCTCTTTCCGCGGTTGCAGCTACTGGGGCTCCTATAAAGTTCATCAGCACCGGCGAAAAAGTAGAAGACATAGAGGCGTTCATTCCTTCCCGTTTCGTTGGCAGGCTCCTAGGCATGGGCGACCTTGAAACTTTGTTGGAAAAAGTTCGCGAAGCAGAAATTAAGGTGCCAGAGAAAAAAGCCAAAGCCATCCTAAGCGGCAAATTCACGTTAACTGACATGTATGAACAGTTCGAAGCCATGAAGGGTATGGGAACTTTCCGTAAACTTTTGAAGATGGTTCCAGGCATGTCTTATGACATACCTGAGGATATGCTGAACACTGCAGAAGACCGCCTAGAAAAGTGGCGTGTAATGATTCAGTCCATGACGCCGGAAGAAAAGGATAACCCAAAAATTTTCAACGCTTCCAGAATAAAACGTGTTGCAAGGGGCTCTGGAACAAGTGAGAAGGAAGTGAAAGAACTTCTGAAACAATACGTGATGATGCGTAAAATGTTAAAGTCGCTTAGACGAAAGAAGAAGCTTCCGTTCTTCGGGAAAGGTTTACCGCTTGATTTTAAGTAATGCGCACAATGGTTTGGAAAGGACCTTACAATGGGCTCTGGCGTTTTAGAAAAAGCGTTTAAAATGCTTGAAAAGTATCCCTTGTGTGACCATTGTTTAGGAAGACAATTTGCTCTGCTTGGGCATGGAGTAGAAAACGACGAACGAGGAAAAACAATAAAACTCGCATTGACATTTGAAGTGCACGCGTTAGCCCTTTCCAAAGCTAAAGAAGGCATTAGAAACCTCAAGATTCTTGCGACAAACGGTTTTTTTGAAACAGCCAAAGAAATATTGCATAAAATGAAAAGGCAGGTTCCGGAAAAAAATCTGCCTAAGGTATGTTTTTTATGCGAAAATAAATTTGAGATGACTGAAGACTTGGCAAAAAAAGCAGTAAAGCAGTTTGAGGAATATGAATATAACAACTTTTTGGTAGGCGTAGAATTACCTCTTTCCGTGGAGGAGCGAGAAGATGAGTTTAGAGCCGAGTTTGAAGCAATCTATGCTGAAAGTATGCGAACCGCGTTTGGAAGGATGCTGGGCAAGAAAATTGCTTCGTGCAGTGAGAAAGCTGTGGAGCATAAGAAGCCTGATGTGGTTGTGATTGTTAACCCATTTACTAATAAGATAGGGCTTCAAGTGAACCCTCTTTTCATTTCTGGGCGCTACAAGAAACTTGCCAGAGGCATACCGCAGTCAAAATGGTTCTGTTCGAACTGCAGAGGAAAAGGTTGCGAAAAATGTAATTGGACTGGGAAGATGTACCCGGAATCTGTTGAGGAGATTATTGGGAAATTGTTTTTGGACGCGACAGGTGGTGCGAAAATATCGTTTCATGCTTCTGGAAGGGAAGACATTGATGCTCGCATGCTTGGCAAGGGCAGACCTTTCGTGATTGAAATTTCGAGACCTAAGAAGCGGTTCTTGGACCTTAAGAAATTAGAAAATGAAGTGAATGCTTATGCAAAAGGTAAGGTTGAAGTCTCGAATCTAAAGTTTTCAAACAAGGATGCGGTTCGAAGGTTGAAGAAGGCTGAATCTTCTCAGAAAGAATACCGTGTAATAGTTGAGTTTGAAGATGAAATTACGAAAGAAGATATGCGGCTTCTTGAAGATAAACTAACAAATATCATTGTCAAACAAAAGACGCCAACACGTGTTTTGCATAGGCGAGCAGATTTGACACGGGAAAAGTACATATATGACGTGAAAGTAAAGGTTTTGTCGCCTAAAAAGGCTGAAATGAAAATACGATGCCAAGGAGGGCTTTACGTTAAAGAATTGGTGACAGGAGATGATGGAAGAACAACTCCAAGCGTTTCAGGACTTCTCAAGAACAAAGCGAAGCCTATAAAACTTGATGTTTTAAACGTAGCTATGAAAGATTGAAAAGGTGAAAATGAATGAAAAAGTCAAAGGGATATCGTTCAGGGACTCGGCGTCTGCTACGTAAGGAGCCACGTGAACGTGGGAAAACGAAATTGAGTAAGCTGCTGTATGAGTATCCTTCTGGAAGCAGTGTGGTTATCAAGATAGATCCAAGTGTTCAGAAGGGCATGCCGCATAGACGTTATCATGGGAAGGTTGGTACGATAGTTGACAAGCGCGGGCGAAGTTATGTTGTAAGCATTATGCAAGGGGATGCGGTTAAGGAGATTATTGTTAGACCGGAACATTTGGAGCCTTTTAAAGCGTGATTGAGATGGCGGGAAAAAGCGAGAAGGAAAAGAAGCTTACTCTTCCTGAAGTTAAGAAGTTGCTGGAGTCTATTGGCGAGGAGAATCTGGATCAGTTCCAGCGGCGCACTTATGATTATGTTTCTAAGTTTTCGAAGGTGGATGCTGAGGCTGCTGGAAAGCTTGTGGAGAAGCTTGTGAAGGAGTTTGGTTTGGATGAGGAAGAAGCGGTTCAGATAGTTAACTGTATGCCGAAGAGTGTTGATGAATTGAGGGTTTTTCTTGCTGCTGGGCGTAAGATTATTGAGACTTCAAAGTTGGAAGCTATAGTCATCCTTTTGGATGAACATCGAAAACCTCAATGAGCTGTCTTAGCAACTATTTTTTAAGCAAAAAGAGTGTAAGATAAAGGCGAACATGATGGAGAAAAGATACGAGGAATACGCTTACGTCTTAGATTTCTTGCCGCATGGGCGTTCTGGGATTCGTCCAACAGGCAGGGCTGGTTACAGAGCGGGAGCGCTTGTGCAGTTGATAGGTGAGGAGTTTTTTACGCTTTTGGAGGCTTTAGCTAAGGAGGGTGTTACGCTTAAGCTTCATGATCGTGTTTATGTGGGTAAGGATGCGCGTGAGGAGATTACGTATATTATTGGGCGGGTGAGTTATGAGGAGTTGACGGCTGCTGCGAGGATGGAGCTTCCTGCGGTTATTAGTAGGATAGTTTTGAATCGTGAAAAGTGGTTTGTTAACTTTTTTAATACTGCGAGGGCTATAACGCCTCGGATGCATGCTTTGGAGTTGATTCCTGGTATTGGTAAGAAGTATATGTGGCAGGTTATTAATGAGCGTGAGAAGAAGCCTTTTGAGAGTTTTGATGATTTGCAGAAGCGTACGGAGTTGCCTAATCCGGTTAAGTTGATTACTAAACGTGTTTTGGAGGAGTTGTCGGGCGAGAGCAAGTATCGGTTGTTTACGAGGGTTCAATAGTTTATTTGTGGTAATATGAGCTTGTTAGCTGAAACGAAGTTTTTGCTTCGGGCGTACCAGATTTTTCCGAAGAAGCATTTAGGGCAGAATTTTTTGGTTGAGCCATCAATTTTTCAGCGGATGATTGATTATGCGGTGGTGTGTAATAGGGATGTAGTGTTGGATGTTGGTGCTGGGATTGGTTTTTTGACGCGTTTTCTCGCGGGTAAGTGTGGTCGTGTTTTGGCTGTTGAGTTTGATGCGAGGCTTGTTAGGGTTTTGCGTGAGCAGCTTAGGGATTTGGTGAATGTTCAAGTTATTGAGGGTGATGTTCTTAAGGTGGCGGTTCCTGAGTTTAATAAGGTTGTTTCTGTTCCTCCTTATCGTATTTCTTCTCGTTTGTTTTTGTGGCTTTTGAGTAGGAATTTTGATTGTGCAGTTTTGGTTTTTCAGAGGGAGTTTGCGGATAGGCTTGTGGCTTCTGTGGGCAGTGATGCTTATGGGTGGTTGAGTGTTTTTGCGTATTATTTTGTGGATGTTGAGTTGTTGGATGATGTTCCGAAGGGGATGTTTTATCCGCAGCCGAGGGTTGATTCGGTTGTTGTGCGTTTGAAGCCGAAAAAGCCTAAGCCGTTCGAATTAAAGGATGAGGATTTGTTCAGGCGGTTGGTGCGGTTGTTGTTTACGCAGCGTAATAGGAAGGTTAGGAATGCTGTGTTGGTTTTTTTGAAGGGTGTGCCTTCTGGGATGGTTGTTCCTTTTGGTGATAGGCGTATTAGGGAGTTGGCGCCTGAAGATTTTGGAGTGTTGGCGAATGCGTTTTGCGTGTAAGAAAGTGTTTTTTGGGGGTTATGTTTTTGCTGTTTGGGAGAATGTTTATGAGCCGTGTGAGGATTCGTTTCTTTTTGCTGAGAATTTGGTTGTTAGGCGGGGTGATTTTGTTCTTGATGTAGGTGCCGGCTGTGGCTTTTTGGGTATAATTGCTGCAGAGAAGGCGTCTGGTGTTGTTGCGGTTGATGTGAACCCGTATGCTGTGTGTTGTGCGAAGGAAAATGCTGAGTTGAATGGGGTTATGGATAAAATGTTTTTTGTGCGGGGTGATTTGTTTTCGCCGTTTAAGATATGTGAGAAGTTTGATTTGGTTCTTTTTAATGCTCCTTATTTGCCTGTTGAAGTTAGTGAAGGGGCGTTTTGGATTGAGCGTGCTTGGGCTGGTGGGGAGAGTGGTAGGAGGGTTATTGACCGTTTTATTTGTGAAGTGCCAAGTTATCTTAGGCGTGGTGGGCGTGTGTTGCTTATGCAGTCTACTTTGGCTGGGGTTGAAGAAACTTTGGAGGGTTTTGCGAGGGAAGGGTTGAAAGCCGGTGTTGTTGCGAGGCGTGATTTGCCCTTTTTTGAGACGTTGGTGCTTGTTGAGGCGAAGCGGTAAGTTAATCTGTTTATGTTTTTAATATGGTGTTGGAGAGAGCTTGTTTGGGTAAGTTTGTTGGTTATTGTGGGATTGTGTGTTCTGATTGTCCGGTTTTTGTTGCTACACAGAAGAATGATGATGTAGAGCGGAGGCGTGTGGCTGAGATTTTTACTAGGCAGTATGGGCGGGAGTATAGGTTAGAGGATATTAACTGTGATGGTTGTGTGAGTGATAGTTTGCGTATTTTTTGGTATTGTAATGATTGTGGGATAAGGAAGTGTGGTAGGGCGAAGAAGGTTGAGAATTGTGGTTTTTGTGTGGAGTATCCTTGTGGAAGGCTTTCTGAGTTGTTTGGTAAGTATTCTGTGGCGAAGGAAGTGTTGGATGGGATTAGGCGTGAACGTGGTATTGTTTAGTGGATGATTTTTCGTAGTCTTATTTCGTCTCTTACTGGGATTCCGTTTATTCCTTTTATGGTTTTGCCGTGTTTTTCTGCTATGGCGTTTGGTTTTACTTGGTAGATTTGGAAGCCGAGTTTTTGGTAGAATGCTAATGCTGGTAGGTCGTCGTTTGATGTTGAAACTAGTAGTTGTTTTTTGTTTGATTGTTTGGCTTTTATTTCGACTTTTTTGGTTAGTGCTTTTCCTATTCCTGTGTTTTGGTATTTTGGGAGTATGCCTAATGCCACAATTATGGTGGTGTTTTGTGTTTTTGCAATGTACGTTGGGAGTTTGGTGACAATGAATCGTCTGTTAAATGTTAGTTGTTCTTGTTCTCCCCAGAAGTGTTCTACAAATTTTCGGATTTTCTCTTTTTCTTTTTTGGTTTTTGCTATTGTGATGGTGTAGTTCTGTGTGGTTTTCTTTTGGCATGTTGGGCATACTGTTCGCAATCGGGTGTGTTGTGGGCATAGTGGTTTTCCGCAGACACTGCATGTGTAAACTGCTTGATTATGGCAGTGCTTGCAACTCATTTGATTTGTTTCTCCTTGTGTAAATTATTGTTTGGGTGAGAAGTTTTACTTAACTCTGCATGCTCGTGGTTATGCGAAACTGTTGCGCTCTGCGGAAGCTATACCCCCCTTATAAATAGGTTGAACCTTTAGTCTGAAAGTGTTTATGATATAGAGTTTGTTTCCCATTTTTTTATCAGAAGGGCTTAATGTGATTAGGATTTAATTGGGATATTGCTAACAATTTGCCGTATGCTCTCTGAACCTCCAAGTGTAAGGCGTAAGAATATTTCATTTAACAACCAATGGCTGTTCTGCTTTTATGTTCCACGTTTCATACATGTAATAACCGATAAACTACATAGCCAAAAAAGCTGACTATTTCCTTACAATTATGCTGTCTCTGCTGTGGCTTTTGCTATTTGCTTTATGAGACCACGCTTTCTAGCATTCCAAATCTCTATGCCGATAACTTTGCCCTTCGAATTAAGTTCTAAATGAACATCAGGGTCTACCTCGACAATCTCGTGACTTGGTCCCTCTTCAAACAGCATATACAATATATTAACCGACTTCTCATACCAAGCTCTCACTTTACCCTCTTTCATAAACCAGCGCCAACCTAGACAACACAACCAATAAATTCAGTAACATAATCAATGTTATAACATATTTGGCTCCTAACAGGCGAGTTATTGTTGCTGTGCGCATACATGTTTGTGTTAAAAAGCTATATAACAAGAAAACCGCACTATTCCTAGAAAACAACTCAAAACGTGAATAGCCATGTGCATACTCGGTAAAGACAAACTAAAAGAACTTATCGAAAAATACAAATGCATATACCCATACGACCACAACCTCCTCGACGGAGACGGCTACATCCTAACCGTAAAAGAAGAAACCACACTACATTACCTCGAACACAAAAACCTAACAACATACGAAATCGTCTTCACACCACCAAACTACGTGGCACACCTAACCGCCAAAAGCAAATACGGACGCATGGGCCTAAGCTTCCTAAACGCAGCAAAAGTCCACAGCGGCTTCATCGGACGCCTAGCCCTAGAACTCGTAAACCTCAGCAACGACCGCTGCCCAATAACCATAAAACGCGGCGACCCCTTCATGCACGTGGAATTCGTAACAAGAGACGGAGAAGCATCACCCTACATGGGCGAATACCAATTCCAATACCTAACCCAAGAAGAAATACAAATGTATATTCCAATACTCAAAAACGTCTTCCCAAACTATGAAGAACTAGCAAAAACATGGTTCAAAAACAAACCATTACCACCATAAAAACATAAACACCATTCTGAATTTTCAAAACTAATTCTAAATTCATAACTTTAATCAAAAGGCAACGTCAACAAATCGTTTAAATATTGCGCTTATGTATGCAGAAAAGGGAACCCAAAATGCGTGCACGCAATTATAGAGCCGTTAAAGGACAGCCATACGCAAGAAAAGACTTCGTAAAAGGCTTTCCACCACCAAAAATCACCAAATTCACCATGGGAGACACTAAAACCAAATTCGAATACGCAGTCAAACTAATCGCGCTTGAAAGAGCCCAGGTCCGCCACAATGCCCTAGAAGCTGCGCGTATGGCAGCAAACCGTCCTTTAATGGACAAATTTCAAAACAATTACCGCCTACACGTTCACCCGTACCCTCACATAATCCTTAGAGAAAACAAAATGATTTTTGGCGCCCACGCAGACCGTCTGCAAGACGGCATGCGCAGGTCCTTTGGAAAACCAATCGGAACCGCCGCGCGCGTTGAGCCCAACCAGACAATCATAACAATCAACGTAAACGCAGACGGCGTAGAAGTAGCGAAAGAAGCCTTAAAACGCGGAAGCGCCAAACTTCCAATTCCATGCCGCATAGTTGTAGAAAAAATACAAACCGAAGAGGCGAAAACAATTGAATGAAACAAAAAAAGATTTAGTAATATGGTTTGAAAACCTTCGAAAAACCGACATCCCCCTAGTAGGAGGCAAAAACGCAAACCTCGGCGAAATGACACGCGCTGGAATCCCAGTCCCCCCGGGCTTTGCAATAACCGCCTACTCCTACAAAAAATTCATTGAAGAAACCGGCATAGCAGCAAAAATCTACGAGATAATAAAAGAAACAGTAACCGACCCCAGCGACCCCAAACAATATGAAATAGCTTCCAAAAAAATCCGCGCTTTAATAGAATCTACGCCAATGCCAAAAGACGTCGAGAACGCAATAAGGCTTGCTTATGAAGAACTATCCAAGAGACTCAACCTAAAAGATGTTTTCGTCGCAGTACGCTCAAGCGCAACCGCCGAAGACTTACCAGACGCTTCTTTCGCCGGACAACAAGAAACATACCTAAACGTCAGAGGCATAAACGAAGTTCTAGAAAAAACCGTGAAATGCTGGTCAAGCCTCTTTACTCCACGCGCAATCTTCTACCGCACCGAAAAAGGCTTCGCCCACGAAAAAGTGCTCATAAGCGTCGGCGTCCAAAAAATGGTAAACTCCAAAGCTGCCGGCGTAATGTTCACAATAAACCCTGTCGTTGGGGACCCAAACCAAATCGTCATCGAAGGCAACTATGGTTTAGGCGAAGCAGTCGTTTCTGGAGCAGTCACTCCAGACCACTTCGTCGTCGACAAAAGAACCATGAAAATAGTCGAACGAAGCATTGCCAAAAAAACAATCGCGTATGTGCGCGACCCAAACACTGGAAAAACAGTACACTTACAAGTCCATCCAGAACACCAAGAAAAACCATGCATAAACGACGAGGAAATTCTCAAACTTGCAGAATTAGCTAACCGCATCGAACAACATTACGGAAAACCACAAGACATCGAATGGGCAATCGACGGAGACCTGCAATTTCCAAACAGCGTCTTCATAACACAATCCAGACCAGAAACCGTTTGGAGCCTAAAACTTGCAGAGAAACCTGAAAAACCAGAAGCCGAAGCAATGAAACCCGCAGAAGCGTTAAAAGTTATTGTGAGAGGAATCGCAGCGGGCAAAAGAGGCTTCGGAGTAGGCAAAGCAAAAGTCGTGTTAAACCCAGACGAAGCAGCCAAAGTCATGCAAAAAGGCGACATACTCGTCACAGACATGACAAACCCCGACTTCGTGCCATTCATGAAACTCGCAGGCGCAATAGTCACCGACAAAGGCGGCGTAACATGCCACGCAGCAATCGTAAGCCGCGAGCTCGGCATACCATGCATCGTCGGAACCGAACACGCCACAAAACTAATGGAAACAGGCAAAGAATACACGGTCGACGCAAGAAGCGGCGTTGTTTACGAAGGCATAATGGCAACATTAACCGAGCAACTCTCATCCGCTTCCGGAGCTTCAACACCATCACCAACAGTTGTCGGCGGCACCTTCCAATCCGTACCAGTAACCGCAACAAAAATTTACATGAACCTAGGCGTCCCAGAAAAAATCGAAGAATACAAGGACCTGCCTTTCGAAGGCATAGGGCTAATGCGAATAGAATTCATCTTAGCCAGCTACATAGGCGAGCATCCATTGTATCTCATAGAAACCGGACAAGGACAAAAATTCGTGGACAAACTCGCCGAAGGCATATCCACAGTCGCAAGAGCCATCCAACCACGCCCAGTTGTTGTCCGCTTCAGCGACTTCAAAACAAACGAGTACCGCGAATTGAAAGGCGGCGAAAAATACGAGATTGTCGAAGCCAACCCCATGCTCGGCTGGCGTGGATGTAGCCGCTACATAAGCCAATGGTACGAGAAGGCTTTTCGACTTGAATGTCAGGCAATACAGAAATGCCGCAGAGAATGGGGTTTGAAAAACGTTTGGGTGATGCTTCCAGTAGTGCGAACAGTGTGGGAAGCCAAAAGATGCCTCCAAATCATGAAAGAGGAAGGTTTAGAAAGATCACGAGACTTCCAAGTGTGGTTCATGGCTGAAACACCGTCAATCGCCATACTCGCCGACGAATTCTCAAAACTCTGCGACGGCTTCTCCATAGGCTCAAACGACATGACCCAAGGCATATTAATGATTGACAGAGACTCTGAAAGGCTAGGACAGATGGGATACTTCGACGAAAGAGACCCAGCCGTGAAAAGAATAATTGCCCACTTAATCAAAGTAGCCCATGAAAACGGCTGCACAGTCTCCATCTGCGGAGAAGGACCATCAAACCTGCCAGACTTTGCAGAATTTCTCGTAAGAGCAGGAATCGACAGCATATCAGTAAACAACGACGCAGTAATATCCACCAAAAAACTTGTTGCAAGCATAGAACGCAAAATAATACTTGAAAGACTAGCTGAACAAAGCGAAAGAGCTCTTGGACGCGGAAACCGAAAACCAAAGCCGGACTGGGAATGGACGCCCAGATGGAACGAAGCAGAAGAATAAACCTCGCTTTTCTTTTCTGAACTGAACATTCTTACTTTCTGATTTAGAGAGTGTCCAAAATTGAAACAATTCGATTTTGAAGAAGAAAGAGTCAAACAGGAAATACTCAAACTTGGAGCGAAACGTGTCTTAATCCAGCTTCCAGAAGGTCTAAAACCTGAAGCGCCGCGGCTAGCCAAAACCATTGAAAAATTTGGTGCCTTACCGATAATTTCTGCAGACCCTTGTTATGGCGCATGCGATTTAGCCACAGCCGAAGCAGAAACACTCTGCGTGGACCTAATCATCCATTATGGGCATTCTAAACTGTTAAAGTACGAGCGAGTTCCAACAATTTACGTTGAAGCCAGAGCAACCATAAACGTGGACGGCGCCGTCGAAAAAGCCTTGCCATTAATGGAAAAATGGCGTAAGATAGGTTTAACAACAACAGTCCAGCATGTGCAAACCCTCGACAGCGTCAGAGAAATCCTACTACACGCCGGAAAAATCGTCGTTATAGGCGACGCTGGACGAGTAAATTATCCCGGACAAGTAATCGGGTGCGATTACAGCAACGCTAAATCAATAGCAAAAGACGTTGAAGCCTTCCTTTTTGTTGGCGGCGGACGATTTCACGCTCTAGGCGTTGCACTTTCAACATCTAAACCCACAATAGTTGCAGACCCTTACGAAAACCGCGCCTACCCCATTGATGAACAAGCAGCGAAAATTCTGAAACAACGATGGGCAAGCATGGAAGAAGCCCGAAAGGCAAAATCCACGGCAGTTTTAATTGGGTTGAAGCCTGGGCAAAGAAGGTTCGATGAAGCATTGAGTTTAAAACGGAAACTTGAAGAAAACGGGAAAACAGCGTTCCTCTTTGTCGTTAGAGAGGTCACGCCAGAAGTGCTCATGGAGTTTCCCACGGTAGATGCTTATGTGAACACTGCTTGCCCAAGAGTTTCTCTCGATGACGCCTCGAAATTCCCGAAACCCGTGCTCACAATTAATGAAGCGCGCGTGGTTGTCGGCGAGTTGTCCTGGGAAGAATTATGCAGAAAAGGATTATTCGAAAATTAGATTTGGAAATGATGCTTTCACAAGTGAAGCCGCATCCTTCACCTAAACCAAACCTTGAGCAATACACGATTCCAGCAGATGTTGCCGCGACAATGCTTTACATGGCAGCCTACACATACAATGACATTATTGGTAAATCGGTTTTGGATTTAGGATGTGGCACTGGAAGGCTCGCGCTAGGCGCCGCGTTTTTGGGTGCAAAACAAGTCGTAGGCGTAGATTTAGATAAGGCTGCAATAAAAGTTGCATGTGAAAATGCACGACAAGCGGATCTGCGAGAAAAAGTGGAATGGATTATTGCGGACATAAACGCTGTTAACGGAAACTTTGATACCATCCTTCAAAATCCGCCCTACGGCGTACAAAGACCACAAGCAGACCGAAAATTTCTCGAAAAAGCTCTGAAAACAGCCAAAGCCATCTACTCACTACACAAAAGTACACAAAAAGACAAAGCATTCATCAAAAGACTGAAACATAACAAAGCAGCTTTGAAACCAGCAACGCCTAACCCTTTTCTAGAAAAACTCATCGAAGAACATGGCGGACGAATCAAAGTAGTTTATGTCATGCTCATGACGATTCCGCACATGTTCAATTTCCACACGAAAAGGAAGCATGAGTTTCTAGTAGACCTATATGTTATAGAAGGAAAAGATGGACTTAGTAAAAAGTAACTGCAGCGTGCCTTACAGCCAGCGCCAATCAAAAGGTTTATTGAGCGGACAGAAAACTACACATATCACATTAGCGAACATTTATCCCTTGCTTCGTCCAAATCTATGCACAAACCATGCAGAAAGTGAATTTAAATGAACCCACAACCCTCCAAACAAGAAAGCGGCCAATTTGTGCTGCCCGGCGAACGCTTAGGCGTTATTGAAGAGTTTATTCCTGACGCTGGAACGTACGTGAAAGACGGTGTGATTTATTCTAAGGTTGTTGGGCGCGCTCTGCTTGACCTTGTGAATAGGCGTGTTTCAGTTTTTCCATTAATTCGAGGAGCATTAGTTCCTAAAGTTGGAAACACTGTTCTTGGGCAAGTTTCAAATGTGCAATCTGAAAGTGCGGGTGTGCGGATTTTCAAAATAAATAATAAACAACTTTCCGGCATTTTCACTGGTGTTCTGCATATTTCTGATGTGCAAATGCGATATGTAGATTCAATGTTTGACGTATGCAAACCCGGCGACATCATTAGAGCTGAAGTAATAAGCGAAAAGAACAAAGTCTACCATCTATCAACTAAAGACAAGAATTTAGGAGTGGTTTACGGTTTTTGTTCTCAGTGCGGCTTCTTGTTGGAACAAAGACGGCAAGCTATGCATTGTCCGAGATGTGGGAAGATTGAAAAGCGCAAGACAGCTTTAGATTATGGAAAAGGACCATTATAATATGAAAGGAGAAATGGAAAATGAAAGTTAAAGTGTTAAAGAAAACATCAAACGAGCTAAAACTAGAAGTCGAAGGTATAGGACACACCATTTGCAACCTACTGCAAAAGAGACTTTTAGAAGACGAAAATGTTGATTTAGCAGGCTATGACATGCCACACCCCTTAGCGTCAAGCTCCATAATTTACGTTCGCACAAAAGGCAAAGCAAAACCCGAAACCATCTTACATAACGCATTAGAAAAAACACGCGACATGAACAAACTTTTCGGTAAAGAGTTCGAGAAAGCTCTCAAGAAAGCCTAATTCTCTTCCTTATCTTCGAAAGTAGCTGGCTAAAACCTTCAACTGGGTCATCAGTGCTTGTCAATATTGTAACGCTCTCTTCTATTGTAATGCACCCTTGAAGCCATGCGTACGCTATTAGTGCCTCAGCGGCATCAGCCAACGAATGCCGCGTCATTCTTGAAGGCAACTTTTCTCTTAACCCAGCTTTTCTTATCGCCTCAGCAAGTATACTTCCTTTAACCTTTTCACCACATGGCACACCCTTTCTAGCTGACATCGCCACGGAATATACGAAGTTCACGTAAGCATCCCCCAGAGAAGCCAATCCATGGTCTGTTAACACTTCAGTCATGTCACCGTAATTCTTAATGGAAGACTTAATCTTCACACACTTCCCTCATACTCTGACAATTCCTACATCACTTTTGATTCTTCGCTAAACTTATAATGAATGTAGCCCTATATTTCATGATTGCCACCTCTCTGGGGAAATATTTTGATTCCAAAAAAATTCTGCGTAATCAAACCCGAAATTCGAGTTCTCGGAATTGACGATGGCGTGTTCACACCACGCACCGAGGGACTTGTACCTGTCGTGGGAGTTGTTTTTCGTGGCGGATACTTCCTCGACGGCGTAATGCATACAAAAGTGAAAATTGACGGCTTTGACGCTACAAGAAAAATAGCTTCCATGATAATCAACTCGCCTCACTACAAACAGTTAAGGGTCATAATGCTTAACGGAATAACACTCGCAGGCTTCAACATCATCGACATCAAGAAGCTAAATGCAAAAACAAAACTTCCAGCAATAGCAGTTACACGCGAAAAACCAAACCTTGCAAAAATCCGCAAGGCTTTGAAGAATCTGCCAAAGAGCGAAGAGCGCTGGGAGGCAATACAGAATGCGGGAGAAATATTCGAAGTCTCCACACGAAACAAAAAAGAGAAAATCTACATGCAAATCTCCGGAATCCTCAAGGACGACGCAGAAAAAATTCTACAGTTAACTTCAACAAGAAGCAACATCCCAGAGGCACTACGCGTAGCACATCTTATTGCTTCTGGAATAAGTTTCGTTTAGCCCTAATCTTTATTCCAATAAGAAAAAGTTTAAAAGGGACAATGATAAGGGAAAACAAACGGACATCGGAGTAAAAACCAATGGAATTTTGCCCAAAATGCGGTTCTCGTCTTGTACCTAAAAAGGGAAAAACTGGTAAAGAAACGTCATTGATGATGGTTTGTCCCAAGTGCGGTTACAAAAAGAAATCCGCAGATAAAAAGACAACGCCAAAGGTTGCCAAAGTAATACAGCATAACCCCCAAAAACTTGTTGCGGTAATAAGCAAGGAAGAACAGAAACTTCGAACATTACCAACAGTTAGGATTGAATGTCCAAAATGCGGAAATAACACAGCTTATGTTTGGCAAGTGCAAACAAGAGGCGCCGATGAATCTTCTACGCAGTTTCTGCGATGCACAAAATGCAGTTATACATTTAGAGAATACAGTTAAACTCGTTTATGACATGGCACTCGCTTTTTAAATCCTTCTTTCTCGCGCAACCACTTCTTTAATCCAGCATCACGCTTAAATGCGCAAAGGCTTTATTCACAGCTAACAATATCCAATAAAAAGGTGACTACAATGTTCAAACTCAAAGTAGCCGACGCAAAACTTCTGCGAGACATGGTCACATCCATATCCATCCTCGTAGACGAAGCCACATTCAAGCTCGACCCAGAAGGAATGAAACTACGCGCCATGGACCCGTCACGCGTCGCCATGGTAGACTTCGAATGGCCAAAAACAGTTTTCGAAGAATACATGTGCACAGAACCGACAAAAATGTGCATAAACATAAGCGAACTACTGAAACTACTTAAGAGAGCAGGCAAAGACGAAGTAGTTGAACTCTCACTGGATGAAAAAACTGGACGCTTACAACTAAAAATAACTGGAAAATACTCAAGAAACTTTACAATGCCAACCCTCGAAGCCTCAGAAGAGGAAGTGCCCACGCCAAAACTCACATTCAACGTTAAAGCCAAAACCACAACCCAAGGCTTAAGCCAAGCAATCGAAGACGCACAACTCGTAAGCGACCACGTGCGAATCGAAGCAGACGCTGAAAAAATAGTTTTCAACGCCACAGGCGACCTCATGGGAGCCACAATAACTCTTCAAAAAGGAAGCGATACACTCCTCGACTTAGAAGCCAAAGAACCATCAAAATCAACATTCAGCCTAAGCTACCTTTCGGAAATTATAAAAACAGCATCAGCAACATCCGACATTGCAACAATGGAATTCTCAACAGACATGCCCATAAAAATAGACTTCCAACAAACAAAAGAAGGAAAACTCACATTCTATTTAGCACCCAGAATCGAAACAGAATAACGTGAAAAACAAAATGCAAGTTACCGCCGCCAAATTCACCCTTTACGACTTAGCAAAATACCCTTTTCTCAAAGAAACCACAGAATACGTAAAAAAATTAGATTTAAAAATTCAAGATTTAACAAGCCCAGAATTTGCGGAGATTCTGAAACGCGCCGAAACAAGAGTTGAAGAAGCAATTCTTTTCGCTTTAGTAAGCCGAGATCTGCGAAAGCCAGAAGTTGAAATTTTATCCTTCCCAGTTGCTACAATGCTGGCTATTGCAACGGAAAATTCCTTCATCAAAAAAAGATACGCTTTGGCAGAGGCAGAACAAGTTCTCAACGACATGCAAGATGAACCAAAAGAAAAAATCATGGCAATTGCACAAAACTTCGAATGGAAACTTGAAATAAACCGCGATAACGAACTTCCCTACGAATTCGCGTTACACTTTACAGATTATCTTAAAAACACGACACACTTGCGAGAGAAAGAATGGAAACTCATAAACTGCCTACTATCCGGCGGAAAGGTTTACTTAAACAAAAACAAAATAGTGAGGCTACTAAAAGAAGAAGTTCGCAAGTACATCGAGAAAAGATTAGAAATAAAAGAAGCCAAGTTTCCCGAAGAATTGTCAACAATTGCTGAAAAACTAAAGAAACTAACCTTAGAACGGATAGGCAAAATGGAAATGGAAGGATTCCCAAAAAATGTCGTCCAAGAAGCTTTTCCACCATGCATAGACACGCTATATAAAATAGTATCTTCAGGGCGTCACCTATCACACATAGGCAGATTCACCTTAACATCCTTCCTCGTCAACATAGGAATGTCTTCAGAAAGCGTTATCGAACTGTTCAGAAACTTTTCCGACTTTAACGAGAGACTGACACGCTACCAAGTCGAGCACATCGCCGGAGAAAGAGGCTCTCGAACACAATACACTTCACCCAAATGTGAAACGCTAAAGACGCATAACGTATGCACAAACCCGGACGCTCTCTGCGAGAAAATACGGCACCCGCTCGCTTATTACCGCAGAAAAGCAAAAAAAGTGAAATAAGCTTATAAGTTGAAAACGCGGTAAGTATGTTCGGTACGATAAGAGATACCTCTCTCTTTAATAGATGATTAGAAGGTTGAAACATAAAAATGAAATCTGAAGTTTCCTTCATTTCAAGTGTGGAAAACTGGAGACATGTAGGAGACACTATTCTCCAAACAAATTCTCCCAAAATACTTGAAGGAAACTTTGAACTAAACGCAGATATAGGAATAATCCTCCCAACTTACTGCGAAGCAGGAAACATCAAACAGATAATAAACGAGATTGAAAACCTAAACCTAAACGCTTCAATAATGGTGATTGACGATTCCAGTCCTGACGGAACAGCAAACATTGTGCGAACGCTTCAGAAGAAATATGATAACATCCTACTTCTTGTGAGACCTGAAAAATCTGGTCTCGGAACGGCAATTACTGATGGGATGAGAATATTTCTTTCAATGGAAACCCCTCCCAAATACGTAATTACAATGGATGCAGATTACTCACACAACCCAAAAGACATACCTAGACTTGTGAAAGTCGCAAAAAAGGGCTATGATTTGGTGATAGGCAGCAGATATTTTCCGGGTGGAAAAATTACTGACTGGAGTCCCGTAAGGATAATGATAAGTAAGGTAGCTAACAAATTCGCGTCTGTAATAATTGGAGCGAAAATAAAAGACTGCACTAGTGGGCTACGGTGTTATTCACTAAACATGCTAAAAAAAGTAATAGGCGAACTTCACAGTCAAACATATGAAATACAAATAGAAACTATACGACAGGCTGTTAAGAAAGGTTGTTACATAATTGAAATGCCAATAGTATTCACTAACAGAAAGCTGGGAAAGTCCAAACTAACTTTAAACGAGATAAAACAATTTATCTCCTATATAGGAAAAGCAAATTTCGAAGATTATCTTGGGATTCCAAGATATATCTTTTATGGCAATGCAGAATTTTCAAATGAAATTCTCATCAAATTTTTCAGCGCCCGCGTTCATGCACGATTGAGAGAAGCATGAGTCCTTTTCTTTTTCATGCTTTATTGTTGATTTCGCTAATCCATTGTTTCACAATTGCTTTAATGTCAAATGCTAAGGCTCTTTTCCTACATTCTTCTCTCATATCCTTGGAGTATCCCATGTTCCATATTTTTAATGCAATATCCACGATTTCGTTCTCATTATTCGTAAGCCATCCAGTTATTCCATCAATAACCGTTTCTCCAGGTCCTTGATTACCAAAAGTTACGACTGGTGTGCCGCATGCCATGCTTTCAACTGGGATGTATCCGAATGGTTCATCAATATATGGGAAGAGTGTGAATGCGGCATTTGAATACAAGTCGACAAGCAAGGAGTCGCTGATTCTGCCCAAGAATTCCAAGTTAGGGTGTCTCAAAGTATCTTTAGACGCCGTCACCATTTTTCCTCCGAAAGCCTTTATTTTGATTCCCTTGTCTAGAGCTTTCTGGATAGCTCTGAAGTTTGTTTCTTTTCCAAAGTATGTCACTACATAGTTTCCTTGTGGCGTGGTTGTTGTTGGTTTAAATATTTGGCAATCGATAGGCGGATAGATAACTGTGTCGACTTTTGTTTCCATTTGCTCGTAGACTTTGGCTAAATATTTAGAATTAGCAAATACTTTTTCCGATAATTTGGAAAATTTGCTGGTCATTTTTTTGTCTATTTTTCTAAGGACGGGTGCGGAAAAAAGGTAAAATGTTTTATAATATAGTGCTAGGTAATCTTTGGTTTTGTCCAGCAAAACAGTTGGAGGACCTTGAGCGTACCAAATCTTGCAAGGAAAAATTATTGTGTTAGAAAAATTCAGAACAGTCCCATCCAACAATAATTGCAATCCGTTTAATTTTTTTGAGTTCACTGAGAAAAATCCTTCTAAAAGCCAAAAATAAAACCATGTCAATGATTCACTTTTTAGAGGCGCTCTGCTACCAATAACGTTAACGCCGATGCCTTCCGACTCTAGGTTTTTCTTTATTTTTTCGTTTGCGAGAATTGAAATCAAGCTTACATCATAATTGTGTTTTCTAAGTTCTTTTGCTATTAGTACTGGAGGACGCGTTGGACCATACTCGCTGAGTAGTGGATCACAAACTATTGTTACTTTTTCTTTCACCCGCAATCACTTCTTATTGTCACCAGAATTCTCTCAAGAGAAAGCAACCATGTAATAGTCGTTCATTATTCTCCCTGTTGTCTTTGAGAATTTTTGTCACTAATCCTATTTTACATTTTCTAAGTATCCGTTGATGGTTTAGATAAAAAATAAGAATAAGCTCTAGATATAACTAGTTCGGCTGGAAATACATGCGCTTTGGGTTTGCGGTGAAAGTTAAGAGCTATGTGCGCTCTCATAAATTCTTTTTATTATTGTTTATCTCCATCTTAATATATACTGCAATATTTTCCTATATATCCATACTTAAGCACAATCTATTTTTGACGACGGCTTGGGATTTAGGCATTTATGAACAAAGTATTTGGTCAACCGCGAATGCTGGCAAATTTTTCTGGTACACTGTTGAACTGCCTATAAATTCTGGAGGGTGCTTCTTTGGAATCCATTTTTCTCCTGTGCTATTTTTGGTCGTTCCTATATACAAGATTTTTCAAAGCACTGCGTCTTTGCTGGTTTTGCAATCTTTTGTCATAGCATCTGGTGCAGTTCCGCTTTATCTGATTGGTTTAAAAGAAACTGGGAATCAGAAATACGCCTTTTTTTTCTCTTTTCTCTATTTGATGTATCCGCCCATGTGGGGTGTAAATGTCTTTGATTTTCACACTCAAGCGTTTCTGCCGGTTTTTTTCTTTTTTGCATTTTATTATCTTAGCAATAAGAAGTTCCTTAAGTATTTCCTGTTTATTATTCTGGCGTTGTCGGTTGTGGAATTTGTTCCGTTTATTGTCATATTTTTTGGTTTGTATGGCTTTTGGGTGGAAAGAAAAACAATCAAGCAGTCAATTAGGACATTCAACTATCAGTTGCTGTTAAACAAAACAGTAGTCGCTTCCATTTTGACAATCATCCTGGGAATTTCTTGGTACGTAATCGCAAGAACAGTTATTTTCCTCTGCAACCCCACAGTATTTCCTAACAGAAATTGGATTCAGTTTGGAGACCCTTTGCATAATCCAGTGGCACTTTTGTGGAATGTTATAAGCAACCCGCTTCGAACCATCCAAATGATCTTGCCCACTCTAGAAGAAAAGGTCATTTACCTTTTTGGTTTGTTGGCGCCAGTTGGTTTGCTGTCTCTTCTGGATATTCCTTCTCTTTTGATAGCTTCTCCTTGGTTTCTTGCTGCGCTTTTGTCAAATTATGCTCCTTATTATACAGCTATTGGTTGTCAGTATGTTGCGTTTGCCGCGCCATTCGTGTTTATATCTGCTGTGCGAGGAGGCAAAAGGCTTTTCGTTTTAAAAGATAAGTTTAGTTCATTTCATCTTTCTTTTGGAGGTGCAGGTAAGAAGATGTTAATTGTTTTTTATGTTGTTATATTGCTCGTTTCTTATGTCGTACTTTTTTATCAACCTCATGTTGACCTTCTGGCAAGCAAAACTGTTAAGCGTTCTTTTAATCATTTTACCGCATTAAATAGAATTCTAGAGTTGGTGCCGCCAGACGCTTCAATTATGACTCAGAATGACATCCATCCACACTTAAGTCAAAGAGTTTATGCATATGCCATGTGGGAGCCAACTCTGTGGATTTATGCGTCCTATGCCTCTGCGAGTAACATAAGTGTGGTTGATTTCTTTCTTCAAAAGGCTTCTGTGGATTACGTTTTGATTGATGCCATGTCTGAATGGTATCTTGAGAATATTGAGGAATACAGTTTGAGGTTAATTGAAAATGGAAGCTATGGCATATATGCTTCTGCAGATTATGTTTGGCTTCTTAAAAGGGAATATGCGGATGATTCTGTTCGTCTTTTTGACGGTGGTTTTGATGTTGATTTGTATAATCAGGGCTTGTTGATGACTGTTTTCAACGGTTCGTTTACTGACGGTGTCCCGCTTTTTAACGAAACCGTGTTGAACGTGACTGTTTCTCCTGTCTTGTTTGAAAAATTAAATCCTCACAGAGACAGTTCTGAGTTGAATGTTGTGTGGGATGGATGGCTATTTATTCCGGTGGGTGGCGAGTACAGTTTCTACGTGGTGTCTAATTCAAGTAACTATAGGAAACTATCCATTGATAATAAAGTAATATTTGATTGCCATGATAGCTCATCGAAGCTTGCATTAGAGAATGGTTTTCACACCATTAGGTTTGAGTATAATGTAACCGACGACAACGAGTCTCTCTTCCTATTCTGGAAGCCTCCTTGGGAAACAGCACCTAAGATTCTTAGCTCAGATTTTCTCTACTTGGACAGCATTCCAACAGTTTCTTCTGTCGTTTTTGCGCCTTCATTCAATTTTCGGCACATGTCGCCGTTTCCTACAATAAACAAGGACTATTTTTCTTCATTCATTAATGGATACTTTAACGTTGAATCGTCTGGCACATGCATGTTTAAGGTTGTTGCAGATAACTGCACTATGATTTATGTTGATGACAAGCTAGTTTACAATTCACATGTCTCTGATTCAGATTTCTTTAGTGTAGAATTAACTGCTGGCGAGCACAAAATTTCTGTTTTCTATGCCGAGCTTGATGGTGATGCTTCTCTTGAACTTATGTGGTTGCCTCCTGGAAAATTTGTTTTTGAAGAGTTCTACTAATATGTTGCATAAAGTGTTTATTTTGGTTTTTTGTCGCATATTGTTAGATATGAGTGTCAATCACATATTAAGATAAGAGGATGCCACGTGCAGTCAAAACTGTTCATTAACAAATTATTTCACAACTACTATAACAGCGAGAATTGCGAAGTTTCATCTCCGCGCATGATTGAAAAAAGAGAATTCGGTTTTATTTCATTCGACAACGTCATGGTACGCCACAAAGCTTTCGCAGATAAAAACGAACTGCAGAATTTTTTGAGAGAATTCGTTCCTTCTGACGCATATTATTCTTGCGCTTATTATGACAACCCAAAAGCTGAAATGGACAAGAAAGACTGGTTAGGCGCCGACTTGATTTTCGACATCGACGCAGACCATATACCAACCCAATGCGATAAAGTGCATGACGAATGGACTTGCGGGGCTTGCGGATTTTCTGGGAAGGGAATCGCGCCAGAAAAATGTCCTGTTTGCGGAAAGGAAAAGTTTGAAGTTAACACGTGGCTTTGTGAGGTTTGTTTGCAATCTGCTAGGGAAGAAACCATTAAACTCTTAAATATGTTGTTGAATGATTTCGGCTTTTCCGCAAAAGAAGTGCATGTGTTTTTCTCTGGTCATCGAGGCTATCATGTACACGTAGAAAATGAGACAGTTCAAACATTGGACACGGTTGCACGCAAGGAAATTGTTGACTACTTTTCTGGTTTAGGAATCAATTTCTCCTTCCACGGTTTAGATGAGAAATATAAAGAAACGTCATCTGCCTTTCCTGCCCAACTAGACGATTTTGGTTGGCGTAAACGCCTAGCCTTGGGACTGCAACGTTTCATTCAGAAAGCTACGGAAGATGACCTCAAGAGAATTGGGCTCAAGAGTAATGTTTCAAATGCGATATTAAGGAATAAAGCGTTGGTGTTAAAAGATTGGTCTGACATGAAGGCTTTGAGTCGAATCAAGGGCGTTGGTGTGGAAAGTTGGCGAAAAATAATAGAGCATGTTGTTAAACTTGAATCTGCGAAAATTGACACTGTTGTCACTACCGATGTGCATCGATTGATTCGTTTAGCTGGCACTTTACATGGTAAGACTGGCTTGAAAAAAATCGAGTTTCCGGCGTCAGCCATAGATAGTTTTGACCCGTTCAAAGATGCTGTGGCCTTTAAAACCGGAACAGTGAAAGTTTACGTTTCAGATGCACCTTCCTTGAGAATCGGCGATGAAACGTTTGGCCCCTACAAGAATCAAGAAGTGGAACTACCTACGGGTGTTGCTGTATTGCTTGTCTGTAAAAACCGGGCGGAGGTTGTGGGTTAAATGTTGTTTGAGGTGGGCGTTGTCTGACAATTAAAGTATCAATTGTGGTCGTTACTTATAACAGATGTTCAGATTTGAAAGAATGTTTAACTTCAATTTTTAATTTGGAAGGTAACCTACACGAAGTTATCGTCGTAGACAGCAACTCTACCGATGGCACTAAAAATTTGAAAGATCATTTTCCTATACGCTACCTTTCTATACGAGAAAGAAGCATGGTGCGTGCCCGAAATGTCGGGTTTTCTGAAGCAAACGGGGATGTTGTCGCCTTTTTGGATGATGATGTTGTTGTTCACAGAGACTGGTTGAGACATATAAGTGAACCTTATTTAAACAATGAAGTCGGTGGGGTTGGAGGAAGAGTAATCCCTTATGGAAAGTCTAACAGGTTTTATGTGAAAACTAGTAGGAGTGAAATAGGAAAAGTTTTTGACAGTGGATTTGTCGTTGGAAACTTTGATATCCCATTAAGTAATCTAAGAGAAGTTGATTCTTTCATTGGCTGTAACATGTCATTTCGGAGAGATGTGCTTCAAAAAGTAGGCGGGTTTGACGAAAATTACATTGGAACAAGCTACAGAGACGACACGGACATCTGTTTACGCGTTAGAAAACTTGGATACAAGTTAATATATCATCCAGAAGCGTTGGTTTGGCACAAATTTAAAGGTAAACAAGTAGGCAGTGAATGGCTGTACTGGTACGTCCGCAACCAAACTTACTTTTACTTCAAAAACATATTCATCCAGTCACGAACCAGTTTTTCCCGATTCTTGCGTTACATATTCCTTCCACCAAGAGATTACGTTTTAAAATCTGGCGTTCGAATTAAAATAGAGCCATTATCAGTGTTAAATGCGCTGAAGGGCTTACGTGATGGATATAAGACATGGCGGAGAGTTGTTAACGCCAATAATTGCGTCTCAAACAAAGCGTATGTGAGCGAAAATGTATAATGAACTATATGAAATCTGGAAAAAAGAGCTTGAAACTGGTGAATTAAGCAAACTTCCAAGGGATTTTTACGTTAAAATTACTGATTATATGAGAAAACTTAGGGAAGAAAGTCGGATGCTTGACAAAAAAACTGCGAGGGCAAAACTTCTCGATAAAGAAATGCAAAATGTTAAACGTATGATTTGCGAAGTGGTTCATGCGCGCTATAGAAAACTGGTTAATAAAATTGCTAGAGGCGGCAAGGTTCCTTCTGATCTTTTGACGGTTGAGGAAGAAAGTTTTCTCAGTGGGGCTCTACCTTTTGCTGAGGCATTTCAAAAATTTGCAGATGGTATTCTCCGTGGGCATATGTCGAGAACCAGCTTGGGAAAGGAGCACAAGAGAACTGTTCTACGTTTTCTTAAGGATGTCCCCGCAGTAATTGGTGCGGATATGAAACTTTATGGTCCCTTTAAAATTGAGGATGTCGCTTCTCTGCCTGTGGAGAATGCTAAGATACTGGTTAAGCAGGGTTTAGCCGAAAAAGTTGAAGTTAACTAGATGTTGCAATCAAGGAGTCTGCGTTGAAGGTTTTGTTTGATGCGAGAAACCAGCCTCGCTGTTTGCAGTCACTTTCCAACTTCTAATTTTGCTCCACAAAGCGCGTGTTCCAATTATTATTAATGGATAAGATACAATCCATGTGATTGAATATAATTGTCCATAAAAGTTATGGAAAGTTTCCCAATCGCCGCCGTTTACTCCGATAATGAAAATGGTTGCTATTCTGAGAATATTGATGAAGTAGGTGACAGCAGCGCCTATCACAAAATAGATTATCCGTTGCTTCATCGGAATTGCGCTTTTCTTTAGGAATAAAAGAATCGTGACTGAGTAAATTATTAGGCTGTCTATTCCTGAGCATCCCCATGCTATAACTGCGTCCCAACTTTTGTTGACTTGTAAATGTGGCATTCCTTGTTGCGGATCTAAAAATGTGGTTTGATATCCCATCAGGTTTAAGACACGGGCTGCGAGTATTGCTGTAGTAGGGACAAGTATTTGGAATGGTGTGAATTGTCCGTTGGGATATAGATTATCTATCGTGTATATCAACCCAATAATTCCAAGGAAAGTTATCGAAATCGAGTAATTCATTAAACCAGTAATTCCCTGTCCAACAAGAACTGTTAATGCAAACAGGACTGTGAAAACTAGATATTCTGTTGAAAGCGGAACCCAACGAACAGAATATTTATCTGCCCCTTTTTGGTAGGTTAGTTCAATAATTGTTTTGTTTATTCCGTAAAAATTAGCTGTGATTGTGTAGATGGTGGGAAGTATTAGAGCTAGAATTAAAATGAGGGTTTTTATGGATTTTAGTTTATGTTTTATTTTTATTAGTTCTTCCCAACCGAATATCATTTCCAAGACGAAAAGCCAGAGAAAGAAGATGTAGAAGGTTCTGCCTTTCCATGTGGCTTCGAACGTGTTTGTGTATTTTTCTGGGTTGTATAAGGTAGGATATGGTGGGTACGCTATGTCTTGATAGAAATACAATATTGCAAATGGAGTGATGATTGAGAATAAAGGCAACAATATCATTACGGTAGTGTTGTATTTCCTAAGAGTTTGACTTAACATGAATCCTTTCCACATATATCTTTAAAGTTTTGCTATATCCACCTGAAGTAATGCTTAACGCACGCCGATTAGTTAAACATTTATTTCGAAGACATAGCGAAAAAGTATAAGAACGTGTTTGTTTTCTTTATGGAAGGCTGGATGTGGTTAATGTGAATGTTCCAAAAGAAGTCAGAACATATTGCCCAAGATGCAAACAGCATCAAGCTCATGCAGTATCTCTTTACAAGGCTGGAAAGCGAAGAGCCTTAGCCAAAGGCGAACGCCATCATGAACGCGAAAAGAAAGGTTATGGCGGACAGAAGTATCCTCTTCAAAGAGAATTTTCAAAGACGACAAAGAAACAAACTTTAAAGTTGAAATGCAAAGTTTGCGGTTACACTAGGCATAAAGATGGTGTGCGATTAAGAAAATTGGCGATTGTGTAGATTGAGGTGAACAAGAAATGGCTGAATGGGAAAAACTTATTCCAAGACCGAGAAGCAGTTTCCTGAGAGTGAAATGTCAAAAATGTGGAAATGAACAACTAGTTTTCAACCATGCCGTAAACAAGGTCAACTGCAACGTCTGCGGAACCGAATTGGCTTCACCGTCCGGTGGAAAAGCAATAATCAAGGGTGAGATAGTCGCGGTTTTTGAAAGAGGATGAACGCTAAAATGGCCTTTAAAAAGCAAGAATGGCCTGAAGTGGGCGACTTAGTGATAGCCACGGTAGAAGCTGTAACAGATTATGGCGCTTATGTTAAACTGGATGAGTATGATAAGAAAGGATTGCTTCACATTTCTGAAGTTTCTTCTTCTTGGATTAGAAATATCCGAGATTTTGTCCGCGAAGGGCAGAAAGTTGTTTTGAAAGTTTTGCGGGTGGACGTAGAAAAAGGACACATTGATTTATCCCTTAGAAGAGTTACAAAAAGAGAAAAAATCGAGAAAATCATGTCTTGGAAAAAGGAAAGAAAAGCAGAAGCCCTACTCAGAAGCATCGCCGAAAAAACTGGACAACCGCTGGAAAGTATTTATGAAAAAGTCGGTGCGCCAATCGAAAAAGAATACGGACTTTATGAGGGATTCGAAAAGGCTTTGCGGGAAAGCACGGAAGCTTTGACAAAAATAGGCGTGCCCGAAGACCTTGCGAATGTTCTCGTTGAGGTTGCAAAAGAAAGAATCCGTGTTCCAATGGTTCGTGTAAAAGGCGTAGTTGAGCTTCGTTGCATGAAGCCTAACGGAGTAAAAGTCATCAAAGAAGCCTTTCTAAACGCCAAAAAGGCTGAAAAATCCCGCGACGCAAAGCTCCGCTTTTATGTTGTCGCCGCACCAAAATACTGTATTGAGGTTATGGCGGAAAATTACAAGCGTGCAGAGGATGTTCTGCAAAGAATTGCTCAGAATGTTATCTCTAATGTTTCTAAAGCTGGCGGGCAAGGCGTCTTTAGAAGGGAGAAGTAGTGGTTTGGCTCTTAAGAAAATGTGAAAAATGCGGAAAATACACGTTGAAAAGTGATGGATGCCCATATTGCGGTGGAAAAGTTCGTGTACCGCATCCGCCAAAATTCTCGCCTGACGATAAATACCTCAAGTATAGGATGGCTTTAAAGAGGAAGGATTAACAAATGAAAGAGACCGTCATTAAAGAACTTGTCACGGTTCAGTTAAATAATCCTATTCTGGTTGAAGGGCTTCCTGGGTTAGGGATTGTCGGCAAAATCGCTATACGCTATTTAATTAAACAGTTGAAGGCTGAAAAATTCGCGTACCTATACTCTCCACATTTTCCATACTTCGTGCTTGTCAACAAAAAAGGAGGAATTCGACTTTTACGTGGAACATTCCACTTTTGGAAGAACAAAAATGGAAAAAACGACCTCATACTTTTCACAGGCGACAGCCAAGCACAAACAATTGAGGGTCAATACGAAATTTCAGACCGCATTCTCAACTTTGCTGAACAGCACAAAGTAAGCTTGATAATAACGATTGGCGGTTACCGCGTCGAGGTAAAAGACAAACCTAAAGTAATCGTAGCCGCAACAAATCCAGAACTTTTAAACAAGGCATTACAAGCCAAAGCCATGCTCAGCCCCATGGGAAGCCCCATAGTCGGCACTGCCGGTTTGATTCTTGGCTTAGCTCGTTTGAAAAAAATAGATGCTCTTTGCCTTTTAGGCGAAACGCGTGGGTACCTGCCAGACCCAAGGGCTGCCAAAAGTGTTTTGGAAGTTTTGAAATCAATCTTAAACCTTGATGTGAATTTAGATGGTTTAGACGAAGAAATCGCTAAAGCAGAGAAGATGGTTGTTCGTTTGCAGAAGATAGAAGAGAAAAGAGCCTTGCAAGCAGAGGAAACCCGTAAAGAGGAAGATAAAAAAGTTACATACATTTCATAAACATTTAAAACTCATTTCTTCCTTGATTATTTGGACAATTTTTTCAGCAGCATTTCCATTTCCATAAGGCGATTTTTTCGGAAGTTCCTTTCGTTGCTCCAACGTTTTTATAATAGCATTCAATATTTGTTTCTTTTCCACTCCAACAACCGTGGCGAAACCTGCTTCGACGGCTTCTGGTCTCTCGGTGGAAAGGCGAATAACCAAGACTGGTTTGCGTATGGATGGCGCTGTTGCTTCTTCCTGGATGCCGCCTGAATCGGTCACTATCATCTTACATTTCTTCATTAAAACCAAGAAGTCTAGATAGCCAAGTGGAGGCAGAATATGCAGATTTCCAGTTTTCTTGATTTCAGTGTATATCTTGTTCTGTTGTAGTCTCTTTTTTGTGCGGGGGTGCATCGGGTAAACTATTGGTATTGGTGCTTCTGCGAAGGCTTCCATAAAATTCTTGAGAACCTTGAGGTCATCTACGTTTTCTGCTCTGTGGGCTGTTGCTAAGGCGAATTTTTTGAAGCGGACAGTTTCCAGTATTTTTGATTTTCTTTCTGCTATTGGCAAGTGCTGAGCTACCGCGTCTATCACTGTGTTTCCGGTGACGTAGACTTTTCCCCACACGTTTTCTTTTTTTAAGTTGTTTTCTGCTGTTTTTGTTGGGGCGAACAGGTAAGTAGAAACATGGTCTGTTAAGCGTCTGTTATGTTCTTCGGGCATGCGCAAATCAAAACTTCTCAATCCCGCCTCTACATGCCCCACCGGAATTCCCAACTTGACTGCCGCCAAAGCGGTTGCTAAAACTCCGTTTGTGTCTCCTTCTACCAAAACCAGAGCGGGCAACACTTTTTTTAATAATTGTTCCATGTGAACTATTATGCGTGCAGTTTGCGCTCCTTGAGAGTAAGCTTTTAGTTTATATCCGTAATCTGGCATTGGAAGTTCAAGCTCTTCAATAAATTGTTGAGACATGTTGTAATCGTAGTGTTGGCCGCAATGGACAAAAATTGACGGTATCTTGTTCTTACGTAAAGCTCTGATAACCGGTGCCATTTTTATTATTTCTGGTCTTGTGCCAACGACAACCATCACTGGCTTCATGAAACATTCACAACTGCTATCTAGCGCTATTGGATTTTTAACGTTTGTTCACGAATTGAGGCTGAATCGTTAGAATTTACTTCCGATATTCTTGTGAAGTTCTAAATTTTAATCAACTACTTAAATCATAATCGTTAGATTGCGTTAGGTTTTGTGACATACAAATACTATTACTTTTCGTTTTCAATTACTTTTTCAAACATTTCAGGTAGGAATAAATGCTATGCGTATGTTAAAGAATAAAAAAGGATTAAGCGTTGTAGTAACGACACTAATCATACTCGTTGTTTCAGTGTTGCTCGCAACTGTTGTCACTTTTTACGCTATTAACGTGACTACAACAAGGGTTCAAGAGGAAAGTCTCCAAGTATACAAGCTGCATACGTGGCATAATGGCACAAATTTTGCTGAAACCGCCTTCTTGATAATTAATACTGGTGGTCGTGACATCGTTATTGACAAGATATCTGTGAGAGGTCAAGAGTGCAACTGGAACACTCTATATTATAACAAAACACAAGATACAATAAACGATGATTTACCATACATCACTCCAAACAGTGACGGTTCGCTTTCTGGCAAACAAGTGCCACTAACCGTAAACTATGACCTTGTTCAAGCCAATGACGACTTGATTCTGAAGTCAGGCTGGAGCATGATAGTCTACGTAACTAATCCAGACCACGTTTCAGTCAGCGACATCGGTGTAACCGTAGGCATAACAGTGTTCACCGCAAACGCGCAATATTACAAAGAAGCCAATGTTGAAGCTTCCGAGTGACAGCGCACAACCTCCCTTTTATTACCTATTAAGCCCTTAACGTTTATTCTACGTCTTTTTTAGGTAACCTTCCCTAGGCTCATAAATTGTTCCTTCGCGCAACAATTGTGTAGTAAGGCGTTCTGCTTCTCCTTTTGGAATCTTATATTTTGCTTCCAACTCGTTCAGAAGCGCTACTTTCTCAACCATTCCAGTTTCTCTTTCCATCTCCGCCAAAGTCGAAAGAATCACTTGTAGCTTGTCTCTCATGCTTTTGGATTTTCCCGTCATTATAATGTCTATGTCGTACTTGTACGAGGACACGTCTATGCCGACTTCCGCCAGAGACTTCTTCATTATGTTAATTGCCGCTTCTGCATCCTCACTTGTAACTTCTTTTCTGAGAGCTGCACGGGCTCGCGCCTCTGCTATGCGCACTAAAGATTCAAGTTGCCGCGCAGTTATTGCAACTGGCGAACCTTCTGCTTCGCTTGCTGAACGCATCGTTAAATAGAAATCTTTGAGACGGTTTAGTGCGTCTGGAGTTAGGGTTGGCTTGATTCCTTTTGCGTAGCTTATGTATTTTCTCAAAAGTTCTAATGGTATTGGAGGTTCTACGGGGCTCAAGCCTTTTCTGTGGATTTCGAGGATATGTTCTGACATTTTGCTGTCTGTATCTTTGTCGGGCACGTCTCTCAAAACAAAGATAAGGTCGAATCTTGAAAGTATTGTGACTGGCAAGGAAATGTTCTCTGCCACAGTACGGTGCGGTTCATATCTTCCTAAGGATGGATTGGCGGCTGCGAGTATTGCGGTTCTCGCGTTGAGAGTCGCGACTATTCCGCCTTTTGCAACGGAAACTGTGTGCTGCTCCATCGCCTCGTGAATTGCAACTCTATCTTCCGGACGCATTTTGTCCATTTCGTCGATGCATGCGATTCCTTTGTCAGCCAATACTAGTGCTCCAGCTTCGAGGCTCATTCCGCCTCCTTTTTCTCTTATTACTGCTGCAGTTAAACCGGCGGCTGTTGTTCCGCGTCCAGAAGTGTACAATCCTCGTGGTGCAATTCTAGCTACATACTGCAATAGTTGCGATTTTGCTGTTCCTGGGTCTCCAATGAAAAGGGCGTTTAGTTCACCTCTTACCGTTATGTCTGGAAGAGTTTTTGGTACTCCTCCAAAGAGAAGGTACATTATTGCTTCTTTTACGTGGTCATAACCATATATTGAAGGGGCAATCGAGTTCATGATTTTTCGGTGTATCCACGGGTCTTTTGCAAGTTCGAGAATCTTTTCCTCTTCTTCAGGTGACGGAACCGCTGTTTCTGGTTCTTTACCTAAAACTTCTATTGAGTTAGCGTCCAAATGCAACATGAATACTCTAAGCTTTCCTACACCTCGAAGCGTCGGCGCGAATGCACGAATTATTCCAACTATGGAAACATGGTCTCCCGGTCTTGCCACGTCAACTATTTCGCTTCCTATAAGCTTAACATGTAATGTTCTTGGAAGCTGTCCGGGCGGTAGGTCTTCTGGTCTTTCTTGGAGGCGTAGGTCTTGTGAGTCTATGAATGTGGATTCTTCTTGTATGAAGTCGAAGGGTCCTTTTCCTTCACATGTTGGGTCTCTGCATTTAAGTGGCGGTCTGAGGAATTGTCCAGTTTGGTCTAAGTATGTTATGTTTCCGCATCTTCTGCATTTGAAGGCTGCTCTCATGACCATGGGGCGTACGGGTGTTGAACGGACAACAATGCCTTCAGCCATGACGAGTTTTCCAATGTGACTTGAGCCAAGTTTTCTCAGCGGTGTCGACTCCCAAAGTCGGACAATTCTTACGGTTACTGTTTCTGTTTTGTCTGCCAGTTTTTCAGCATACTCCGCATCTTCTATCTGAAGTTGGGAGAAAGCCGCGTTGCTCGCATGTTTCATATATTCTTCTGGCTTTTCTAATAGCTCCTCGCTGAGTCGCCGATCAAAAGTTGCAAGGTCTTCAAAATCAACTATTAGGGAGGTTTTACCAGCCACAGCAATCTGTGATATTGCTTGGCGATATTTTTCCATCTTGAAAAATTCTTGAAAACGCTCTTGTGGGTCTATCGCTTCTAATTCTTCCGTCATTCTTCCGTCACCTTATATTCCAATATTTGCGTTCTCCATTCTTGGATACGCATGTAAAGTTGTTCATAAAGAAACCTTTCTTCTCCAGTAAAATTCTTAAGCATTTGCTCAGTACGGGACGGAGAAGACGCCAACGAAACAATTTTCTTTAACCTTGCATTCACAATGTCCTGTGTCAACTGTCTAGTTTTTTCATACTCTCGTGTTTTCTCCGGGTTTTTGGCAATTTCCGCCTTAAGCTGTGCTAAGTATCTTCGCAGTTCTGGATAGAAATTCTCCGGCAATTTTGAGATTTGTCCTGCCGTTTGGACACGTTCTGTCCATTGAATCTTGTAAAGCTTATTGGCGTCTAAACGTTCTTCTTCACGAAAACGCACTATCCCAGTTTTTTCAAGCTCGCTCGCTATCCAATTTTGAATTTCATACTCGTTTCCTTCTTCAAAAGGTCCTACAGTGAGCCCTGCGAGCTTTATTTCCGGGCAGTTTCTGTTCGCAATGACTTTTATGAGTGAATGTTCAAAGCTAAAGTCTAAACTTTCAATTTTCGTAGACAACGTTTTGGGCATTCGTTATCCTTTCTCCGCTTTTGAGGTTATTGGCGCGAAGTAGTTATAAGAGCAGTAGTTTAAAAACTTAGATTAGAAGTTTAAGAAAATTCCAGAGCGCATTATTAACAGATGCGTGGAAATGAAATTAAAGTAGAAATTTGCTTTTTTTACGGCCATAAGCCTAGTGTCTTTATTGCCTCTGCAACTCTTCCTACACCAAGCATCAAAGCTGCAGTTCGCATGTCACTTTCTTCCTTTTTTGCCAGTTTGTGAACATCATTGAAGGCTCTGACCATTTTATCTTCTAATTTCCGATTTACTTCTTCTACTGCCCAATGTTCTCTTGTGAGGTTTTGCACCCACTCGTAGTAGCTTGCTGTTACTTCGCCAGAGTTAGCCAAGATGTCTGGAACCAAAAGTATTCCTTTTTCATGAAGCGCCTTGTCAGCATCTGGAGTTGTTGGTCCGTTTGCGCCTTCTGCCACTATCTTCGCTTTAATTTTGTTTGCGTTCTTTTCGGTTATCTGATTTTCCAGTGCTGCTGGTATTAGTATGTCGCATTTTGTTTCGAGTAATTCCTCATTTGTTATGTTCTCACATTTTTCATAATTGGTTACTGAACCTGTTTTGAATTTATGCTCATATATCTTGTAAGGGTTAAGACCTTTCTCACAGTAAATTCCCCCAGTTGAGTCGCTTACCGCTGCGATTTTGCAGCCCATGTCGTAGGCTATTTTTGCCGCGTTCCAACCAACGTTTCCGTAGCCTTGCACCGCCACCGTCGCACCTTTCAGCTTTAATCCCAAATTTTTAGCGGCTTCTCTTGCGCAGACTACTACACCAAGCGATGTGGCTTCTGCCCTTCCTTCTGAACCGCCAACACTTATGGGCTTGCCGGTGACGCATTCTGGAACACTGTAGCCCTTAAATTGACTATAAGTGTCCATTATCCAGGCCATTGTCTGCGCATCTGTGTAAACGTCTGGCGCCGGCACATCCCGGTATGGTCCGATTATGTCCAAAATTAAGGTTGTATATCGCCTTGTTAGGCGTTCTAGTTCCGCCTTCGACATCTCCTTAGGATTACAGCATACTCCTCCTTTTGCGCCACCATATGGTATGTCTACAACTGCGCATTTCCACGTCATCCACATTGCCAATGCCGTGACTTCGTCAAGAGAAACGTTTGGATGGTAGCATATTCCACCTTTGAAGGGTTCTCTTGCATCGTTATGTTGCACACGACAACCTAGGAAAGTGCAAACGCTGCCGTTATCCATCTTTATGTTAATAGAGACGACGAGTGACCTTTTCGGGTGTCGGAGCATCTCATGTATGTCGGGGTCTAGTTTTAATTTTTCTGCAGCTATTTTCAATTGTTCACATGCAACGCTTAGTGCTGATTGAGTTTCCACCATAGAACATTTCTCCTCCACAGTATTCTATCTGCTTGTTTATTCTTAAATTTAAGGATTTAACTGAAAACTAAAAAAAGAGAAGAGGATGCTGTTAGCCCAGTATTCTTTCTACAGCGTCTTTTTCTGCTTCGTGCGCCAAAGGTATACCTGTAACTTGTGCGGCAAGTTCGGACAAGCTCATTAAATCGTTTCTGTTGATAAGTTCTAGTTTCCACTTTCTGTTGCCTGCCAGAAGCTGCTTTAGTCCTACGCCTATGCGGTCAGTTAAGTAGGTGTAAAGTGTCACTGCTTCCCACGGTATTTCTTTGAATCTGTCGCCGTATTTTTCTTTCAATTCTGGCGCTGCGATGAAGAACTTTTCTGGCGTGTTGCCAAATCTGTCCGCAAAGGCTTTCGGAAGCTTGCCTTCTTCTGATAACTGCTTGAAGTAGTTTGCTTTCATGACAGCCGTCAAGGGCGAGCGTCCCATTAACACTGCTTTCACGAATGGGCTGTCTCCAAAGTTGCTCATTGCTATTGCCTTGAAAATCTGTGTTTCGTTTATGAATCCTCCAGCCATGATTATGTCTGGAACGTAGCGTCCCTTCTTCTTTAATAATTGTGCGCATTTGAGCACTATTGCTTCTAGGTAGACTGTTGGTATGCTCATTTCATCCATCATTGGAACCGGGCTCATGCCTGTTCCGCCACCTGCTCCGTCGAAGTATACGGCGTCTATTTTTGCTTCTGAGGCTATTTTCATTGTGTAGGCGACTGCTGAGGGTCTGTATGCGCCAGTTTTTAGTGTTACGTGTTTTGCGCCTTGTTTGCGTAGCCATTCTATGTCTTCTATCATGTTCTTTTCTTTTGGTATGCCTACTCTGCTGTGTCTTTCGAAGGATTTGAATACGCCTTCTTTAAATGCTTGCTGTACTGTTGGGTCTTCTGGGTCTGGAATTACCACGTAGCCTCGTTTCTTCAGCATTATTGCTCTGTCCAAGTCTCTGACACGAACTTCGCCTCCTATAGCTTTGGCGCCTTGTCCCCACTTTCTCTCGATAACGTTTACTTCCAATTTTGATATCGCATAGACGTCAACTCCTAATCTTTGGTCTTCAACGTTTGTCTGCACAGCAATATCGCCGTATTTTCCATCCCAAAACTTTCGGAACAAGTCAACTCTGCGTTTCAGTTCTTTTGAATATGTTACTTTGCCTTGGGTGATTTGGGCTTCGGGGTCCATACCGCAGACGTTTTCTCCAACGATTATTATTGCGCCTGAAAGTGCTGTGCCTATTGCTAATCCTTCCCAGTTTAGTCTAGCGACATCAGTTGAGCCAAATGCGCCAGCTAATATTGGAACTTTTATTGGTATGCCTCCTACTTTGGTCTCTGTGCTCACGTTTGGGAAAAGGGCGACATCTGAGTTTTCTTCTATTCCAAGTGCTTCGAACAAGCCTGCTTGTATATTAAAGTGTGACCAGTCTAGTCCGAAGTCTTTGAGCGCTCCTGCGGTGCTGTATCCAAATTGGACCGGTTCTGGGTAGAGGGCTTCTCTTCCTCTGAAACCTGATAGGCTGATTTCGCACATTATTGGGCAGTCACGGATGCATATTGGGCACATTCCACTTGTTGGGCTTGTGTCTTTGACACGAGTTGTTGTTCCGGTGGTTGATTTTCCGTTCAGGTAAGAGCTGTTTCTGTGTACACGTTCACTCATTTTCTTTCACCTTTACAAATGCAAACTTTTTTGGAGTATGAAGGGATATTTGCGTTAGAATTTAAGCGTTGCTTTAAACTGCCGCAAAAATGAACATTCATGAACATTAAACCATAATTTTATAGCGGTGCTGATTAAAGAATATCTATTTGGAGTCCTTTGACGATATATTCGCGTTGCTGATAAGTCTGGGCGTCATATCTTCCGCCTGCCTTCCTTATCTTGATGAAGTTTTTGTCGCCATTTTTTGACAAATCAATAACAACCTGCGTCATGTGTTCAATCATTGCGCAAAACTCCTTTGGATGCGCGTTTTTGGCCATTGTCCAATAAGCCAAAGTTTGGTATGCATATAATGCTGGGCAAACGTGTCCAAAAAAAGTTTTTACAGCATCTCTTCCCCAGTTGTGTTCCATGAGGGACAAACTGTTGAAAACAAGTCGCGTGCCCGGCGTTACGAATTCTCTCTCTATTCTTCCAAAAAAGTGGTGGAATCTATCTGGGTCTTTTGAGCTTGGGACTTTTCTCATCCATGTGGGTGCTTTGTCGTAAAAGTCGCTGAAAATGAGTTCACCTTGCCCTGCTGCTTCTGAGAAACAGTCGAGCACTAATAATCTCTTTTCCCATCCGTCTGGTAATGTTTTGGTTAATTGAGCAAGTTGTAACATTAACGCTTGTGGAGGATAAATGAAGTCTAAGTAGATTACCTGATTTCCTTCAATTATGCCTTGTTTTATGAATGAGTAGAGGAATTCTTTGGCGAATGTTCCAGACTCTATCTCCCAAAGAACGTTTTCGCCTAGTATTAAGCCGCCGCCTAAGAGTCGGTCAAGGCTTTTTATGCCGGTTGAGTAGAAACTTTTTTGTTCATTTTGCATTGGTTGCACGCTCGCGTTTTGAATTCTCTGGCGTGGTTAAAAATGTTATGTTGCGTTTCGGTTTGCGTTAATGATGTTGTACACGCGTGTACATAATGGACATAATATTTCTATAGTTGAACATTAGTCTTACTGTGCTTCCGGAGGAATTAAGTGAAATGTTGAATTTAGTAGAACTTTCAGCGCGAGAACTAGGAATGCTAAAGCTTATGGCTGATTTTTTCGCTGAAAAACCAGAACTTACAGCTAAAATTGAAAGCTATACAACAGCCCACTACGCTCTTGTAACCACATACTCTGAAAACTTCGGTATCCCATCAGAAGACGCTTGGAAAGTCTTTGAAGGCCTCCAGAAAAAAATCAACGAAGCTGAGTATGTTCATGTTAAAGCACCTGAGCCGCTAAAGAAATTACTGCCTTTGTCGAGAGACGAATTGAACATGTTGCGTGTTTTGATTGATTACTTCTCTGAATCTCCTAAAATGGCGCCTGCCGGGTCTTTTCTGTCAAATCGCCCAGATGCTTTGGCCGAAGCTTATCATTGGTTCTATGGAAGCAACGGTGGTGGTAACGGGGAAGTAGCACGTGAACTTCTTAAGACTTTGGTAGAAAAACTTCAAACAGCTGTGTTCATTAACATCGAGACGTTAGCGCCTCCTGTTGTTGTGCCAAACCCTTACGAAGCCGCCCTTAAACAATTAGACATTGCGGCTCAAAAACTGAACCTAGACCCTGGCATACACGAAATATTGAAGCATCCGATGCGTGCTTTCATCGTTAACATTCCTGTAGTCATGGATGACGGCAGCGTCCGCGTTTTCACGGGTTATCGTGTACAGTATAACGATGCTTTAGGACCAACTAAGGGCGGCATACGATACCACCCTGACCTAACACTAGACGAAGTTACAGCCTTAGCTGCTTGGATGACTTGGAAAACAGCCGTTACTGGACTACCACTTGGTGGCGGAAAAGGCGGGATAAGATGCAATCCTAAGGAGATGTCGAAGGCGGAACTAGAACGCCTAACAAGAGGATACGCACGTGCCATCTCCAAGTTCATAGGACCCTTCACCGACGTTCCTGCACCAGACGTTTACACAACCGCAGAAATGATGGCGTGGATAATGGACGAATACAGCGAAATTGTAGGCTATCCTGTTTTTGGCGTGGTGACTGGTAAGCCAGTTAATGTTGGTGGTTCGCTTGGAAGAAACGAGGCTACATCAAGAGGCGTAATGTACACGGTTATGGAGGCAGCAAAACATTTAGGCATAAACTTGAAAGGTGCGACGGTGGCGGTGCAAGGCTACGGAAACGTTGGCTATCACGCAGCACGATTGCTCCATGAAATCGGATGCAAAATCATAGCAGTTTCAGACTCTAAAGGCGGCATATACAATCCGCAAGGCTTAGACCCGGTGAAAGTGTTAGAGCACAAGGACAAGACAGGTTCTGTGGTTGATTACCCGGGCAGCCAACTCATAACAAATGAGCAATTGTTGGAAATGGAATGTGACATACTTGTTCCCGCGGCTTTGGAGAACCAGATAACCGAAAAGAACGCAAACAAAATTAAAGCGAAGATAGTGGCAGAAGGCGCAAACGGACCAGTAACACCCGAAGCAGACGAAATCCTATACAAGAAAGGAATTTTCGTCATTCCAGACATTCTAGCAAATTCGGGCGGCGTCATTGTCAGCTATTTTGAGCAAGTGCAAAACCAAATGAATTACTACTGGACAGAAGAAGAAGTGCGCGCTAAACTTAAGGATACTATAACCAAAGCGTTCAACGATGTTCTAAAAATGTCAACGCAACATAGTGTGAACATGCGGACAGCAGCTTACATGTTAGCCGTCAAGAGAGTCGCTGATGCCATGATGGCGCGCAAGGGAAAAGCAGTTTCACCAATCATGTCCAGCTAAACTATCCTTCTTTTTTCTGTGTTTATTGATGTACATTTATTGATTTTTGTGAACATATTTAAAAGCAACCGATAAAACGATAATCATGTGACAAATCATGTCCGTGCATCTTCACACCACCATAACTAGAAAAACCAACGAAGCACTCGAAGAACTAGCAAAAACGTATGGAACAAAAAGTCGTGTTCTCGAAAAAGCAGTAGAAACCCTTTTGAGAGTTGATAAGGTTGGTTCATGCGACGATTGCGCGATAAAGGCAAGGATGAGTGAGCAGACAAATCTTAGAGAAGCTCTTGACTTAACATCTGTTGGTAGGAAAACTTTAGACAGCTTGCTTGATGTTGCTGTTGGAGACAAAACCATTGAAGCTCTCATAAAGGAACAGAAAGCGGAAGCAAAAAATATTATTGAAATTTTGAAGGGATCGGTTGCGTGGAAAACTCCATCCAACTTCAAAGAGTTCGTCTCGGTTCTTGAAGAAATTAGGAATTTAACGCGGATGTTTGACATTCCATCCTACAGTGAGATAGACAGTATTGCTATACTGCGACCAAAAGCGTTCAAACGTCTGCCCGAAATAGTGGCGTTTCAAATTGCAACTATTCTTGAAGGCATAGGCGTCCCTTTTGACCTTCGCATGATGGGGGAAGACATAGTCATTAAAATGATTCGTTCCGAAGTTTATCCTCTGCGAAAAAGAGAGTTTGGCGAGTTTCTTGACCAGCAAATTGAAAAAAGATTGTCAAATGTAACGCCGGGATTGTTCAAAAATAACCTGATGTTGGTTGGACCTGCCTTCATGAGTTGGGCTGAAAAGCATCTGGAAGAACCAGTCACAGACCTAGGTTCTTTCATAGAGGATGTGCGGATTGCTTTAGGTGCGGATGAGCTTCCTAAAGAGCCTAAAGATTTTGTGAAGGGACTGCTTTCCGCGTGTGTTAAAATGAACTGGTTTAGGCAAGCAAAGGTATTAGCGGAAAAAGAAGAAAACACGTTAGAACTAGTTTTTCAAGTGACAGCAATTCCAGTGACGCGCATATCAGTCGCAGCCTTTTCTGTCATGCTCGCGACGCGCGGATGGAAACTTGTAAACTACTCAATTGAACACACAACAGTGAACATGACAGTAAAATACGTAGGCGCAGAAGACCAAAGCCTCCTCGACCAACTGGCTGAACTAAGCCTCTTCCAAACTATTGGCAAACAATTCTTGGATGTGGTTCCGGTTCCTCGCGAACTCTTTAACTCTTTTGCGTCCAAAGTTTACGAGACTGATAGACAGAAATTTGATGAAATATACCGCGCTACTGGTGTTCGCATCGCAAATGCTATTCGCATGCTTGCAAGAAACGACCAAGAAAAAATCAGAAGATTGTCACAGAATTTTATCCTTAAAAGTATCAACGCGACTCAACCAGATGCGGAAGTGCGCTTTGTAGACGACGAGCACTTCACCATGATATTCAAAAGAGTTGAACCTTTAATAATGAACAGTCAGCGGATGCTTATCGAGTCCATGTTTAGAGAACTTGGATACGACATTTCCACAACAGTGTTCCAAAATCTCCTCAGCTTCAAACTGAAACTGCTTGAAAAACCAGTTCTGGAGCCCGTGCCAAGAAAGAGAATAATGCAGACGCTTGTTGATGAGATGACCTCATGCAAAACGGTGGAAGAAGCCTTTGCACTTGAGAAGGAACAATTAGATGAGATGTTTCCGGAAGATTACCCGTGGACTATCAGAGAAGTGGGCGACAGACTAAGCGACATGTACAGAGAGTTAGGCATAGAAGTTGAAATAGAATACTTTGAAGGCGGCTTTACACTCAAATATAAAACATGTCCATATTACAAGCTGGTTAAAAACCAGCAGAAAACTTGGCTTTGTACAGTACGCAAAAAAACGCTGGATTACGTCATTTCCAGAGTGAGCCATGGCAAAAAAGGCAAAATAAAGATCATAAAATCTCTGCTACAGAATGAGCATCCATGCGAGTACGCCATTTTCCTAACGGGCTTTCTTGAGAAAGAAGAGAAAACACATTAAAAAACGGGCGTACTTTCGAATTTCGTAAACGTCTTTACTAGAACAGCATATTAATTAAAAAATGGTTAATAGTTATGGATAGAGGCGTTGTTCATGAGCTTTGAAATGTGGGCTGAAAAGTACCGACCAAAAACACTAGACGACATGGTTGACCAAAAAGAAATAGTTGAGCGGCTGAAAAGCTTCGTTAAATCACGAAACGTGCCACACTGCATCTTTGCTGGTCCACCGGGCACTGGGAAAACAACGGCTGCACTTTGTTTAGCAAGAGACCTTTACGGCGATGCTTACAGAGAGCATCTTATGGAGCTGAATGCAAGCGATGAGAGAGGCATAAACGTTGTTAGAGAAACTGTAAAAACGTTTGCAAGAGCCCGGTCTATCGGAGAAATTCCTTTCAAAATCATGATTTTAGACGAGTCAGACAATATGACTGCAGATGCTCAGCAAGCGTTAAGGCGGACGATGGAGCGTTACACAGAAACATGCCGTTTCATCTTATGCGCAAATTACAGTGGAAAAATAATAGAGCCCATTCAATCCCGCTGTGCACCTTTTCGCTTCACTTTCTTACCTAGAGAAGAACAAGACAAGTATCTGAAGTGTATTGCAGAAAAAGAAAACGTCAAACTCCTAAAGGAAGGATTAGACGCAATTTTTGAAGTTTGCGGCGGAGACTTAAGAAAAGCGATAAACACTCTGCAAGCGGCAGCTTCACTAAACAAACCCGTAGACCAAAAAGTTGTGTACTCCATTGCTGGAAGAGCCAACCCCGCTGATGTTCAAAAGATGATTGAAACCGCCATTAACGGCGATTTTCTGGAAGCAAGAAAACAATTGCGCGATATGATTCAGAAGTATGGCGTAGCAGGAAGTGACATAATCCGGCAAATCCACACGGAAATTTTCCGAGTAGAAATTCCGGAGCCGTGGAAAATAAAATTGGCTGCCATTGTCGGCGAAATAGATTACAGACTTGTTGAGGGTGCTGATGAAGAGGTTCAGTTGAGCGCTTTGTTGGCTAGGCTTGTTGAAGCAGGCTCCGAAATAGGTAAGAAGAGCTAAGCAGGTGCAGTTTCTCGTGTATACAACTTGGACCCTTAAGTATAAACCGAAATCCTTAGCGGAAGTTGTTGGAAACAGAGAGGCAATTGAAAAATTTGTTGAATGGGTAAAATCTTGGGAGAAGGGTGTTCCTAAAAAACGCGCTGCTTTTCTTTATGGACCGCCAGGCGTTGGAAAGACCGTTACGGTTGAGGCTTTTGCGAATGATTTCAAAATGGAACTGGTGGAGAAAAACGCAAGTGATTATCGAACAGAAGACGCTGTCAAACGGTTTGCTGGCTTAGCCTCCCAGTTTGGGTCATTGTTCGGCGGAAAAAGAATTGTTTTGCTTGACGAGTTAGACGGGTTAACAGGCACAGCAGACAAGGGCGGAGTGAAAGCTATAACTGACATTGTAAAAACCGCTCAGTGTCCAATTGTTCTCATTGCTAATAACGTCTATGACTCACGCTTTACGAATCTTCGCGTTTTCTGTCTTCTAATAGAGTTTAAGAAGCCACCAGTCGGTGAAGTTGTAAAACATTTGAAACGCATATGCTCACTTGAGGGAATCCAAGCTGACGAAAATGTTTTAAAATTTATTGCGCAACGTTCAGAAGGTGATGTTCGTTCTGCAGTTAACGATCTTCAGGCGTTGGCTCAAGGCAAGAAACGATTAACTTACGAGGATGTTTCTTGGCTCGGCTACCGCGATAGACAAGACACGATTTTCAATGTTTTGAGAATGATACTTTATGGGAAAACTTGCGTTGGCGCTAAACAAGCGGCAGACATGGCTGACGTTGACGTGGATATGCTTTTCGAGTGGATATACGAAAACGCTCCAGCGCATTTAACAGACCCGCATGATTTGGCAAAGGCTATGGATGCCCTTTCAATGGCAGACGTATACCGCGGCAGAATCCGACTAACACAAGACTGGAGTTTCATGCGCTACGTGATTGACTATCTGACTGCAGGCGTGGCTATGGCTAGGCAGAACACTAAAGTTCACGGGTGGATACCGTTCAAGTTTCCTGAACGCATACAAATGTTGTCGCGGTCTAAGGCTGAACGTGCCACGCAGATAACCATTGGATATAAGATTAAGCGTAAATGCCACATTTCAGCCGTTAGAGCCACAAAAGAAGTTATCCCTTATCTTCGAATAATCTTCAAAAACAACCCAGAGATGGCTGCTGGTCTCGCCAAATGGCTTGACTTGGACCAGGAAATGATTGAAAGCCTTGTCGGCAGCAAGGAAAAAGCTGAGGTTATAACAAAACTGTTAAGCTGAATTCCTTTTCTAGTGTATTTTGCTTCCTTCCGCAATGTCCTTTTCTGGCTGTAACGCTACAACATTGCCTTTGTTGTCTTCTGCAGCTAAAATCATACATTGAGATTCGATGCCCATGAACTTTCGCCTTTGAAGGTTCAGTATAAACGCATATTTTTTGCCGACCAACTCTTCAGGCTTATACCATTGTAGGAGCCCAGCAACCGCTTGTCGCTTTTCCGTTCCAAAATCCACAATCATCCTTATCAAATTGCGCGAGCCGGAAATTTGGTTTGCCTCAACAATTTTTCCAATGCGTAAATCCAGTTTTTGAAATTCTTCAAATGAAATTTCCATTCCTAATAATCACCTTTTTCAAATCTTCACACGAAAACAACTATTAAGTTTTGCGAGTTTTCCTCTTTCGTTTTATCTTCTCCACACTCTTTGCCACGCCTTCCCAACCTTCGACAACCTTCGAATTGATTATGTCGAAGGCTTCCTTCGAAGTCAATCCTCGCAGTTCTTCGCCGACACTTTTCCTCGTTAAATAAGCTGCTGCATTTAAAATTTCACCGTTCAATCGTGAATCCATTAAATCCGCCAAATGACAAACCAACGCTTCGACAGTGTGCGGTCTTATTGGACCATAATCACCATGATGTGCAGACACCACATGAACCAGCTCTAAGGGAAAATCTCTTCGAACAAGTTCAGAAATCACAAGCGACAAATGGTCCATGTAATCAGCTAAACGCGTAGAGCCATAACTCCCATTCTCATTCACAGTGTACGTGGCGGGCTTGAAAATGTCATGCAACAAAACTCCAGCCAGAACCAAATCACGGTTTACCTTTCCATGATAAACCTTTTCAATAGAATCACAAATTGCCAATGCAAAATTTGCTGTGGAAACGACATGTTCTATGTAACCACCAGGATAGCAATGATGATGTGAAAGTCCACCAGGTGACGCGTCCAAAGGCAAGCTTGGATATTTTTTCTTGTTTATTTCGAATGATGGATTTTCCAACAATTCAATAACTTTTTCTCGAAGTTTCTTGTCGCGAATCTTTTTCGTTAAAACTGCAAGTTTTGAGTGAAGCAATTCTAACATCACTGTTCCTTTGTTGTTGCTCATGCGATATGGATTTTTCGTTTTTCCCTCGTCGCTATTTCATGCGCTTTCAAGATTGGCTCTGGAAGGCGATGGTTACGCGTACAGTGTTTAACAATTTTTATGGCAGTTTCTAAGGAAACCATATGCCCAACACTAACATAGACAGGCTTGCATCCCCGCTTTGTTGTAACAACAGCGCCAACAACTTCATTTTGATGCCTTAAAAAAGTAACATCCTTTTCAATTTTTGCGCTGTTAACTTCTCCGAAAAGTCTGCTCTTTGCAACACCCACGGTTGGCTTCCTTATCACGAGACCCAAATGGCTTGCAAATCCGCAGCGATATGGATGTGCAAAGCCTTGGCCGTCAACAAGATAAGTGTCAGGCTGAATACTCAACTGTCTTACGCTTAAAACAGCCGGCGGAATCTCTCTGAAAGAAAGAAGTGTGGGCATGTATGGAAAACTTGTTTTGCAAAAGACCACTTGTGATTCTACGAGTCGAAGAGAATCATAATCCAGCACTGCTGCAGCACCAATTGACATCCCATTGACATAAGCAATATCGACACCAGCAACAAAACGAATTTTCCTAGGAAGTTTGTCCTCAAATATGATGTGCTGTGACAAGAGTAACTGTGCTTTATGAGCTTTTTCAACCGAAAATTTAGGTTTTATGCCCGTATCACCCATTTAGGTAACTTTTTTAGACTTCTTTTTTTCTCTGTGATTTTTCAAAGCGCTTCAAGTATTCTTCCAAAGATTTTCTTCGCATTTCCTGTGTTATATCTCCGCGAGTGGTTTCAATAATTTTTCTTGCGACATCGCATTTTCTTCTTAGGCCGGGAACAAGCATGTACGCTTCGTCCATGGACATAAGCTCAACGTAAATGTGGTCCATCATCTGTAAGCATTTTTCTCCTTCTGCTACATCGCCTTCGCGTAGAGCATCTAAAGCTAAACGTCTGTACTCGCCGATGACATCTGCTAATCCAAGAACATAATCAACTGAAGGCACGTTCACTTCTTCTGGCGTTACAAATGTTTCGTTTTCTACTAAACTTAGAAATATGTTTGCTTCTGAATACTCTTGTAATGCAGAGTCAAATAAGCCACCATAAATTATCTCTGGATACTTGGCTGACAACGTGTTAAGGTCCGCAAGGTTTTCTCTTGCTTCTTGGATGCGTCTCTTTGCTTCTTCTAATTTTTTCTGGTGAATCAGAAGTATTGCTTGTTTGGAAAGGCTTGTTACTTTTCGCATGTTCTTTTGAGCGTTTTCTCGTATATTCTCTTTTTCTCTCAATTCCTTTCTTATTTCGCGCAAGATGTTTCTTAAGGATGGCACGTGATAAGCACCGTTTCTAGTTAAATGAGGGAAAATAGATAAGTGTTTTATTATGTGTGAATGTAAGAAAAAAATGGGGAAAGAGCCCAGTGTGTAACTTTTTGATTTTTCTTACTGTGGTTGTGGTGGAGGTTCCTTCCATTTCTCCACTAGCAGTTTGTTGTCTCCTAGTTTGAAGCTTATTTTGACGAATATGGAGTCTGAACCTTTGAATGGGAACATGCTGTCTTCTGCGAGGTCTTTTGGTAGGTATATTAGGAATTTTCCGTCTTTTCTTCTGAAAAGTCGTCCTCTTCCTTCGTTAACCATTCTTGTTCACACCTTGATTTAATTTTTGGTTTAAGAAACCAATTGTATAGGCAATAGTATTTAAGCTTTTTTATCATAACATTCGCAAAGAAGCAAGTTGTCTTGCGAAATACTTAAAATTTCTGAATCACATGCAACAAATTTTAGTCGTCATTAAATCTTATAGGCTTCTCAATTCTACTCAATAATAAAACTCTGCTCTCTGCGGATTTATCAATTATTAAGTATCCAGTTTCCGCTGCTAATTGCTTTCCAAACTCCATTATTTCCGCTAAACTTGGCATATTTTCATAGCCTAACCGAAGCCTAGAAAATCCCACATGCATGTAAGCTTTCGGTTCAATATAAGTTGGATTAGCCTTCGCAACGAGTTTAGCGTAGCCTTCAATGTTTTTCATGTTTAAACCACGCACCGACGTTATCCGAATTACGGTGAGACATTTGAAACTGGGCAGAAGCGCTAATGTCTCGTTCACTTTTTCCCATGCTTTTGGAATCTGTGGACGGCAAACATTTTTGAATGATTCTTTATCTGGAGCGCAAACAGAAATGTAAAGCTGTGTCGGCTCTTCGCTTAATTTTGCTAAGGCTGAAGGTACAGTTCCGTTAGAAACAAGAAAAGTGGTGAATCCTCTTCTATGAAAAGCCTTGACTAGTTCTCCGATGTTGCCGTAGAGGGTTGGCTCTCCAGTCAAGCTTATTGCGGCATGTTTTGGAGTTAGGGCTTCCATGAATTTACGTTTGTTAGTTTTTGGATTGCCCTTGTATCCGCTTAAAATTTTAAGTTGCGCCTTGATGCTTCCATCAACAATTTCTTCTGGGAAATCCCATGGCGGTAGTTTCATTTCGTTCCATGTAATTTGTAAATCGCCCGTTTGGGCTCTCCAGCAAAAGAGGCATTGCTGGGTGCAGAAAAAAGCTGCTGGCGTCATTTGTATGCATTGATGTGTTTTTATGCCGTAGAATTTTTGTTTGTAGCATGGTCTGTCGTGGGCTAGTGTTTCGTAGAGCCATCTGCATCTTTTGACGGCTGAGTGGCGACCGACAAAGTGGTATTTCTGTTTTTTCATGGCTTGTATGAGCGCTGAGGGAACTAAGGTTTCCAAGTTTATCACTTTTTTATGCTACTATGTGCCATAGAAATATGAAATTATGAGAGGATAGATAAAAACAGTTCACTAATCAAAGCAGTATTCAATCTTTTGAAATTCCGCACAAAGTTTTGCAACATCTTTTCTGATTTTTTCTGGCTGTTCCTTGTCAATGATTGTTCTCTTAATCAATTCAGCAATTTGTAACATTTCTTGCTCTTTCATTCCGCGTCTCGTGACTTCGCAAGTGCCAATTCTTATAACGCAGTCAGTAATAATGTTTGCAAGCTGAAGTTTTTCTGCGATAACTCTTCCATGCTCGTAACTTCCATAATCCAATATTATCTGATGCGATTTAGTGAATCCCAAATGACTGCAGATAACAGGAAAACCATGATCAAACAAGGCTTTCGCCAAAGCTTGCGAGTTGCGAACCACTTGCTTTGCGTAAGCCTTTCCAAATTTTTCCATCTCCATCAACGCCAAAGTTAACGCTGCAATGCGGTTCCAGTGGGCATTGTCTACAAAACCAGGATACACTTTCCCTTTAAGAATCTCACCGTGTTCTTTGTCTGCTAAGATTATTCCTCCTTGAGGTCCAAAGAAGCTTTTGTGTGTGGAACCGAAAAGGGCGTGGGCACCTTCTCTTAGTGGATCTTGAAATTGACCGCCAGCGATAAGCCCTAAAACATGGGAGCCATCAAACCCTATGCACGCGCCATTTTCCTTGGTGACTTGTGCCAAATCTTTTACCGGCTGTGGAAAAGTGATTAGGCTTGCACCGAAAATCACCACTCTAGGCTTAACGCGTTTTATGGTTTCCTTTGCTTCTTCAACTTGTATGTTCATGTCAGCCTTAGAGAAAGGAAAGGGCACAGTTTTGAGGCTTAACAGTCCCGCTAGAGCATCGTTCCACATTCCAGGGTATCCACCGTTTTCTGGAGAAATACACATTAACGTATCGTCACGCTTCGTGAAATTAGCCAAAAAAATCAAATCAGCAATGTGTCCTGAAAGCGGGCGCAAATCTGCAGTTTCCGCTCTGAACACTTTTTTTGCGATTTCTTCCCCGTACTGTTCGATTTCATCTAGGTAGCGTGTGCCCATGTAGAAGCGGTCTCTTGCAGTGTATCGATGTCCAAGTTCTGAAGAAAGCAGTTTACGTACAGCGGGGCTCATAATATTTTCTGAAGGTATGAGGTTGAGGCATTGTTTTCCTCGCCATTCCTCATGTTTTTGGACTAGATTCAATAGGTCATCAATCACTCTGTTTCCCTCGGAATTAAGTCAATATTGCTTGTGCATACATTTAGTTTTCTGTTTAAACCTTGCTGGTAAAAAGGTAAAGTTTAAAATGTTCACAGTATTAGAAGTGTTCACAAATTCAAACGGAACGTATGAGGGAAAAATGTTTGATGCAATCTTGGGTTAGAAAGGCTAAATCTCTAATAGTTTTAATGCTTATTCTCTCTTTAACAGGAACCTTCTTCTATTTTGTGCCAAGGGCGAAAGCTGTAACGGCAATCGCCTCTTTAGATCCTTCTTCAGCAAAAATTGGAGCCTCTGTTCAATTAAACGGCACCATAACAACCGCAAACGGAACATTCACTATCAAGTTTGACGAAGACACCGTTGCAAGTGGAAAAGCAGAAGGATACTTAGTAAACGCGACATTTAGTGTTCCAAACACGTTTGCGGGCAGCCACAATGTAACGCTTCTTGATGATAGCGCTGGAGAGAATTACACTTCAACATTTACAGTGTTAACGTCTTACTTTCTGGAGATAGCGCCTGTTGAAGAGCCACTGCAGAGACAAGAAGGAGACTCCGCGACAATCAACGCGACCGTAATTGGTGGAGACGCAAGCACATCTTACGTTGCGAACATCACGGTTCAGACACCCACAAATGCTTCTTACACTAAAATGCTTAGCATTGCAACTTCCAATAAAGGAAATGGAAACGCAACAGTTTCTTTCCCGAACGAGTTTGTAAGTGAAAGCCCCAACGCTAACACCAACTACACTGGCAACTACAAAGTCTTCTTTAACAGCACACTAGCCTCAGCAACCTTTTTTGTAGGTCTAACAAACGCTACCCAATACCACCGATTCGATGTGGTTGACATTAAGGCATTAGGTTACAAAGCAGAAGAAAATGTTACAATAACAATAAGCTTGGGAGGAACAACGCTTCACTCAGACAGCACAAACGCCACAAGCGAAGGCATAATCTACGCAAACTGGACAGTTCCTGACAATGCTACAATAGGCACTTACACTCTTAACATCACCTCAACTTTCGGGAACACAACAAAGAACCCACCCGACACCCAAAGCTTTACAGTTCCTGGTTTTGAAATCAATGTTACCACAAGAAATCGTGCGGGTGAACCAGTTCGGAATGTAACGCTTAGAATTTACGAAAACACTTTATCTGTGGTAAACGCAACAAGTAATTCTGATGGTTTAGTACGTGTTGAGCTTGAGATTGGAAACTATACGGGCGAGGCGTATTACAGAGACCAAAAAGTTGGCGAACATTGGCTAAACATCTCCGAGGCTGTATCGTTAAATTTTGCATGCAACCTTACCAACCTTAGAATTTTAGTGAAAGCCTTTGTTGGTAACGTTGAAGTGAGGGTTCCAGAAGCTGGTTTGTTCCTTTCACCTGAAAACTTGACGGCGACCACCAACCTTACTGGAATAGCCGTATTCCACTCTTTATTGCCTAATGTTACATATGCTTTCAATGTTTCCCGCTATGGTGTGGCGTTCAACGAAACAACCATCCCTAATTTGTTTGTAAATGCGAATGCAATAGCTTGGTTTGACATAAACATAACTTGCTCCACGAAAACTTTGCAGATAAACGTTACAAACCCAAACGCAGACAACCAACCAATCAACAATGTCACAGTGAGAATTCGCGATTTAATGGGTGGAATATTCTATGAGGGCAAAACGAATCCTGAAGGAATAGTTGTTTTCGACGCTGTTTTTGGCAATTACACTGTAGAAGTTTATGAAGAAAACGGCATAAAACTGAACGAGACTGTTGTTGTTCTTTTCGAGAATACGAACGTGTCAATCAGCTGTAGTCTGTATGGTTTAGATGTTACTGTTAAAGTCGTAGATTACTTTGGACAACCCATTCCTAACGCACTTGTAATATTGCAACGAGAAGGCATGTCTGAACGCTCCTATCGCACGCAAGCCAATGGTGCCGCACTCTTCAGCAACATTGTTGGTGGAAGCATCCAAATAACAGTCTACTTAGCCGACCAAACGCAACCTTATGCCGGAGGAAATTACATTATTGAAGGTTCCACAACGATTGAAATAAAAATAGGAAAATACGTCGTGTTAGCTGGGTTGCTTATTGAAACAATTCATTTGATAACCGCGATAATAATCATATTAGTTGTGGTTTTCCTTCTTGCAATAGAGGTTTACCGCAGAAAACGCCGTAAGACTTCTCAAGAAAACGAAAAGCCAGAGTGAAAATAAGGAGTCTGAGGGAAAAAGGTTTATATCAAAAGTCAAGTGAGTATTTATCAAGGAAGAAGCAGTATCAATACAAGAGTTTTATTAAAATAAATGGTTGAAGGTCGTGCATGTGTTGGCTCAAGTGAAGGCTTGTTCTCCAACATGTAATTCCTTTAAGTGCGCAAAAAACGCTGCAGTCTATAGACGAGACGGTGTATGGTGCAGATGGACCGAAGAAATGTGTAATGTTGCAAACTGCACATACGCCATTTGCATAAAAAGACGACTGCTGCCCAGAGGAGTCTGTGGAGAGACTGTGAAAAGAAAAACTGTTGAAAAACAACCTGAAGAAGTCGTTGGTCCAACAATAAAGCTTCGTGGAAGAGCTCTTCGTAAGATTGGAGAAAAAGAAATCTTTTAGCAACAAGTTTCAGTGGTTCCTTGAAACAACCCTTTTTTCATTAATTAAGTAGCTTGTCTTCTCAAATTTTACTTGGCGGGGACACGTTTAACTACAGGCGGTTTCACTTTTTTCAGAATTCTGTAACCGCAGACGATGCATTTAATTTCTCCACCGCGGAGTTCCAATTCTTCAGAAGGAACTTTTGCTCCGCATCTTACACATTCGTAAACTATTCCAGTTGTCGTCTTTTCCATGGCTGTGTCCTCTTCTTACAAAGGAAACATGTCTGCTTTTAAATGTTTCCGGTTGCTTTCATTAATGACAGGAGCGTTTGTCCTTGAAGAAAAAATTAAGAACGCTTTTGGCAGAAGTTCTCTCTCCTAGCGAGTTACAATTTGTTTGTAATTCCTATGATATCGTAGGAGACATAGCGATTATACGAGTTTCAAAAGACGCGAGAATGTTCTGTAAAACTATAGCTGAAGCTATCATGGCAGTGCATAAAAATGTCAAAACTGTTTTAGCACAAACAAGTCCAGTTACGGGAGATTTTAGGCTTCGAAAACTGGGACATGTTGCGGGCGAAAAAAAGACTGCGACAGTTCACAGAGAATCAGCATGTTTGTTTTCTGTCGATGTTGAGAAATGTTATTTTTCGCCTCGGCTTTTCTTCGAGAGGATGCGTATTGCAAGATTGGTTGAAAATGGTGAAGTAGTGGTTAACATGTTCGGCGGAGTTGGTTGTTTCTCTATAATCATTGCCAAGGATTCGAACGCTCAAAAAGTCTATTCGATTGATGTTAACCGTGCAGCAATTCAGTATTTGAAAGAAAATATCAGGTTGAATGGAGTTTATGGAAAAGTCATCCCCTTACAAGGTGATGCAAAAGAAGTTATTGAAACAAGGCTATGCCACATTGCAGATAGAGTTTTGATGCCGCTGCCGGAAAAAGCGTTGGGGTATCTGCCTTATGCCTTGTTGGCTTTAAAGAAAACTGGCGGTTGGATACATTTTTACTATTTTGAGCATGCCAAGAAAAATGAGAATCCAATTGAAAAAGTCAAGGCAAAAATTGCAGAAAAACTTGGAAGCCTCAGCGTTGTCTTTGAAATTCCGTCTGGTCGAGTTGTCAGAACTACAGGTCCAAACTGGTATCAAACAGTTTTAGATATTAAGATAGCCCCGCAAATATGAAAGCATTTATGCATGTTGTCTTAGCGTTGATTATTGGTGAGGTAGTTGAATACTGAAGCTGGCATGTGTGGCATATACTGCGAATATTGTCCTGTTTATAGACGTAAGGAAAAAAGATGTTTCGGATGCAGTTGGGTTAATGGACAATTAAGAAAAGTTAGAGAGTCTCAAAGAGGATGCGCCTTTTGGGAGTGCGCGAAAGAGAAGAACGTGAAATCTTGTTTTCTATGCAAGGAGTTTCCATGTCAGCTGCATTATGGAAAAGAAGCAGTTTATACTACTGAAGCTTTGAATATGTGGAAGGAAATTATTGAAAAAGGATTTAGTTTTAGAGAAGCCTAAAAATGTTTTATAAGTTTGAAGGCGAAAATACGGTCTGGAGGGACAGAAAATCAAAAAGAAACTGATGGAAATACTGGCTTGCCCAATTGACAAGCATCACCCGCTGGAGTTGCACGTGTTTGAGGAAAAGGACGAGATAGTTGAAGGTTTAATTGTTTGTCCTAAATGTTTAAGATGGTATCCGATACGCGACGAGATTCCAGAAATGTTACCTGATGAATTGCGAAAAGAAAATGAAGATTTGCCATTCTTGAAAAAGTGGAAGGAAAAGGTTCCAGAAAAGGTTCAGCGTGAAGGTAAGCCTTTCAACCTGAAAAGTTAGGACGAAACGCAACTTTCAATCATATTTTATCTTAGCTTTACTGCTTTGCCTGTTACAGAGGATTTTAACGCTGCCTCAGCGATTTGAAGGGCTCTTAAGCCGTCCATTCCAGTTATTAGTGGTTTTTCCTTTTTCATGACACAGTTTGCGAAGTGCTTAAGCTCAAGTTTCAGTGGTTCTTGCCAAGGGTATCTGGGCTGCACAGTTTCTTTCACGTCTTCCACAGTTAATTCTTGTGTGATATAATCCAGCTTCATTATCGCTGTGCTTCCGGTGACTGTTAGTATTCGTGTTTTGTATGGTGTCAGCCAGTTTGACTCGATGAAAGCGCTTTTTCCGCTTTTGAAGGTGAGCATTATCTGTGCGTAGTCTTCAAATTTTTTGTGTCTCATGTTTCCGGTTTTGGCGTAAACAGCTGTTGGCTCTTCATTAAATAAGTATCTCATTATGTCTATGTCGTGTATGGCTGTGTCTTTGACTACGCCAACATCGCCTATTCTTTCTGGCCACTGGGAAACTCTTTTCGATGTTGCACAGACAATTTCGCCAAGTGTCTTGTTTTCAACCGCCTTTCTAATGTGCTGTAGTCCAGGAATAAATCGCATCAAAAAGCCGACGGTGAGGTGCAACCTTTCTTTTCTGGCTGTTTCTAACAGTTTTTCTGCTTGTTTCGTGTTCGCAGCCATGGGCTTCTCAACTAAAACGTGTTTTCCAGCTTTCAGTGCTTTTAGGGCTTCTTTTGCAAGGCTTGTCGACCACGTGCAAACGCTCACTGCTTCTACATCGTCTCTTCTCAGCAGTTTTCCCGTGTCTGTGTAAGGTTTTACTCCGAATTGTTTAGCCACATTCTTCGCTCTTTCAGCGTCGATGTCGCAGACGGCTAAAAGTTCTGTTTCTTCCAATTCCTTGAATACTCTTGCGTGGTTTCTTCCCCAGAAACCTGTCCCAATCACCGCTACGCCTAGTTTTTTCACTTTGTCCACACTCCTCTTCCTAGACCACGGTATATGAAGCCTTCCTTTTCAATTTTGTCAGGTTCAATAATTCCTTCAAAATCGATGATTGCCGCTGGCATTTTCATTAAAACTTTCAGTTTTTTTAAGTTTAAGCGTTTGAGCTGCTCGTGTCCCGTGAGTATTAGTATGCAATCAGCGCCTTCTGCTGCTTCGAATAAGTTTCTGCTAAAAGCGTGGTGTATATCAGATAATTCTTCTCTTGAAAAGTATGGGTCGCAAAGGTTGACTCTGGCGCCTCTAGCTTCCAGCATTTCTGCGAGTTCTTTTACTATTCTTTTTGGGTTTCCTCTCGTATTTTGTAGTTGTGAAATTCCGAACAGAGAAATTCGTGCTCGTCTTAGTGTTTTTCCGCATGTTTTCAAAGCGTTCTTAGTCAAGTTAATTGCGTGTTTAATCATTTCGTCATTTATGTCTCTGGCAATTGTGGATAGGCGAAGTTTTACATCGAGGTTCTCTGCATCTTCCAATAAAAGATGCGGTTTTTCTTGTGTCTCTTCTTGAGTGAACTGTGGGAAAGGAATAGTTGTGTTATCGCTAATATTTGCAAGTTTGCAGACTTCGATAGCATCTATGCCTAATTTTTCGCAGAGAATAGCCAACTCATTAACAAGTGCTACATTAACATCGCGGTGTACTATTTCAAGGAGCGCTGTTGCTTCTGCTACTTTTATGTTCTGCACTTTTCTCACTCCATTCTTTGAAACTTTCTCAAGGATTATTGATGTGGCATTTAAGCTGTCCTTGTCCGTTGCTGCTACAATTCGCTTATGATTCGCCAATTTTTCTAATGTTTGTCCTTCAAATATTTGAATTGGACTGTAGGCTAAGCCGAAATCAGTTCCGACTTTAAGTCCCGAAGTGTTTTCCAAGGTTTCTTTAATTAGCCCTTCTATAACGCCTACTCCTGTGGTGCTTACGATAATTATTAAGGCGCCATGGTGAAGACCTAATCCAACTTGTTTGCAGATGCTTTCAATTTCTGAATAATTGGGTTTTTTCTTTTCATCAATTTTCACGGAAGGGGTTATGACCGCAACATCGCTTTTGGAAGCGGCTGTACGTATGTCATTTATGGCGTTTAACAACCCTGTTTTTATGTAACTTTTCAGTTTAAGCTCATTTTCACGTTTTAGAAAAGGAATTTTTCCTTTTGTTATTGCATTTACTATTGTTTGGTCTGTATCTGCGCATATGACTTTGAATCCTGCTTCAGCGAAAAGGTAGGCATGGAGTATGCCGGTTTCTCGGCAGCCTATTATACTGATTGTATAGTTTCTGCGTTTTTCTGGTGTGTCGATTTCTTCTGGTCTTATGTTTAGTATTGTTGGTGACATTTCAAGTAGCCTCTTAATGGTTAGTGTGAAGGGCAGTTTTAACTCTTCAAACTCTTAATTATCTTTTCCAGTTTTAATGTGTACTCGCGGACAAGTTCCAGCGCTTTCTTCTCTGTTTTGGCTTCTGCATACAACCGATAAATTGGCTCTGTTCCACTGGGGCGGACCAAAATAGAGCTTTTGTCTTCAAACCATATTTTGACGCCGTCAATAGTGCTTATTTTCAATCCTTTTACTTGCGCTGTCAACTTTTTCAGAACCGCCTCTTTAAGCGTTTCAGGGCATTCCGCTTTGCCTTTTTCTATAAAATATTTTGGCAAATCTTCCAGAAGCTTTGAAAGTTTTTCGTTTGTCCTTGCCATAATATCTAAAATTAGGGCTGTTGTCATCGCACCGTCTCTGACTGATTGGTGCGGTCCATAAAAGACTCCGCCGTTTTCTTCTCCGCCAAGTTTTGCTTTCAACTTTTTCATGGTCTGTGCGACTGTGACACTTCCCACTTTAGTCCACACCAGTTCTCCGCCGTAAGCGTCAGCTACGTCCTTAATCAAGGTTGAAGAACTTACTGGCGTGACAATCTTTTCGCCTGGATTATCCTGTAAGAAATATTTTTCTATTAATGCGAAGGTTTTGTCTCCCCAGTAAATTTCCCCTTTTTCATCAACAAAAACCGAACGGTCGGCGTCTCCATCATAGGCTACGCCTAAGTCTGCGCCTACGGCTTTCACGGTTAAAGCTAAATCATTGAGGTTTTCTAGGCGAGGTTCCGGTAATCTTCCAGGGAAGGTTCCATCAATGTTTCCGTTTAATGTTGTGATTTTGCATCCTAAGTCTCGAAGTAGTTTTGGCGCGGCTAGATTGCCAACGCTGTTTGCCGCGTCAACAACGATGTGATAATGTTTTTTCGCTATTTTTGCAACGTCAACATGCGCCTTTACGGCTTCTATGTACTCGTCAATTATTCCCGGCAGTTCGTGTGTTTCACCTAGATTGTTCCACTCTACATAGCGTATTTTATCTTGGAAGAATATTTTTTCAATTTTTATTTCTTGTTCGCGAGAAAGTTCGATTCCATCATTCCAAACAACTTTTATCCCATTATATTCTGGTGGGTTATGCGAAGCAGTTATTATTACAGCGCCATCCGTTCTTTTTGTTTTGACCGCGTATTGTAATGCAGGTGTAGGCGCCATCCCAGCGAAAAGCACGTCGCATCCGGTTGCGTTTAATCCAGAGATAACTGCCTTTGAAAGCATTGGACTGCTTGTTCTCGCATCATATCCAACTATGAGCGTTCCTCGTTTAAAGAAAGTGCCTATTGCGCATCCAATTTTAATCGCAACTTCCGGAGTTAACTCCTTGTTGGCTAATCCACGAATTCCGTTTGTTCCAAACAAACGTTTCGAGCTTTGCATAATTTTTGGGTTCTCCTTTCTAAGCGATGCACTTTGGCGTTAATACGCTTTCTGAAACTTCCTTTGCGGGGCACACCCATACTCCGCTTGCAAGTGACACATTGTCTTTTATTTTTGCGTGGTCTCCTATTACGCATCCTTTTTCGATTTTAACGTTTTCTCCTATAATCGCGTTTTCGCCGATTATCGCGTTGTTTATTGTTGAAAAATCAGATATTACTGTGTTTGGAAAAATCACAGATTCTCGTATCTGAGCACTTTTGCCGACATTAACGTTTCGTCCTAAAACTGAAAAAGGACCAATAACTGCCTTTTCTCCTACTGAAACTCCCTTGTCGAAAGCCACGGGACTTCTTATCTCTACGTTGCTTTTAGTCTTCAACTTTTGTTGCTTTGCAATCGAAGACAGCAGAGTCTTGTTAGTTTCCAAATAGTCTTCCGGTTTGCCTATATCCGTCCATAAACCATCAAAAACATATCCGTAAAGCATGCCTTTTTCAGCGAGTTTTGGAAAAACTTCGCGTTCAAGAGACACTTTTCTTCCTTTGGGGATATACTCGAAGATTTCTGGGTTGAAGGCGTACACTCCAGCATTTATCAAATCAGATGGAGCCTTTTTGCGTTTGGGTTTCTCAACAAACCTCTTTATGCGACCATCCTTTGCTAGCTCAGCTACTCCAAATCTGCTTGGGTCTTCGACTTTGTGAAGAGCAATCGTCGCTAAGGCACACTTTTCTTTATGTCTCTTCAATAATTCAGTATAGTTTACATCGGCAAAAATGTCTCCGTTTATAACCAAAAAAGACGTGTCGTAACCAATTAGTTTTTGAGCCTTTTTTATTGGTCCGCCTGTGCCTAGCGGTTTTCTTAAAGGGTCTCGAGAATAGGTAATGTGTATTCCATGTTTCGGAACTCGCGAAAGTTTAATGAAAGTTTCTGTTTGGTAACTGACCGCCAATACGACTTCGTCTATTTCATTATTGGCCAGCCTTTCAAAAGTCCATTCTAGTAACGGCTTGTTGACTATTGGAAATAGAATCTTAGGTCTTGTGCAACTAAGCGGTCTCAACCTTGTGCCGAAGCCTCCAGCAAGAATCAAAGCCTTCAACTCGTTCACCGTTTCAATGCAAATTTTATATCATTAACCTCTTAATATAAGCGATTTCGTGAAGGTGAAACAGTTGAAGGTTTTGTTGCATGAGATGAGCTGGGCTGAAGCCAAAAAATACTTCGCTAAAAACGATATCGCCATTTTACCCGTCGGCTCCAACGAGCAGCATGGTCCTCAAAACCCCCTTGGAACAGACCATCTAATCGCTAAGGCGATAGCCGAAGAAACCGCCAGACGCACTGGCGTTTTATGTTTGCAAGTTGTTCCTTTCGGCGTTAGTTCACATCACAAACAATTCTGTGGAACCATTTTCATCTCGCCTAAAACATTCAAAAACTACGTGAAAGAAGCATGTCTCGCACTGAATTATTATGGCGTAAAGAAAATTGTAATAGTAAATGGACACGGCGGCAACCTTCACGCTCTTGCTGAACTGGCTCGAGAAATGCGCGAAAAAGGAATTTTCATCTCAGTCTTTCAGTGGTGGCCCGCAGCGAGCAAACTTTTGCCAGACATCTTCAAACCGGAAGAAAGAGGACACGCTGGAGCGGAAGAAACTTCGGTAAATTTGGCTTTGCATCCACAAATGGTCAACATGAAAAAGGCCGTTGATGAGGAAACGCGCAAGCACAAAACACAAACAGAAGGCGTGACGCTTCCTCTGGGCACTGCGGATTATACAAGCTCTGGGGTTTTTGGCGTTTCAAAAACGGCTTCTGCAAAGAAGGGAAAAAGGGTTTTTGAGGTTGTGGTCGGCGAACTAGTCAAGCATGTAAAATTGCTTAAAAACACGAAGATTGAGGATTTAATGCAAAAGCCTAAGGCTTAAAGTTCAATTCTTCTTTTATTCCCATTCAATCGTTGCCGGCGGTTTATGCGTTACGTCATAGACAACGCGCGTAACTTCTGATATTTCATTTGTAATTCTTGTCGAGATTTTCTCTAGCACCTCGTACGGGATTTTTGCGAAACTAGCCGTCATTGCTTCGCGGCTTTCTACAATACGGACTGCGACAACGTAACCGTAGGCTCTTGCGTCGCCTTTCACGCCTGTAGCTTTGGTGTCTGTTAAAACGGCGAAGTACTGCCACAAGTTTTCTTCCAGTCCGCTCTTCTCAATTTCTTCGCGTACAATTTTGTCTGCTTTTTTGGCTATTCTAACTTTCTCTGGGGTTAATTCGCCAATTATTCTGACTGCGAGTCCCGGACCTGGAAACGGTTGTCTGAAAACTATCTCTTTCGGTAGTCCAAGCATTTTGGCGACTCTTCGAACTTCGTCTTTGTATAGGTCGCGTAGTGGTTCAATGATTTTTTTGAATTTGATTTTTATTGGTAAACCAGCCACGTTGTGGTGTGTTTTTATTTTGTCTGAGAATTTTCTGAATCCAGATTCAATTCTGTCTGGGTATATGGTTCCTTGGATTAAGTAGTCAGCGCCTGTTTTTTCAGCGATTTCCTCGAAGACGCGGATGAATTCTTCGCCGATGGTTTTGCGTTTCTTTTCTGGGTCTGTGATTCCTTCGAGTTTCTTTAAAAATCGTTTTTGTGCATCTGCGATTATGAGGTTTAGTTTGAATTTTTGGAAAACGTTTTTCACGAATTCTGGTTCATTTTCGCGCATGAATCCGTGGTCGACGAATACTGCTGTGAGTCTGTTGCCTATGGCTTTTGCTGCTAGGGCTGTGGCGACGCTGGAGTCTATGCCTCCGCTTAGGGCTATTATGGCTTTCCCTTCGCCAACTTGCGCCTTTATTTCTGTTATCATTTTTTCTATTATGTCTCCCATTTTCCAGTTTGCTTCACATTTGCAAACTTCGAAGATGAAGTTTTGGAGCATTTTGGTTCCTTTTTCTGTGTGCACGACTTCCGGGTGCCACTGCAAACCATAAATTGGCTTTTTCTTGTGTCTGAACGCTGCGACTGGACAGTTTTCTGTGTGTGCTAACACTTCATAGTCTGTGGGAATTGAGAAGACGGTGTCGCCGTGGCTCATCCACACTTTCTCTTTTGCGTTTAACCCCGTCAAAACGCCTACTGGTTTGTTAATGGTTACGTATGCTATTCCATACTCTCTTTCCTTTGCGGGCTCAACGTTTCCTCCAACCATCTGAGCGATAAGTTGGTGCCCATAACATAATCCCAGAATTGGTAGTCCTACGTCGAGAATGTGCTGGTTGGGTTTTGGAGCGTTTGGTTCGTAAACGCTTGCTGGTCCGCCTGAAAAAATGAGTCCTTTCACGTTGAACTTTTCTTTTAGCAGCTCAATTTCTTCTGGTTTTATGTCGTGGGCGACGATTTCCGAGTAGACTCCATGTTCTCTTATTCGTCTTCCTATGAGGTGGCAGTATTGCCCGCCGAAATCAAGTACGAGTATTGTGTCGTATTTCATTGTTTATCTTTCTCTTGCTGTGGAATTATTGCTCCGTGTGGACGCAAGTATTTAAGCATGTTATTTTTATGCGTAGAGATATTTTTGCAGTTCCCAACTGGTTACTTGGTTCTTGTCGTTAGGCTGATGTGTCTCGTATTCTTTCCACTCTTGCATTTTAAGCTCCATGTATTTTTCCGCGGTTTCCTTGCCTAAGGCTTGTTTGCAGATGTCGTCGCAGTTCCATTCTTCTATGGCTTCTTTGAGCGAAGTTGGCAAAGTTTGGATGCCTAACTTCTTGCGTTCTGCTTCTGTTAAGTGATAAACATTAGCGTCCACAGGTTCGCCGGCGTCAACCTTTTTTCTTATGCCATCTAATCCTGCTTCAAAAATCACTGCATAAGCCAAGTACGGATTGCAAAGCGGGTCTGGGCATCTGAACTCTATTCTTGCTTCTCTTTCTTTTCCAGGAAAATATTCTGGCACTCTTATCAGTGCAGAGCGGTTTCTCTTGCTCCACGCCACATACACTGGGGCTTCGTAGCCGGGCACAAGTCTCTTGTAACTGTTAACTGTTGGCGCAACAATCGCGCAGAGTGCTCGGGCATGCTCTAGTAAACCGCCAATGAAATATCGGCATTTCTGCGAAAGATGCGCGTAGCCTTTCGGGTCGTAGAATAGGTTTTCTCCATTTTTTGGGTTGCGTAGTCCTAGGTGCACGTGCATGCCATTGCCGGGTTTGCCGTGCCATGGTTTTGGCATGAATGTTGCTGTCCAACCGTATTTTTTGTCTGCTACTGCTTTTGCTGCAAACTTGTAGCGCATGATGTTGTCTGAAGTGGTTTGCGGGTCTGAGTATCTGAATGTTATTTCGTTTTGTGCTGAGCCGGCTTCGTGGTGTTGTCTTTCAACGGTGATTCCCATGGCGAATAGGGCGTTGGACAAGTCCATTCGATAAGTTTCTGTTATGTCTCGTCCAGGCGCTATGTCGAAGTATCTTTGTTTGTCTATGAGGTGGTTTTCAACTGGGTAAACTTCGCCTTCCGTGTTTTTTTGGACTAGGTAGAATTCTAGTTCGGCTGCGGCTGTTGGCGCGTATCTTTCTTTTAATGTTTTTTGTATGGTTTGTTTGCAGATGTGTCTTGGGTCGCTTTCTAAGTGTTCGCCGTTGGGTTTGTGCACGTGGCAGATGAAGCTTGCAACGCCTTTGTCGTAGAAGTAGTATGGGCAAACTGTGAATGTGGATGGGTCTGGTTTCATTATCATGTCGCTTTCTTCTATGCTGACTCCGCCTATTATGGAGGAGCCGTCGAAGCCGACGCCTTCTTTTAGGGCGTTTTCTGCTTCTTCTGCTGGGATGGTTCTGCCTTTTAAGTAGCCGAGTAGGTCTGTGAAATGTAAGAGAATGTAGTCTGCGCTTTTTATTAGTTTTAGGTATGTATCAATGTTTTGTGTGTATTCCATGCTGCCCCTTCCTAATCAGATTTACAGCGGATGGAATTATTTCTTTACGTATAAAAGGTTTATTGGAAAAAATATGCATAAATGTTAAATATACCATGCATTAGATTAGACAAATATGCAGTGAAAGGTGAGTGGTTATGGGCTTGGATGAAACAGATGTTAAAATATTGAAGGCGTTAACTTCTGATGCACGGCTTTCGTCGCGGCAGATAGCTAATCAGTGCGACATTTCTATAGGCACTGTCTTGTCTCGGATAAAACGGATGGAAAAAGAAGGAATAATAAAGGGCTATTCGGCACTGCTTGACCATGAAAGACTCGGGTATGAATTAACAGTTGTGAGCGAAATAACTGTTTCGAAGGGTAGGCTTTTGGAGGTGGAAAATGAAATTGCGCGTTTGCCGAATGTTTGTTGCGTGTATGACGTGACAGGCTTGATAGATGCGGTCATAATTGCAAAGTTCAAGAACAGAGAAGAGCTGAGTAAGTTCACGAAGAGGCTTCTGGCAATACCCTACGTGGAAAGAACAAACACGCATGTTGTGTTGACGACGATAAAGGAAGACTTTCGCTTAACCTAAACTTTCCACGCTTTTTCCCTTTTTTACTCGACTTTTCTAAAGCAAGATTTAATTCAAACAACAAATATGAAAAGTAAATAACAGAACACGATTCCACGCGGGGGTTGCCAAGCATGGCCAAAGGCGTAGGCCTGAGGCGCCTATCCCATAGGGGTTCGTGGGTTCAAATCCCACCCCCCGCACTTGAAAAGCAGCCTTATAAAAGCTTATTTTAACAAAATAAACCAAATTTAAGGCGTTATCGGTGGGGGCTGAAATTTCAGCATAAAATTACTAGTAAAATGTGCCCATAGTTGCAATAGCTAGAAGACGTTAGTATCGAGTCTGTCATAGTTTTCAAAGAAAGAATTGATGACAATAAATTTGTTAGTTTCTTTCTATTTGTCTTCAAAACTTGTGAAGTAGTGCATATTTTAAAAGGTGTTCGGCAATTAATAACTGCTTGTGAGTTAAATTGGTTGAGCGAATTTACTTGGATACAAACGTGTATTGCAGACCCTTTGACGATCAAGGTGACAAGCGAATTCGAATGGAAGCGAATGCTTTTATTGAAATTGCCGATGCCTCTTTGCGTGGTAAAATAATTATCGTAAGTTCTGATTATGTAAAATTTGAGATCGAGAAAATTCTAGATCCATTAAAGAGAAAAGATGTAAGGGGTTTTGAAAGAACTCTAGCTTCGGTAAATGTAACTAGTGTTAAGCAGGTAATTTCTTTAGCGAGAAGATTCTCTGCTAAATGTGGCTTAAATCCTTTAGATGCATTACACGTTTCTTCTGCTTGTATAGGAAAGGCTGACTGGTTTTTGACGTGCGACGATGAAATTCTGCAAAAGAGCCGCTGTATCGAGGAACTTGCAGCTGAAGAGGGATATAGGTTAAAAGTAAGAAATCCCATTAATTATTTAGAAGAAAAGCATGGGTGAAAAAATGACCGAGACTCAGATAGCAACGGTGGAAGTGCCTTTTGAGGCGCTCGTAAAAGAACTTGGAGCAAAAAGGGCTATAAAATTCCTTAGTGAAATTAGACGTAAATATGGCGATTCTGTAGTGGAGCTTAGAAGAGCTACAGAAACACTAACAATCGAGCAAATTGAAAAAGAGATTAGGCAGTTGAAAAAAGAAGAAAAAATATAAAAACTGAAGATAAATCACATACAACATTGCACCCCAAATTTTTCGATATTTTTCCTCAAACTAATAAGAACTTTTACTGGTAAATTTGTGCGTAAATCCCACCCCCCGCACTTGAAAAGAAGCATTATTTAAGCGTATTTTAGCAAAATAAGCTAGATTTAAGGCATTGTTGGTGGGGGCTAATATTTCAGCATAAAATTACTAGTAAAAATCTTTGCAATCGCTTGAATTTATGTTCAGTTAACGATGACTAAAGGAAAACAGATCACGAATAGCCTCGTTCTATCCACGTATTTATAGATGATGGAGTATAGCCAATAACATACATCCGCACATCAATAAACGTTCAATTAATATATTTCAACAATAGAGGGCGTTTCCACAAAATTTTAAATGTTAAACATGAAAAATATTGCTAGGTGAAATAAAATGAAGAAAACAGTTTCTGGATTAATGTTGTTTCTGCTATTTGTAAGCACTTTAACAATAGCGTTTAACATTCACCCAGTTAAGCCTGATTACGTTTGGAGTCAAACCATTTACATAAGGGCTAACGGAAGCATAGAACCTTCAGGTGCGCCCATATCAACAGTGAATAATGTGACTTACACGTTGACAGACAACATTGTCGGAAACGTTCCAAGCTACACAAGCGCAATCGTCATAGAGAGAGACAACATAGTGCTTGACGGAAATGGCTTTGCAGTTCAAGGCAAAGAAGAATATAAATCCGTTGGAATTTCCCTTTACAGCTTGAGTAATGTTACGATTGCAAATGTGACGGTTAAAGACTTTTATTACGGCATCAAATTGAACGAGACGACTAGCATCACAATCTTGAAAAGCGCTCTTAATAACACAATGGATAACATTTGGGGCTACAACACTTATGAAACTATAATTTCTGGAAACTATATGACAGGAGGCCACACAGGCTTTTACTTTGTGTTTTCTTTTAGCGACACTATTTCTGGGAATAACATCACGGGAAACACTTATGCTGGCATAGAACTAACAAACGCGTATAACACTACAATTTCTGAAAACAGCATTTCAAAAATATGGATCCCACATCTTATGGTAACAGTATCCTCATGTACAGTTCAGCAGACAGCCAAATTTACGGGAACAACGTAACAGAAAGTTACCATGGCATAAGCCTTGAACGATGTAATAACACGAGAATTTACCAAAACAATGTGATGAAACACCATTGGGTTGTATTCCTTGACAGGTGCATAAACATCTCGATGTATAGTAATCTGTTTAATGACAATCTTTACGGCGGAATTGGCATTTGGGGAGAAGAATTAGATGAGTATCTGCATTCAATTGACACTTCAAATCTTATAGACGGCAAACCAGTATACTACCTAATCAACCAGCACCACTTAACTATTAACGCGACAACGCATCCAGAAATTGGTTATCTTGCCCTAATAAACTCGACAAACATCATCATTGAAGGATTGAACCGCACTAAAAGCAGCGATGGGATTCTGCTAGCCTACACAAATAACACGAGAATCAAAAATAACAATTTGACAAGCAACTGTGACGGGATATACCTATACAACTGTTCAAACAACACTATAATTGGAAACATTATTCAAAGAAACAATTATGGAGTTTACATTACAAATTCCACGAATAACATGATTAGCGGAAACACGTTGGAAGACAATGATGAAGATGGAATAGAGATTTACTACTCTACAAATTGCACAACATCAAATAATGAAATTAGAGGCAATAATTATGGAATTAGGGCATCACATTCAAGCATCGTTATTAGTGAAAATAACATTTCAGCAATCGATACTTGCATTGATATCGACACGTCTGAATGCACCATTTATGCAAATAACATAACTAACAGCTATTATGCGATTGACCTTACCTCCTCCTCAGACAACATCATATGTAAAAACAACATAACGAGCAATGAGTATGGCATCATCCTTTGGTCTTCAAACAACAACACTATATGCGAAAACAACATAGTAAACAACACTGAGAGCATATACCTCAGCGAATCAGAAAACAACACGATTTACCATAACAACTTCATAAACAACACAAACTTGATAAGCACATACGCATCGCCGTGCACATGGGACAACGGCTATCCTTCTGGCGGAAACTATTGGAGCGACCATGTAGGAGTTGACGCTGATTACGACAGCATCAGCGACACACAATACATAATTGATGTGGACAACATTGACAGATATCCACTTATGGGTCCAATCAACATTTTTGACGCTGGAACATGGGACGGAACAGCGCAAAAAATTGATATAATAAGCAATTCAACAGTCTCAAACTTCGAACTCAACATAGACCAGAAAATGATAAGTTTCAATGTCACTGGAGAGTCTGCATGTGGCTTCTGTAGAATAACTGTGCCAAACATTATTGTGCAAGAATTATGGCAAGGCAACTACACCGTTCTATTAAATGGTCAACCATGCCTCTTCAGAAACTGGACAGATACAGCAGACACATATATATACGTCAACTACACCCACTCAGAACACCAAATAATTATAATCCCAGAGTTCTCACCCGCACTAATACTGCTGCTACTTAATGTTCTCCTTACAATAGCCATAATCTTCACAAACAAAATCAAGAAAAAAGGGCATAACACTAAGCTTTAACACTCCAAAACTTCATTAAAGCCCTCCTCCATTTTCCATTAAGAGATATTAACAGAAATCAAAAGTCTAAGGAGTTAGTGTTTAGCGTTGAAAAGCGTGTTTTGGTGTCCTAGGGGAAAGTTTGAAAAGCGATGTTTTAGTTGGAGGCTTGTTTAATTTTGTTTTAGGCTGGGCTTTCTAAAATTAGTTTTAGTTTTTCGGCTATGTCCTTGGATATTGGGAGTATGGCGTTTTGGGAGGCTTTCCATATTTCTATGCCAACGAGGTTTCCGTCTTTGTCTAGGTCTACATAGGCGTCTTCACTTAATATTTTGGTGTCCGCTATTTCCGACTCTTTAAACTTTATGTATAATATGTCGGATTCTCTGTCATATTCCACTTTCACTTAATCCTCACCCATGTTCTGCTTTCCAGTTTTCTGCCAATTATTTCTTGGGCGTCTGATGTTATAAACGTTGTCACAATTTTGATTTCCTTATCCTCTCTAGAATATGCCACTAAAAGATGCTTCTCATCAAGCTTCTTGAAGACGATTGTTGTTCCCGTGCTTAAGTCATAATATGTCTGGGACGGCTGCAATATTGCCTCCAAAATCATGTCCTCAGTTATACCCCTTCCAGCTGCTCTAGTTTTTGCGTGTTTTGTATATTTCATGTAACTGCAACTCGCCTTTGAAGTTCTACTGGTCAGCTTATTACGGTTGTGGCTGCATTGTTTCCCATTTTTAGCGGAAAAGCCCTTTTTCCAGAAACCTCCTCAGACAGCTTTCACCATATAGTCATGTTATTTTAAACTCTTTAATTGAAACTTTGACGCAGCGTTTCATTCTTTTTGTTAGCAACGTCTAATTAAAAATCCTAGATTCTTCAGCGGTGTTTTTTTACTGGTAAATTTGTGCGTAAATCCCACCCCCCACACTTTTCAACGAACCCTCTCTTTTTTAGTTTTCAAGTTATGGTGCAAAACTAATAAAGAATTATTTTTGTCACATAATAACCAGAGAAATAATTTATGGAAACGGGACTTGCTAGTATCGCGCAATTATTACTAAAGTATAGCTACGTTCTACTCAATCGCACAAACAATTGAACCATAAGCCCAATCTATATATAAGGGGGGGTCAACACCACAGAGCAAGACTCTTCAAAACATACATTTCAAAGCATCAGAACCCTTCATCCCAGCTTCTACGCCAAGACTTTTCGCTTTCAACGTAGCCGCTTTAACCTGCGCATTCAACACATCCTCAAACGTTTTCACTCCACTAACCATCGCAGCAACCACTCCCAACCTTTCCGCAGCCTCCATATTAAGAAAACCACACATCACAAAACCCTTCTCAGCAACAATCAAAAGCAAAGGCGGCGAACCCGGCAAATCCACACGCAAACCCAAACACGCTTTACCATCAACCTTCAAAGACGAAACATCAATCATACATAAACACCTTTAAACCCTACATTACAATACCAACTAATAAATAAAAATTGCTTGAGGAAAACCGCTGCAGATGCTGACAAAACTTAAGCAGAAAATTCAACAAATACTCACCGCAGAAGCAAAAGCAGCCCACAAGATAGGATTGACGCCCAACACTGTGAGCGCCATTGGCATAATCTTGGCGTTTCTTTCTGCTGCAACATACGCAATGTGGCAAAACAACCCCGCTTACCTATTGCTCGCAACACTATTGCTTCTGGCTTCTGGCTTCTGCGACGCACTAGATGGCGTAATAGCAAGACTATACCAGCAAACAACAATTTTTGGAGGTTTTCTAGACTCCTTATTAGATAGATATGCTGATGCTGCTGTATACATGGGCATAGTTGTTGGTGGCTTATGTGATGCCTTATGGGGATTAATAGCTTTAGTTGGCTCTCTACTCGTAAGTTACTCTCGCGCAAGAGCAGAAGCCGCAGGAATAAAAATGGAAACAATAGGCTTAGCAGAAAGAGCAGAACGCATACTCATAATAGCCATCGCAACACTAATCGCTTTCTTCTGGCAACCAACAACCATCATAAACACAAGCATAATCCTACTCGCAATACTCACAAATCTAACAGTCATACAAAGAAGCATATACGCCTACAAAAAACTAAAGAAAAAAGAAACAAATTAAACGCTAAAACCGTCTTCTCGGACGCATACGCCTCTCGTCACGAGCCCTAACCTTAACAATACCACGATGCACAGCGCAAGAAACACAATAATACTTCGTGTCAATCCAAGAACCCATATAAGTACCCTTCTGACGAAGTTCCCGAGCTAATTGCGCATCAACAAGCGAACTCCTACGAGTAACCTTTTTAGCTTTGTCCCGAGGCACCTGCTGCCCACACATAGCACATTGAACAGTGCCACTACTGCCTTTACCGCCTTTAGACCTTCCACGGCTTTTCCGTTTAAACGGCAACCTTTACAACTCCTCACGTTTTTTCTCTGCATGAAACATGTCAAATCTGCTTTATATATCTGTCCTTAACTTCAGAAGCGAAGCAATGTTCGCCTTAGCATCAATCTTCGGAACAATTCTTCCAGTAGAAGACGTGAAAAGCGTTGTGACTCCAGGTCCATGACCAGATGTCACGCAATTCGTGTGCACAACTATGCCAACAGAAACAGCGCCTTTACGATAAATCCGCCCAAATGAATGGTCAGCATCTAAAATAGCCACCAAATCACCAAGCCTCAAATCATCAAGTCCAAATTCCTTTCTAGTACTTTCATCAAAAAGTTGAATATCATAATCTCCAGAATATGTCTGATTCGCACCCAAACCAGACCCCATAATCGACGCAGGAACAACATGCGCCACAGGAACCTCCAGTTTACCATCTCTGGTCTCGCAATTCAAAGATTCAAGGAAACGCGGATCCATGTTCATAACTTTGATCTCTGGAAAATCCAGAAGTTTTAAGCCTACGCCGAAAGCTTTCACAAGCACTTTGTCTCCAAGCATGAGTTTCTCAAGAGTTTCTGGTGGAAAGTCAACCAGCACATGTTCTATACCCCCATGTTTTCCAGTTACAACTCCCTTTGCGCCTTTTACATCGCCAGAAACCACCACCGCCTCGTTTCCAACACAAGAAAGCACATTTAAAGCCGCGTTTGCGCCTTGCCCAAAACGTGGGTCATTCTCTTTATTCTCTATACTTACGCCAGGCTCAACGTGGTCTGCTTCCCAACCGCACGCTGGGTCACCTACGCGCACGTTATAGGTGATGCCGCCGACGCCTGGAAGAACCATTGGAACGCCTTCTGCTGAAATGTCATATATGCTTCTTCCAAAGACTGGACTAACAACTTCGCCTACAACTGAGATTTTTACTAATTTGTCTATGTTTATTCTTAACAATCTTTATTCGTCTCCATTTTTAAGACTAACTGCATTAGCCAACAGTTGCTAATAAAACTTCACTTGAATAATCACTGTAGCGACTTGAAACATGACAAATCTTAAATTCTGGATTCCTATCTTGACTTGATTGAAGTTAAAGCCCGTCAAGGCAAATGTTACCAGTGTGGATAAGTCAATGTCAGACATAGGATTAAGGTCTTCCAAAATGCTAGTTAAAGATGTCATGAGCAGCCCAGTAGTAACCATCGAAGAAAACGCACCAACGAACAAGGTTGCAGAGCTCATAGACAAACACGGTTTAGGCTGCATAATAGTGACAAGCAAACAAGGAAAACCACTGGGGATAATCACAGAAAGAGATCTCGTCACAAGAGTAGTAGCCAAAAATGTTAAGCCAGAGCTAATAAAGGCTAAAGATGTTATGACCACGCCACTAATCACCATAGAACCAGACGAAACAATAAGCGAAGCAGCAAAAAGAATGAATCGACTGAACATCAGAAGATTAGGAGTCATGTATAAAGGACAACTGATTGGGCTAGTCTCCAGCAAAGACGTCTTGGCCGTCATGCCAGAACTCATAGAAACAATCCAAGAAAAAGCGCTTATAGAAGGCGAAAACAGGGCTCAAGAAGCGGAAGAAGAAAGCGCGCCTCTCAGCGGATACTGCGACCGATGTGGAGGTTGGTCAGATGACTTGCAAGAATTTAACGGCGAATTTCTTTGTGAGGACTGCAGGGTTGAAGTAGAAAGTGAGGAATGAGAGGCGGTTGCTTGCGTGTTAAAGAAATTATGAATGAGAAGCACCCGTCAATTTATGATGATGAACTTGCCACTAAAGCCCGTGCGATAATACGCGATTTTGCGTTAAGAATTCTTCCAGTAACTGATGGACATAAAAAGCTTTTAGGCGTAGTTTCGCGTGGCAATGTTATGGTTATTTCCTCTTCTGTTTCGCCTATAAGAGTAAAAGGTATAATGACAAACCCTAAATATACTGCAACAGTTGATGAAGACGCTTTTTTGGCTGTTAAAGAAATGATTAAGCAAGATGAATGGAATATACCTATAGTAAATTCTCATCAAGAAAGAATCTACAAAGGAGTTCTAGGTTTAGAAAATTTCATCGACGCCATAATCAAAACAAGTCCAGAAAAGCTTTCTAAGTCAGTTTCAGAAATAATGTCCGAAAAAATTGTAACATGTACACCAGAAGACGAAGTGGACAACATTTGGCGTTTGATGCAGACGAAATCTCTTGCTGGGCTTCCGGTTGTCAAAAAAGATAAACTTGTAGGCATCGTCACACAAAAAGACCTTCTCCAAAGTGGCGCGTTATTGCCAACTTTTGAATCTAAAAAGGGACGTTTCCTTGCTTCTACAAAAGTTTCTAACATAATGAAAACCCAAGTGATAGCTGTTAAACCTTCAATAAAAGTCATCAGAGTTGCTAAGTTAATGGTTTCAAAAGATATAGGAAGAGTTCCAGTTGTAGATGAAAATGGCAAGCTAGTTGGGATAGTTGACCGAGAAGATGTTGCCAGATTAATTGTGAAATGAGAGGAAAATCAATTGAGTAGAGAAAGTTTCCGACGAACATTACGGGGAAAAGGCCCTGTTTCATTAAAAACTCACCCCTCAAAAAAACGCGCAGGAGAAATCCTGCATATTGCAAAAAGCCCTGTTGTCTCAATGGCTCCGACCACTCCAATTTATGATGCAGTTCGAATGATGGCTAAAGAAGGATTCCGCCGAATACCAATCGCTAATCCGGGAACAAAAACGCTTGAAGGAATAGCAACCGCCACAGACATAATAGATTACTTGGGCGGAGGAAAAAAATTCGAGATAATCCAGCAAAAATATGGCGGGAACATTTTCAAAGCTATAAACGAGCCAATAAGACTCATTATGACAAAAAATGTTGTTTCAATCAAAACTTCTGCAAAAATAAGTGAAGCTATAGCGTTAATGACGGAGAAAAATTTGGGCGGTTTGCCAGTTGTTGACGAAGAAAATCATGTAAGGGCAATAATCACAGAGCGGGACATTGCCAACATGTTTGCCGACAGAATAAGCGACATAAAAGTTTCTCAATTGATGTCAGAAAAAGTAGTGACGGCATTACCAACAACAACAATCTTTGAAGTGGAAAAAACCGTGATTACTCAAGGCTTCAGAAGGCTTCCCATAATTTCCGGCGGCAAAGTAGTAGGTATTATAACAACTATGGATATTATACGATTTTTCGGTTCCGGCGAAGTATTCACTTATTTGCGTTCAGGAACAATAGTGCAAGTTTTGAACACTCCAGCGTTTAAAATAGCAACAAAAAACGTTGCAACCATAAGCCCAAACGCCGATGTTGGTCAAGCTGCAAAAATAATGAGAGATAAAGATATAGGCGCTGTACCAGTCGTTGTTAATGATAAAATTGTCGGCATAATAACAGAAAGAGACTTTTTCAAAATAATAGAGTAGAGCAAACTCTTATCACACAATTCTGCTTAATTTAGAGAAGAGAGTAATCAACTTGAGCGTTGACCTAGTCCTATGCAATGCAAAAGCTTATGTAGGCAAAAAACTAGTGGACTGCAGTTTTGCAATAAACGAGGGAAAAATTTTAAAAATAGGCAAAGAAGCCAACATGCCCAAGGCAGAAACAAAAATTGATTTGAAGAATCTTCTTGTTTTGCCTGGCCTAATAGATGTTCACGTGCATCTTCGAGACGAAGGAAAAGCCTACAAAGAAGATTTCTACAGTGGAACCGCAGCGGCTGTAGCTGGCGGAATAGCAACAGTTTTGGACATGCCTAACAACAACCCCGTTACAATGAGTGTTGAGGCTTTGAAGAATCGAATGAAAAAGGCTGAAAAGAAAATATTGGTTAATGTTGGCTTTTATTCTGAATTTCCGAAAAAGAATAGTGAGATAGAAAAGATTGTTACTGAGGGCGCTGTGGCTTTCAAACTTTTTATGGCTGAGCAAGTCGGTGGATTGAACATTGATGATGATAGCGCTCTTCTGGAGGCTTTTAAAATTGCTGCTGAAATGAAAGTTCCAATAGCTGTCCATGCAGAAGACAGGTCAAGCTTGAAAGAAGCTGAACATAAATTTAAACGTGCCAACTGCAACGACATTCATGCGTTTCTCAAGGCGCATTCCGAAAGTGTTGAAGCAAAAGCAGTAAAACGCATATTGAACATCACCAAACAAATTGGGGCACACATTCATTTCTGTCACGTAAGCACGGAAGATGGATTGAAGGTTATTGTTGATGAAAAGAAAAAGGGAACGCCAATAACTTGCGAAGCAACACCGCATCACCTACTTATCTCTTCAGACGAGCTAAAACAAATCGGGACTTTAGCATTAACGATGCCGCCTATACGAGAAAAACATCATCTCACTGCTCTCTGGGACGGAATCAAAAACGGCTGGATTGACATTATCGCCTCAGACCACGCGCCTCACGCATTAGAGGAGAAAAAAGCGAAAACCGTTTGGGATGTTAAGGTTGGTGTACCAGGATTAGAGACAACGCTTCCGTTAATGCTTACTGAAGTCAACCGCGGAAGACTATCAATAGCTGACATTGTGAGTTTGATGGCTGAAAAACCTGCTGAAGTCTTCAAGTTACCAAATAAAGGCTATTTAAAAGAGGGCTATAGTGCTGATTTAACAGTTATAGATTTAAATAAAAAGTATAGAATTGACGCGTCAAAGTTTCATTCAAAAGCAAAATATTCCCCCTTCGACAAGTGGACAGTAGAAGGAAAACCCGTTAAAACATTTGTTAACGGTCAATTAATAATGGAAGACGAAGAAATCGTAGCAAAACCGGGAAGTGGGCAAATCATCAGGAGAGAATAAACTGTGAAATTTATTGTTGATGGTATGCTTGGAAAGTTGACGCGTTGGCTTCGAATGTTAGGGCATAACGTAAAATATTCAAACAAACTTGATGATGCCAAACTAATAACAATAGCCAAAAAAGAACGGAGGATTCTGCTTACAAGAGATTTGGAGCTTTATCAACAAGCCATAGCGAAGGGACTTGATGCCTTTTACTTGGAAGGAACAACAGAAGCAGAAAGACTAGCATTTCTCGCAAGACGATTCAAAATAGAACTAGAAATAAACATGGAAAAATCCAGATGTCCAAAATGCAACACTCGAGTAAAACCAATCCCTAAAGAAAAAGTAATCAATAAAATAGAAAAAAACACGTTCTCCAACTACAATGAGTTCTGGGAATGTCCAAAATGCGAAAAAATCTACTGGCAAGGCGCACACTGGGCAAGAATAAGAAACACATTAGATACGGCAAAAAAAACTTGAAAAAGTCAAAGTAGAAAAAGTAATGATTATTGATTTTTATTTTTCTTCGAGAAGCCACTTTAACGGAATATCTTGATAAGTTCCATCAGGCAATGTCCGTCTAATAGTCATAGGCAGAATTCCTGCCTCAAGTTCCTTTAACGCAATGTCTATTAGACTTGAAAAGCCTTCCGATACGTCAATGAGTATGGGTGCGCCCATTGATATTTGCAGAGCCCTAGCTCCAACTATCCGTGCTTTCTCGAAACGCGTAAGCTTTGGAGGACCTATCAAAATTTTCTTCTCTTTTCTTGACGTTTTCTAATACTCTCCAGCACCTGGGTATCCAGCGCCGGGAGGTCCACCACCGGGTGGTGTTGGTGGGGTTTTCATTTTTCCTGCGGCGATGACGTCGTCGATTTTTAGTATCATTGAGGCTGCTTCTGTGGCTGATTTGATTATTTGTTTTTTGACGGATAGTGGTTCAAAAACTCCAGCCTCGGTCATGTCTTGGACTTTTCCTGAGTGAACTTCGATTCCGTTCCATTTTTCGCCTTTTTCGTGTTTTGCTCTCAGCTCAGAAAGTATGTCGATTGGGTCTAATCCCGCGTTTTCTGTCAGCGTTATTGGGATGGCTTCCAGTGCTTCTGCGAAGCTTTTTACGGCGAGTTGTTCTCTTCCTGGCAGAGTTTCAGCGTATTTCTTAAGCATGCGTGAAACTTCAAGTTCCGGTGCGCCACCTCCAGCTACTATTTTTGGTTCTTCAACTACGTCTCTGACTACGCATAAGGCGTCGTGTAATGAGCGTTCGGCTTCGTCTACTATGCGTTCTGTTCCGCCTCTTATGAGTATGGTGACGGCGCGTGGGTGTTTGCATCCTTCTACGAAAGTCATTTTGTCGTCGCCGATTTTGCGTTCTTCGACGAGGTTTGCGTAGCCTAGGTCTTCTGCGCTCATGTCGTCCATGTTGGTGATTATTTTTCCGCCTGTGGCTTTTGCGAGTTTTTCCATGTCTGATTTTTTGATTCGTCTTACTGTTAGTATTCCTTTTCGGGCTAGGAAGTGTTGTGCCATGTCGTCTATGCCTTTCTCGCATAGCACTACGTTTGCGCCTATTGCGGCTATTTTTTCAACCATGTCTCGTAGCATTTCTTCTTCTTGTTTTAGGAAAGCTTCCATTTGTTCTGGGCTTTCGATGTTGATTTTGGCGTCGAATTCTGTTTTTTCAATCTCTAATGGCGTATCAAGCAACGCTATTTTGGCTTTTTCTACACGTTTCGGCATTCCAGAGTGAACGACTTCCTTGTCTAGGACGATGCCTTGAATGAGTTTGGTGTCTTTTAGCGACTCACCAGGTTTCTTTTCCACTTTAACGTCGTCCACATCTGCTTTGTATTTTCCGTTTTCTTTTTCTGCAACTGCAAGTATTGCTTTGACCGCTAAATCAGCGAGGTATTCTTTGTGTTCGGCTACTAGTTTGCTTGCCATCGATGTCATTGCGGCTTTTTTCAAGTATTCTTGCGTGTTGGATTCTGCGGGTATGGCGATTTTCTCTAAAACTTCCAATGCTTTTTCAGAGGCTTTCTTGTATCCGTCAATTATTATTGTTGGGTGAATATTTTTTCCAATGAGTTCTTCTGCCTTGCCAAGCAATTCGCCTGCAAGTATCACGGCGGTTGTTGTGCCATCTCCTGCTTCGTTGTCTTGGGTTTTTGCAACTTCTACCATCATTTTTGCTGCTGGGTGTTGAATGTCCATTTCATCAAGGATTGTGCGTCCATCACTGGTTATTGTTACATCGCCAAAACTGTCCACAAGCATTTTGTCCATTCCTTTCGGTCCAAGGGCGCTTTTTACTGTTTCAGCCACTATTTTTGCGGCCATAATGTTTGTGTGCTGTGCTTCTTTTCCTCTACTTCTGCTTGAGCCTTCTCTTAATACTAAAACTGGCACACCGCCTGCTTGAGCGGGTGATGACAAATCAATTCAAACCTCCTTTAGTGCGTCTCAAATGAGTAACAGCATTACAATATAAGTTTTTCTAAGGTTTAAGCGGGAATTTGGATTTTGCGATGACACATTTTGGGAGAACTGGTTAGTTTGGTTTGAGTGTTGTTTTTAGTCCGGTTCCTGTTAGGATTATTACTGTTTTTTCGTTTTTTGTTGTTTCTTTATTGTTGAGTTGTTTTTTGTAGGCTGCGTAGGCAACGGCTGAGCTTGGTTCTACAAAGAAGCCCAGTTTGGCTAGTTCTTTGAAGGCTTCTAAAATTTCCTTTTCACTGACTATTATTGCGTCGCTGTTTGTCTCTTTTAAACTTTTTATCATAAGTTCTAGTAGTGGAGGGTTTGTGCTTACTAATGCATCTGCGATTGATGTTACTTTTTCTGGTGGAGTATACCGTAAATCCTTAAAGTGGTGATATAGCGGTGAAACTTGCTGGGTTTGGCAAGCGATTATTTTTGGTGTTTTCTCTATTATGTTGGATTCTTCTAAATGTTTGAACCCGTTTATGACACCTAAAAGTAATGTTCCGGCGGAAACTGGCAGATAAACGCGTTCTGGAGCTTGCCAATCTAACTGTTCAGCTATTTCGTAGGCGAGACTTCTTATGCCATCCCTAAACAAGGGATGCAGTATATGTCCAACATAGAATTTTCCCTTCTTAGGTTTTTGGGCTTCTTCAGCTACTTTGTTTCTGTTTCCTTTTACTTTGGTGACTTCCGCGTTGTAGAATTGGATTTGGTTGAATTTTGGTCCAGCAACGTTTTCTGGGACATAGATTTTTGCTTTTAAGTTTGCACGTGTTGCGTATGCTGCTATGGATGCGCCTGCGTTGCCTGAGGAATCTTCGGCTATGTAGCCTTTCCTTTTCTTTATCTGTTTATGTAGTGCAGAAATTAGCACTGTGGAACCTCTGTCTTTGAATGAGCCTGTTGGGTTTAGACTTTCCATTTTTACATGGACATTGTCTGACAGTTTGGTTAGTGGTGTCCATCCTTCGCCTAAAGTTATAATGTCTTCCTTTTTTATGTAGGGAAAGAATTCCGTGTATCGCCATAGACTTCGGTTTTCTTCATGTATTTTTTTAGTTTCAAATTTTAGTTTGAGCTGAATGTTTAGTGGTTGGCTGCAGTTTGGACATTTGTTGTTGAATATGTTGGGTGAGGACCAATTGCATGTTGAACATTTCACTTCGTATTCCATGCGGGTTCTCTCTTTGCTTTATTGAAGAAAAAGACGCGTATTTAACTTTAAAAACCGCATTGTACGGCGAAACTTTTAATATTTATCGTGTTAAGCATGTATTTTCCCAAGTAAAAGTTGGGGGATAGGGTTAAGTTGAAGAGGATAATTGTTTGCTTAAAACAAGCAGTTGACGTTTCACAGTTGAAGGTTGACCCTGCAACTAGGCAGTTGTTGGTTGCGGGGGCACCTAAGAAAATGAGTGATTTTGATAAGAATGCTTTGGAGGAAGCTATACGGATTAAGGAGAAGTTTGGCGGTAGTGTTGAAATTTTCACTGTGACTGTAACTGCAGAAGATGTGAAGGCTATTTTGCGGGAAGCACTTGCAATGGGTGCAGATAAGGCGTATGTTGTTAATGATGTAAGTTTTAAGAATATTGACACATTTGGTACTGCTTATGTTTTGGCTGGTGCCATAAAGAAGATTGGCGGGTTTGATTTAATTCTGTGTGGAGAAACTAGTTTGGATAGTTTTTCTGGGCTTGTAGGTGCGCGGCTGGCAGAGTTGCTTGGTTTGCCGCAGGTAGGTTATGTGAGGAAATTGTCTGTTGAGGGTGAGGTAGTTGTTGCTGAAAGAATGCTTGAGAATGCGGTTGAAACTGTTAAGGTGAAGTTGCCGGCGGTTGTTTCCGTCACGCGTGAAATTAATCAGCCACGAATTCCTTCGTTGATGATGATTATGAAAGCGTCTAAAAAAGAGATTGTCTCGTGGGTGGTTGCAGATTTAGGCTTGCAAGCAGAGAAATTTACTGCGAAGATTGATGTTGTTGAAGTTTTGGCGCCTAAAACAGAGCGTAAGAAAATTAAGATTACGGGTGAGAGTGTGCAAGAAATTGCGGAGAAGCTTGCGAAGGCGCTGATTCAAGAAGGTATTGTTGGGAGAAGGTGAAATGGGCATGAGTGAGTTTAAAGGTGTTTGGGTTTTCTCTGAGATGCAAGATTTGATGTTGGAGATGCTTAGGAAAGCACGTGAGATTGCAGATAAGCGTCAGTCAGAGGTAGCAGCGGTTCTTGTTGGTTTTAATGTGCAAGGCAGAGCTGATGAGTTGATAAGGCATGGAGCGGACAAGGTTTATCTTGTAGACAATCAAATGTTGGAACGTTTTGGTTTAGAGTCGTATCTTAGTGTTTTGCATAACTTGGTTGTTAGTTACAAGCCTGAGATTGTTATGGTGGGTTCGACGCGGAATGGGAAGGCGCTTGCTGCGAGGTTGGCAACTCGGCTTGATGTTGGTGTTGCTCCTGATTGTAATGGTTTGAATTTGGATGAGCAAGGGAGGTTGATTGGTGAAAGGATAACCTATGGCGGGAATGCTATTGCAAGAATTGCATTTAAAGTTAAGCCATGTATTGTTACGGTTCCTTCGCGGGTGTTTGAGAAGCCAGAGCCGAAAGAGCGGGATGGTCAACTGGTTAGGTTGGATGTAAAAGTCGAAGGGTCAAAGGTTGAGGTGGTTGATGTTAAGCCTTTGGAAATGAGTAGTGTTAGGCTTGAGGATGCGGATGTGATTGTGAGTTGTGGGCGTGGTTTGGAGAAGAAGGAGGATAAGGTGTTGTTGGAAGAGTTGGCGAATGTTTTGGGTGGAGTTGTGGGGAACACGCGTCCTTTGGCTGAGGACAGGAAATGGTTTACGGAGTGGGTTGGTTTGTCTGGGCATAAGGTTAAGCCGAAATTATACATTGCATGTGGGATTTCTGGTGTGATTCAGCATGTTGCTGGGATTAGGGATGCGAAGGTTATTGTGGCGGTTAATAAGGATGAAAATGCGCCGATTTTTGAAGTGGCGGATTACGGTGTAGTTGGCAACTTGTATGAGATATTGCCTGCATTGAAAGAAGCCTTAAAGAAACAACTGCAATAGGTGCTCAGAAAAGGTATAGCCCCCCCTTATAAATACGTTGAACTTTTGGTTGATTATTTAGATGTTAAAAGAAAAAATCGGCATAAAGAAGTTAGTGCCTATTTGTATGGTATGTATTCTTTTCCTAACAGTTCTCTTGCTATGACTATTCTTTGAATGTTGCTTGCGCCTTCAGCTCCTACGCAATAGCTCATTATTCCACGTAGTCCCATCTCTAACGGGCATTCTTTTGTGTAGCCATAAGCGCCCAACCAAATCATCACATGCTTATACACATCAAACGCGAAATGTGGCGCGATAAGCTTGCAAGCAGCAATCATGCGGCTGACCTCTAAAGGTGAAAATGTGCCTTCCGTGTATTTTTTATCGTTCATCCATGCTGTGCGATAAACCAGTGACCTTAAAGCTTCAAGTTGAGCCCAATCATCTGCCAGTTCGAATTGTATTCCTTCAAATTTGCCAATTGGTCTACCGAATGCTCGTCGCTCTTTGATGTAATCTATGCCAATTTCTAGTGCTCGCTGGGCCGCACCAACACAAACGGCAGCGATTAAAATTCGTGCGTTATCGAAACCTTCCATGGTCAAATAGAAACCTTTGTCAACCTCGCCGATTCGGTACGAGTCAGGTATCCGCACATCCTTCATCATGAAACCGCCTGTGGAAATCGCCATCCGCCCCATGTCCTCGAAACGCTTGTTAATCTCAACACCCGGTGCATCCATAGGCAGATAGAAACCCGTCATTCCTCGGTGCATAGCATCTGGCGGTGCAGGAGAAGTACGCGCAATAACAAAGTATCCGCCTCCGAGCTTCTTGGCTTCTTCCGTACCACTGATGTACATTTTCTCGCCATTAAGAACCCAAACGTCGCCTTCTCTTCGAGCTGTTGATTTGAAAGCAGCAACATCCGAGCCTCCGCCGCTTTCCGTGGAAGCAATGCCAATGAATGCGTCGCCTCTAAAGGCTTTGCGAATAACAGCCTCTCGCACTTCCTCTGTGCAGTAGCGGTCAACAACAAAGCCCCATGAAGACTCAACAAGCCAAAGAACCGGTAATGCAATGCTTACGTCAGCGTAACCAAGTTCCTCAGCAGCTATACAAGCAGTAACCCAGTCGGCGCCGGTGCCGCCATGTTCCTGTGGAGCAGTCATAATAAGCAAGCCCATATCAGCCATACTCTTCAAAATTTCCTTAGGAATTTCGCCTTTAGTGTCCATTTCACGAATTTTCTCAAGGGGCAGATTCTTCTGGCACCATTCACGTAGAGCACTGCGGAAAAGGTTTTGCTCTTCTGTAAAGCTAAAATCTACCATATGTTTCACCTTTTTAAGCATAAACTCTGGAATCAAGTGATATAAAAGTTGTTAGCGGATTAAGCCGAAACTTTCGAAAGAAGTTTATCTATTGGGCTTTGGTTAAGGTGCAAACCAATTTTTTCTTGCTCAACGCCCAGCGCTAGTCCAAGTAGTTGCGTATAATAAACCACTGGCAATTCAAGCTTTACACCAGCCGTAGTTGCAGCATCCTTCTGTTTAAAATCAAACATCAAACCACAATCGGGGCAAGAAACAACTAATCCATCCACATCATAACTTTGAACTGAAGCAAGTTTGGTGCCCGCCAGTGAAAGTGCAGAATCAACATGGCTGTGCATCAAATTAGCGCCACAACAATCCAGTTTCTCTGCATAGTCTATGGATTTTGCTCCTAATTCATTTACTAGTTCATCAAGTTTTTGCGGATTCTCTGCATCATCCACTCTTCCCAACTCACTGTAACGAATAATTTGGCAACCTACATGCGTCGCCAACTTCAAATCCTTAAGCGGTTTCCTTACGGCTTTCTTAATGCTTTTCAAACCAATCAAATCATGAAGAAAATCAATTGTGTGCCAAATCTTAATGTCAGGATTGTAAATTAAGCCTTCTTCCTTCAAAAGTTCGCCAACTTTTTTACTAACGTCATCATTTTTTGCCATGATATTTTTTGCTTCTGAAATGACAAAGTGGCAGCGATTACATGGAACAAGTAAATGTTCCAAGCCGGTGTTATTTGCCAAGGCTAAAATCCGTGCTGCTAAATAATTGGCTGCAAAATCATTCATGCTCTTAACTGGGTCTCCACAACAATTAGTTTCGCTTAAATCCACAAGTTCCACATCAAGCTTAGGAAATGTCTCTCGAACAGACATTTCATAGGCAAACTGGCTTGTTAGTATTCTGCAGCCCCAAAAAACGACGACTTTCAACTTTATCGCTCCTCCATCGCTTTCATAAACGCTGCTTGAAAACTTTCCTTAGGATACGCTATTTTGGGCAGCTTCAGATTTTCACGATTAAAAACTTCCATTTTCCGCGAAACCACATCTTGAACACCCTCAGCCAACCCGGTCTCAAGAATCCGCGAGACAGCCTTCAAATAACCCTCTGGCACTTTAGCTTCACGCTCGACTGCTAAATTACGCAAAGCCATAATCACATGATAAGGCGAAGCTCTCTGCGGGCACCGCTGCAAACATTTCAAGCAAGTGGCGCAAGTCCAAATGATGTCAGAAGATGCTAACTCATCAACAAAACCCAAATTGAAAAGCTTAATTATCTCGTGAGGCTTCAACTCTAAAAGCTTCAGTGCCGTGCAGCCACTCGTACATTTTATGCATTGGAAACAGTTGACAAGCTCTCGTCCACTAAGCTTGTGAAGAATTTTTTCTCGTGACTCTAAATTCGGCTTAGCCATAGACATCAAATCAGTCAAGCTCAACTTAATCGCCTCCTTCTTTCGCTTTCTTTTCAGCACAAGCCGCTTGAATCTGCGCCAAAACTTGCTCATCCGTGTAATGTCTCATTTTAATGGCACTTGTTGGACAAGCGGCTACGCACAAGCCGCAACCTTGGCACATAGCTTCAACAACTTCAGCCTTAAGTTTTTCTTTGTCACCTACCTTTTCAGTTTTAATTTCAACTGCAAGAAATGGGCAAACCGATTCGCAAATGCGGCAGCCACTACACATGTCCTCGTCAACAACAGCCTTCAATGGTTCAAGCTCAATCTCCCCACTGGCCAGCAAATCAATAACTTTCGCTGCCACACCACTTGCTTGTGCTACTGTGTCCGGAATATCTTTTGGGCCTTGACATGCACCTGCCAAGAATATTCCGCTAACAGCGCTTTCCAAAGGACGCAGTTTTGGGTGCGCTTCCAACAAGAAACCGTCAGCGCTGCGTGAGACATGGAATAGTTCGCCTATTTTTTCAAGGTCTTTGTTTGGAACAAGTCCATTAGCCAGAACAACCAAATCTGGACGTAGTTCCAAGAGTTTATTCGTTCCCTTATCATAAACATCAAAGTGCAATGCACCATTCGAATCATATCGTATGTCTGACGGCAAACCAGCAACAAAGTTAATGTCCAAATCTCTCGCTCGCCTATAAAATTCGTCATATCCCTTACCGAAAGCCCGCATGTCATTAAAACAAACGTAAATGTTAACATCCCTGCCCAAATGTTCTCGCGTCAAAATCGCCTGCTTAAGGGTCGCCATGCATCCTACCCGGCAACAATATTCATGAAAACGTTTGTCACGAGAACCAACACACTGAACAAAGACTACAGTTTTAGGCGTTTTACCATCACTTGGGCAAACAATCTTTCCTCCAGTTGGTCCAGACGCGTTGACAAGCCTCTCAAATTCAATGTTTGATATTACGTTTTTACAGCGTCCATAACCTAACTCAGCCATTTCAGAAGCATCAAAAACTTCAGAGCCAACTGCTATTACTATGCCGCCTACTTTAAGCTGTATAGTTTCCGATTGCTGATCAAACTTTATGGCTTTAGCTTCGCACACTTGTACACATTTTCCGCAAACATCCTTATCAAATCGCAATCGCAAGCAATGCTTCGGGTTGATAATGGCAACTTTCGGTACAGCATAAGGCGAATAGATTTGAATTGCTCGAGTTTCACTTAAGCCTTCGTTGAATTCATCAGGAATTTTAACAGGGCAAACTTTTGTGCAAAGTTCACAACCCACACATGCTTTCTCATCGACATAACGAGGCTTCTTGACAATTATAACTTCATAATTGCCAACAAAACCTTTAACAAACGTGACCTCGGAATTCGTCAACAACACTATATTTGGATGCTTAGCAACATCAACCATCTTAGGCGTCAAAATACACGCGCTACAATCAAGAGTTGGGAAAGTCTTATCCAACTGCGCCATGCGACCGCCAATACTCGGAGTTTTCTCCACAAGATAAACCCTCAAGCCAGCATCAGCCATGTCAAGCGCTGATTGAATACCCGCGATGCCACCGCCCACCACCAAAACACTCTTTTCAACACTAACTTTCATTTTTTCCAAAGGCTCCAAAAGCCTTGCGCGTGCCACACCCATCCGCACGAGGTCTTTGGCTTTTTCAGTTGCTTTCTCTGGTTCGTCGCTATGGGCCCAAGAAACGTGCTCGCGCAAATTGACAATTTCAAGCAAGTAGGGATTCAATCTTGCTTCTGCAACTGCTCTCCGAAAGGTTTCCTCATGCATCCTCGGTGAACAAGTAGCAATAACAATTCTATTAAGACCTTGAGTCTTGATATCCTCTTGAATCATGCGTTGTCCAGGTTGAGAGCACATGTAAGTATAATTTTTTGCAACTACAACATCCGGTAAGCTTTTAGCGTATTCAACAACCTTCGCTACATCAACAACGCCGGCAATGTTTAAACCGCAGTGGCATACATAAACGCCTATCTTAGGCATATTCGTACACCGGTAGATTATTTTATCGAATCTTCAGCTCTTTATTATTCCTAGCGGTATAAAAGACAAAGTTTGAATGTTAATATACAGATACCTTAGCAATACCGTGTATCTTTAAAAGTTCTGGAATTAGCTCTCCTGGAATTTTCCTTTCAGCAATTAGAGTCAGTTTTGGTTCAGGCGACAGTTCCGGGTCATCTACAATTGCTTGTCTAATGCTTAATCCGCTTTTTGCTAGAGTCATGGCTGAATTTGCAAGTATGCCCGGTATTCGCGCGTCGACAGGTGTTATTTCGACAACTCCAAGGTTTAGGTGTTTAGCAATTTCCTTCAGTGAATGTCCCGCAGACCTTAAGCCTTCAAATATTAGTCGAAGTTCGCGGTTTGCGTTTATGGCGTTCAGTGTTTCGGTTACTGTGCGCCTGTCTACTCCCGCGACGCGTGCTATACGCACTGGCGGAATTTGGATTTCGTTTAGATAGATTTTTCCGTTTTTTACACTTAATCCGTTCTCTACCAAGACGCGTGCTACTTTTAGTCGTTCTGGGTAGTCTTCTAGGTATTTTTTGATGTTGTTCCACATTTTGCGGTGCCTTCATGTACATTTTTGCGGAATAAAGTATAAATATGTTCGTGTAATCAAATGTTTACTAATGTGCATAAACGTACTAAAATGTTCATAGGTGAAAAATAAATGACACAAAAAAACGAACATTTCACTCAACTAAACCCCGACGAAATCCCAACATCATGGTACAACATACAAGCCGACCTCCCCGAACCCTTGTCTCCACCACTAGACCCAACAACAATGAAACCCATAAGCCCACAACTGCTCGAAAGAATATTCGCAAAAGAACTAATACTCCAAGAAGTCTCAACAGAACGCCACATAAAAATACCGGAAGAAGTGCTCGAAGCATACCTTAGACTACCACGCCCAACACCCCTATACAGAGCCAAAAGACTTGAAAACTACTTGAAAACTCCAGCACAAATATACTTCAAATGCGAAAACTTCAGCCCCACAGGCAGCCACAAAACCAACACCGCCCTTGCGCAGGCATACTACAACAAAAAACAAGGAATCAAACGCTTAGTAACCGAAACCGGCGCCGGACAATGGGGCACCGCTTTGGCTTTGTCTTGTATAATTTTCGATTTACAGTGCCGCATATACATGGTACGCGCAAGTTATCAGCAAAAACCAGGACGAAGAATAATCGCGCAACTTTATGGAGCAGAAATGTTTCCATCACCAAGCGACCAAACAAACTTCGGTAAAAAACTCCTCCAAGAAAACCCAAACCATCCCGGAACGCTTGGCATAGCCATCAGCGAAGCAATCGAAGACACAGTCACTCACGACGACACACGCTATTCGCTGGGTTCAGTGCTGAATCACGTTCTCATGCACCAAACCATAATAGGATTAGAAGCCAAAAAACAATTCGAACAAATAGGCGTATACCCAGATGTGGTTTGCGGTTGCATAGGCGGCGGCTCCAACTTCGCAGGTTTCTGCTTTCCATTCATGATGGACAGACTTAAAGGCAAAACAAACACGGAATTCGTTGCATGTGAATCAAAGGCGGTTCCACACACAACCAAAGGCACATACACATACGATTTCGGCGACACAGCAGAAATGACGCCGCTCCTTAAGATGTTAACTTTAGGACACAGTTATGCTTGTCCACCTATTCATGCTGGCGGTTTAAGATATCATGGAATGGCGCCGTCAATATCCTACCTAATCCATAAGGGGTATATGCGCTCCTACGCCTACAATCAAACAGAGATTTTCCAAGCTGCCAAACTACTAGCCCAAACAGAAGGCTTAATTATAGCTCCAGAAACCGCTCACAGCCTAAAATATGTGGTGGACGAAGCCTTAAAATGCAAGCAAACAGGCGAAAAGAAAATCATCGCAATGAACTACAGCGGACACGGCTTACTGGACCTTTCAGCGTATGAACAATTCCTCGCTGGAAAACTCGTAGATTATGAACCAGAAAAAATTGAAGTGCCGCAAATTCAACTATCGCAAGGACGGAAAAGCAAGTGACACACGCCGTCTTAACAGAAAAATCAAATTTGAAAATTGCTTTATTGCCCATTGACGAGTTGAAACCTCACGAGAAAGGTTCGCCAATCTATCTGGAATTGCTTAAACAAGAAATTCTAAAAGACGGTGTACTGAAATATCCAATAATCGCTGACGAAAAGACGCATGTTATTCTGGATGGGATGCATCGATGGCTTGCGCTTAAAAGCTTAGGCTACACGCGCATACCAGTAATACTTGTTGACGCTTGTAACAATCCAGAAATCCGCGTTGGAAAAAGACGCATTCACCGTTATATATGCAATTCAGACGGACAAATCCCTATTGAAGAAGTCATTTCAGCAGGACTCACCGGGCGCCTAATGAAACCGCGGTCAACTAGACACTTTTTTCCTTTCTCAAAATTCCAGCAAATCAACTATCCACTCGACCAATTAGGAAAAAAAGCCGCTAAAGATGTTTCTGAATATCTTGCGAAAATGACCTGGCAAGAATGCAATTTCGCCATTAAAGAATGGCTAAAAGAAATAGCGGAAGAGCTAGAGTTTCTAACAAAACGAAAAGAAGAAGTAGAAAAAGAAATGGCTGAATTCCTAAACAGAGTCAAAAACCTAAACGGCAATTTCCAAACTTTTTAAAACCCTTATTTTTTGTTCGATTTCCGAATAAAACGCAGAAGTTATTAGAATAGAACACTTACTATTTAAAAGGCGAACTTTATGATTCCAATCAATGCTCCACAAATCGGAGAAGAAGAAATTAAAGCCGTCGTAAAAGTTCTAAAAAGCGGCATACTAACGCATGGGCTCGGCGCGGGTCCAATGGTCACACAATTTGAAAAAAACTTTGCCGCCTTCATGAAAGCAAAACACGCAATAGCCATGAACACAGGCACAGGCGCTTTGCATTCAACACTCGCCGCAGTAGGCATAAAACGTGGGGACGAAGTTATTCTGCCCAGCTTCACCTTTGTCGCCACCGCAGAAGCCATAGTAATCACCGGAGCAAAACCAGTTTTCGTCGACATTGACCCAGAAACCTACAATATTTCTCCAGAGAAAATTGAAAAAGCCATAACAAAAAATACAAAGGCAATAATGCCCGTGGACCTCTACGGTTTGCCAGCCAACATGAAACCAATAAGAGAAATTGCAGACAAGCACGGGTTAAAGATTATTGAAGACGCAGCCCAAGCCCACGGCGCAAGCTACAAGGGAAAACCGCCAGGCGCCTTCGCTGACGCTGCATGTTGGAGTTTCTACGCAAGCAAGAACATGACAACCGGAGAAGGCGGTATGGTGACTACTAACAATGACGAGATTGCAGAAACGTTACGGTATATGCGGAGTCATGGAGAAAAAGAAAAGTATCAATCGCTCATGCTTGGGCACAATTATCACATGCCAGAAATAGAAGCTGCCATAGGCTGCGTTCAACTCAAGAAACTGCCGAAGTTTGTGGCGCAGAGAAGAGAGAACGCACGGCGACTAACGGAAAAACTGAAAAAATCAAAGAAGTTACAGTTGCCGAAAGAGCCAGAAGGGTACAAGCACAGCTGGTATCTTTACACTGTAAGAATGAAAAACGCGAAACGAAAACAGAGAGACAAGATTGTTGAAGAGCTGAAGCAAAAAGGAATAGGTGCAATAGTTTGTTACATGAACCCAATACACCTCATGCCTTACTATCGCAGGCTCGGAAAATACCGACTTCCAGAAACAGAAAAAGCCGCAAACCAAGTGTTCTCATTACCAGTTCACCCGGGCGTCACAAAAGAGCAAATTGACTTCATAGCAACCACAGTTCTACATCTATTAGGCTAGTTTGCCAAGTTAAGGTTTATATGGAATGATAAGATAGTAGTGAACCCCCTCCATCTGGGGTTTTACGAGGAATAGTATATGCAAAAAATCAAAGTTATTATAATGGGCGCGGCTGGCAGAGACTTCCACAACTTCAACGTCTACTTCAGAAACAACAGCGCCTACGAAGTTGTGGCTTTCACAGCCACGCAGATTCCAGGCATAGAAGGCAGAATATACCCTGCAGAGCTTGCCGGACCAAACTATCCTAACGGAATACCCATTTACCCAGAAGAGAAGCTTCCCGAGCTAGTGAGGAAATATGATGTTGACCAAGTTGTTTTTGCTTACAGTGATGTGTCACACGAGTATGTCATGCACAAAGCGTCGATTGCGCTGGCGAGCGGCGCAGACTTCCGACTGATGGGACCTAAAACTACAATGGTAAAGTCCAAAGTTCCCGTGGTTTCCGTGGGCGCTGTGAGAACAGGCTCTGGAAAAAGCCAAACTTCACGGCAAGCTGCAAAGATTTTGAAGAATATGGGCTTAAGAGTTGTGGCAATCAGACATCCAATGCCCTATGGCGATTTGAGAAAACAAGTTTGCCAACGTTTCGCTTCCTACGAAGATTTGGATAAACATGAATGCACAATTGAGGAAAGAGAAGAATATGAGCCGCATATAGACAATGGCATAATCGTTTACGCTGGGGTTGACTACGAAAAAATACTACACGAGGCGGAACAAGAAGCAGACGTCATAGTTTGGGACGGCGGCAACAACGACCTACCCTTCTACAAACCAGACTTGCACATAGTCGTGGCTGACCCGCACAGAGCAGGACACGAACTTACTTATCACCCAGGCGAGACTAACCTGCGAATGGCGAACGTCGTGATAATAAACAAGGTGGACACGGCGAACCCGGAAAATGTTAGGAAGGTTAAGGAAAACATCAAAATGGTTAATCCGCGAGCTGTCATTTTAGATGCGGCTTCGCCTATAACAGCCGACAAGCCTGAGTTAATCAAAGGAAAAAAGGCTTTGGCGGTGGAAGATGGTCCGACGTTGACTCATGGCAACATGCCTTATGGAGCAGCCGCAATCATAGCGCAGAAACTTGGAGCAGCCGAACTCGTTGACCCGAAACCATACGCGGTGGGTTCAATAAAAGAAGCCTACAAGAAATATGCGCATTTAGGAGCAATTCTTCCAGCGTTGGGTTACGGTGGAAAGCAAATAGCAGAACTCAAAGAAACAATTGACAAAACTCCATGCGATGTGGTCGTGATTGGCACGCCGATTGATTTAAGAAGAGTAATGACTATAAACAAGCCGACCGTAAGAGTGAAATACGAACTTAAGGTTCTTGGACCAATTTCGCTAGAACAAATTTTGACAGAGTTCATTCAAAGGACTGGTAAAAAATGAGCGGTGAAACAGCAGAAATTTCACGCGTAAAAATAAAGTTCGTAATTGAAGAACTTGGAGAGGCAGAGGGTGAACTCGTACGTTTTCTAGCGCCAAGAACAGTAGACATGATAGTAAGGAAACTTCCAATAGAAGGCAGAGCAGCCTTATGGAAAGAAGAAGTGTACTTCGAAACACCAATCAAAATGGGAGAAGAAAAAGCCAAAGGTACAGTGGAAAAGGGAACAATAGCATTCTGGCCTATGGGAAGCGCCGTATGCATATTTTTTGGAACTTCGCAACCTTATAGTCCAGTAAATGTGTTGGGAAAAGTCATTAAAAACTTGGAAATTTTTGAACAAGTAAAAAGTGGAACAAAAATCAGAGTTGAGCTTCTAGTAAACTAGAGAGCTTTCGCTCCAGAATTTTAGGAGTCTCTCGCATTCTTCTTTTATCTCGTTTTTCTGTGTTTTTTGTTTCAAAACTTTGAGAAATTTAATGCGTTTTTCAACAGAGCGCTTTTCTGCGGTTCCTCCATAGTATAGTTTGCCCTCAAGATACTCTTTCATGTGATTAGCTTTCTGTATGAAAAGACTGGCAGCGTCTACTGTGTTTTCGACTGCATACTTATTTGCCCAAATTGCAGCCTCTGACTCGCGTAACTGTGTTAAACCGTCAATCTCTGTTATCTTGTTAATGTAAGTTCTGAAAAAATCATAGTAACCAGCAGTTTTGATAAGTTCGAGTGCTTGTGCGACTTTTTGTTTGAATTGCTGACTTCCTTTGACTGTTAAGCAGTGTTTATGTCCCTTGTCAACGAGTTCTTTGGCTTTTTTAACTTCTTCTTTGGTGTAGATTCTCTCTGGAAAGCTCAATTAAGGTTCTGAACCTCTACAATGGATTATGAAATAAAAAGTGAAGCTATAGGCTAGTTAATCTGCTACTGGCTTGTATATTTTTATCGTGTGGTTTCCCGAAACCCGCTGCACAACGCCTTCTTCTTCGAGTTGCTCGAGAAAATCCTTCGCTACGCTTATTCTTATGTTAAAGCGTGTAGCCACGGCATAAGGCGTTAAGACAGGCATCTTTTTTAATTCTCCAACAATCTTCTCATTTTTCACGTCTGGAACTGATATTGCGAGAGGTTTTCTTTCTTTCGGTGGTCCTGCCTTTTCCTTTTTCTTTTCTTTCTTCTCTTTCTCTTCCTCGTCCTTCTTCGCTTGTGTACGTTCCATCTGTTTTAAGCTGAGCTTTTTCTTACCGCCCATTACTAATCAACTTCCAATAACTGAAAGGTCGCTTCGTGGTTCTTTAGGTTTTCTACGTTTAATCGTTCCGTGTTATTTCAACTTTGCGTTTATCTTTTTAGAACAGCAGATGGCGCTCATCGAAAAAATGGTGCACTCTAAAAGTTTGAAAAAGAAGAGGGATATTGCGGAAATGAAAGATTATTTGCCCATAACTTTTTTGGCGGCGATTTCAATGTCTTCAGCTTTTATGGTTTTTCTTCCAGCATGCATTGCAAAATCCAGTGCTTCTTTGGCGATTTTCACGCCAATCTCGTCTAACGCTTTGGCTAAGGCTTTTGCTGCTGCTTCGCTTACGCGGTCGGCTCCTGCCTTTTTACATAATCTGTGCATTGGGGCTACAGCTAATTCTAAATCAACCATAAAGACTCCTCGTAGCCTCTTTTTCTATTTAAAGCAATATTTAACCTTTATTGTTGATGTTCTCCGTGAAATACTTCGTTCTCTCATTCAAAGGTTTTTTGTCGTTGAGGCATTCAGATACCGTATTCCGAGTTTTCTGATATCCTCTGCTTTCAGAATTGCGATTTTCCTCAGACTGCGATTTTCTTCTAACACGCGAATGAATTCGTGGCCTAGAAAATATCCAGTTTGCTTTCTACCTTGAATGCTGAACCATGAACCAAAAAAGTCTTCCACTGCCATTTGATTTTCGATTCGTTTAAGAAATTCTTTAGCTAGCCAACTTTCATGTCGTTTGCACCAAGGAAGCCATTTCTTATCTTCTGCTAAGTGCCAAATTTCTTTTCCCAAAATTATGTGTTCGCATCTCTGAGCAAATCCTTCACTGTAAAGCTGGAACAACGGGTCTTTTTCTGCCCTTTCAAACATTTGCCACTCTCCTCGCCAATTCATATGAGCAAGATGCCCAATTTCATGAGAAATTAAGCCTTCGAGTTTTTGTTTGGTATGCCACTTTTCTTCTGCGATGTTTTCTAATCCGAGCAATATTGCTGGTTGCTCCTTGTAGGTTGTTGCCCACCCAGCGCCACACCCGATGCCAACATAAACAACGAAAGTTATGTTGAAATGAAGCGTCAAAGTTTCAGCGGCTTTCGAGTAAATGGACTTGTATATGCGGATGATATTGTTTCTCGCCTTTTGCATAAGCGTAAAACGGCTTGAAAATGAAGGAAAGATTTTCTTAGCTATTTCCTTCCAATTTAACCCGTCTTCCTCATAAGTTTGTAATTGTTTGCTTAGCAATTCTGGATACTTTTTCATGTAAATACTACGCCATAATGCGATTTGCTTATCTACGCTTTTGGAACATGCTTGGCTCCAGTAATCAGAGAAATCTCGCCACGTATCCAGAAGCTCTGGTTTTTCCATTTTTGATTTCCCAGTCGGCGCTTTAAGTATGGGGCTTCTATGTTTGCTATTGTTTTATTGGAAGGTAAATTATAAAAGCATACTTGATTATGTGGTCTGCGCTTAATGAGGATGTTATGATGAGGTTCGTTGACGCTCATGTTCACTTGTCAGACGAAGAATACGCTAAATGCATAGATGAAATCATCAGCGAAGCCAAAAATGCCAACGTTGTCGCTTTAGTCTCTAACTCGATGGATTTTAAAACAAGCGTCGAAAGTCTAAGGCTGGCTGAAAAATACGAGGGGATGGTTTACGCTGCATTGGGTGTTCACCCGTGGAACGTGCAGGCTTTAACTGAAGAGGAACTTCAAAAAACGATAGAACTGATTTATGAGCAGAAAGCTAACAAGATGCTGGTTGCCATCGGCGAAGTAGGGTTAGACATCAAATACGAAAAGATATGGGATAAACAACTGAAAGTTTTTGACGAAATGCTACATCTGGCTGAAAAACTTGATTTACCAGTCATAATTCATTCTCGTGGCACGACAGCCAAAATTGTTGATATGCTGCCTTCCTATAAGGTTAAGAAATTGTTACTTCACTGGTTCAGCAACCCAATAAGCGCATTAGCTAAAGCCATTGAAAAAGGATACTATATCACCGAAGGTCCACCTGCAGTATATTCAAATGGCATACGCGAAGTTATCAGAAGAGCACCATTAACTAATTTGTTAACGGAAACTGACGGACCCGTGCGCTTTTTTAAACAGCCCTTTAACGGCGAAAGAACGACGCCCGCTTTTATTCCAGCAATTGTTAAAGCAATAGCAGAAATCAAAAAAATGGATGCTGTAGATGTTGCAGAGCAGATAATAAAGAATTTTGAAGTTTTCTTTGGAGTAAAGTTAAATTAGGTTGTTGTTTATTGATGGTTTACTTTGCCCCAGTCTTAACTGCGGAGGATAAAGTTTCATTGAGTGCTTGGGGGAAACAATGGTTTGGGAAATGTGCGTACAGAACAAATTAAACGAGTAGCCAAAGAGCTCATTAGACGTTTTCCCAATAGATTCTCAAACAATTTTGACGAAAATAAACGCGCGGTTGACACGCTCGTATTAGGCGCAACCACAAAAGTGAGAAACCAAATTGCAGGATACATAACACACGCCTTTGCCGGAGCTCAAACCGCTTCTCCGTCAAGCGAAACCTCTGAAGAAGAGGAAGAAGAATAACCTTAAAAATAACGACTATTTCCTTTAGGAATAAAACAGAGGCTAACAATGTATGATGGATGCTTATAGGCGTGGTTGGGCGCTTCGATACTTAAGGGAGGCAAAAGCAGAGCTTGAAGCCGCAAGAAAAATGCCTTACATGGCTCCAAGCTTGGCTTTCGAAGCCATAAGGAAAGCCCGAAACGCCATCTACTACAGCCTTGGAGAACCAGCGTTCATAGAAAACGTCATCAGAGACGCAGCCGAAAAAACTCAAGCAATCGAAGACCCTCTTCTGCGTTTTCTAATCGAAATTGAAGGAACAGTACAGCAACTAGCACAATTTGGCGAGGCAGACGGAGAAAGAGTCATGAAAAAAGCAGACGCCCTAATACAATTAGCCTCAGATATAGTAGAAACGTTGACTGGAGAAAAAATAGAAGATTAAGGAGAAACTACCGTTTTTCAAGAGCTACAGAAATACGCTCTAAGGCTTTTTTGATGTTCTCAACTGAATTGGCAAATGACAAACGCAGGTAACCTTCACCATAACTTCCAAAGGATGTTCCAGGCAGAACCGCAACGCCAGCTTCGTAAAGCAGGTAGTCACCAAGCTTTCTACAGTCCATTCCAGTTCCAGTTATGTTCGGAAACACGTAAAAGGCGCCACGTGGTTTCTTGCATGTTATACCCTTAATCTTATTCAAACCAGAAACAATGACTTCTCTTCGTTTTTTGAACTCCTCAACCATTCTTTCCGAATCCTTCTGTGGACCTTTTAAAGCCGCTACACCCGCCATTTGAATGAAGGCACTTGTGCAAGAGTTGGAGTTAGTCATGAGTTGAGCGACTTTCTGTGCCAAGTCTTTTCGCATCACACCATAGCCAAGTCTCCAACCGGTCATCGCATAAATCTTCGAAAAGCCATTGAGAATAATTGTTTTCTCCTTCATTCCCGGAAACGAAGCAATGCTTTCATGTTTTCCTTCATAGATTATTCGGTCGTAAATCTCATCAGAAAGCACAAGCACGTCGTCTCTGTCGCCAATACAGTCAACAATAACCTTCAAATCTTCCTTAGTCAAGACACCGCCCGTCGGGTTTTCCGGCGAATTCAAAATAATCATTTTTGTCTTCTTTGTTATCTTCTTCTTAACATACTCGTGGTCAATGCGAAAATCGTTCTTCTCCAAGAGCGGTATAGGCACAGCTTTAGCGCCAACAAAGTTTATCAAAGACTCATAAATTGGAAAGCCGGGGTTTGGATACAAAACCTCTTCGCCGGGGTTCACGCAAGCGAGAATAGCGAAGAACATTATTGGCTTCGCGCCCGGAGTTACAACCACTTCGTCTTGGCTGACTTCAATGTTTCTAGTTTTTGCGATATGCTCAGCGATTGCTTCTCGAAGTTCTGGAATGCCGGCTGATGGAACATAATGCGTATAACCGTCATTCAGTGCCTTTATTGCAGCTTCTTTAATGTATTTTGGCGTGTCAAAATCTGGTTCGCCAATTTCCAAGTGTATTACTTCTTTACCTTGCTTTTCGAGCGCTTTTGCCTTCGCAAGCACTTCAAAAGCTGTTTCTGTTCCGAGAGTTTCCATTCTTTTCGCAAAGATGGAGGACACTCAAATCACCTTAAACTTGAAAGGAAAAAGACAGTTAAAAAACATTGAGTATTTAACTATTACAGTGTAATTAACAGAAAAATAATGGTTAAAATAGCTTTGACAGTGGTCGCACTTTCATTACGTCTGGGTTAACAAGGTTCGGCGGTTTCTTCCCTTCAAAGAACGCGATGAGATTATCCGCAACCATCTCAGCCATTTGAGAACGTGTTTCGTAACTGGCACTTGAAATGTGAGGCGCCACAACCACGTTGTCCAGTTTCAGCAATGGATTATCCACTGGTGTGGGTTCTTGTTCAAAAACGTCAAGTCCAGCACCTGCAATTCTGCCCTCTTTCAGAGCTTGGTACAAGGCTTTCTCGTCCACAACAGGACCGCGGGCGTTATTTATTAGATACGCTGTTTTCTTCATGAGTTTGAGTTTTTCAGCATTTATCAAATGATAAGTCTCTTTCATTAATGGTACGTGGAGACTGACAAAGTCTGATTCTTTCAGAAGCGTGTCCAAATCAACTCGTTTTGCACCTAAATCTTTTTCCATCTCTGGTCTCGGTATTACATCGTAAAAGAGAATTTTCATGTCGAAACCTTTCGCTCTCTTCGCAACCGCATAGCCTATTCTGCCAGTGCCAACTACGCCTAGAGTTGCGTGGTGAACGTCTCTTCCCTGCATCATTGCCGGATGCCAACTAACCTTCCATTGTCCAGTGCGAACATACTTGTCAGCTTCAACAACGCGTCGCGCGACAGCCATCAATAAAGCCCAAGCGAAATCCGCTGTTGTGTCGGTTAAAACTTCAGGCGTGTTAGTCACGTAAATTCCTCGTTTAGTGGCTTCTGGAATGTCAATGTTATCAAAACCAACAGCCATTTGAGCAACAATCTTCAGTTTAGGTGCTGCATCGAAAACTTCGCTGTCTATTTTGTCCGACAAAAGTGTAGCAAGTGCCTCAACGTTCTTAGCCTTCTCAATTATGACCTTTTTGGGCGGCGGAGCATATTCCGGCCAAACTTCAGCGTCAAAATACTTCTTTATTTTGTTTAAGCCTCTTTCTGGAATCTCGCGGGTAACGTAAACTTTTGGTTTCGGCATAATTATCCCCATAGCTTGTTTACGCGAAATTCTTTATTAGTTATTGACTTATTACACTTACGCAAAGCAATTTGCGAAATCAACAATGGGTTAATTATGCTAACAATACGGAACAAGGAACAACTAATCAAAAACGGCGAGACACCGCTTAATCAAAAAGCAAGAAAACTAGCCCTAGAAAGCCTCGAACACGCATTAGAAACAGTAGACCCAAAACGAATAATAAAATCGAAACTCAAGCTGAAAAATTCAACACTTCACGTTAACGACTATTCTTTTGATTTAAAAAAATTTAAGAACGTTTACGTGATAGGTGGAGGAAAAGCAAGTGGCACAATGGCTGAAGCCTTAGAACATGTTCTTGGCGACCGAATAAAAAGCGGCTTTGTTAACGTTCCCCACGATAGCAACCACAAAACAAGCATCATAAAACTTCACGGGGCAAGCCATCCTGTTCCAGACGAAGCGGGCGTGGAAGGGACTCGCCGCATGTTGGAAATAGTAGAAAATGCAGAAGAGAATGATTTGGTTATATGCTTAATTTCTGGCGGCGGTTCAAGCCTCATGCCGTTGCCGCGTGGCAAAATAACAATCGCTGACAAAAGAGAAATCACTAACGCATTGCTCAAGTGCGGCGCCAACATAAACGAGATTAACACCGTCAGAAAACACATTTCAGATTTCAAGGGCGGATGGCTCGCAAAAAAAGCTTATCCAGCCACAATTTTAAACCTCATACTTTCCGACGTGGTCGGTGACCCGTTAGATTTCATCGCTTCTGGGCCAACAGTTCCCGACTCAACCACCTTTAGTGACGCAGTAAAAATTCTGAAAAAATATGGTTTGTGGGAAAAAGCGCCAGCGCCAATTAAGAAAGTATTGTCCGATGGAGAAAAAGGCGTAATTCCAGAAACTCCAAAAGCAGACGACGAAGCATTCAAGAAAGTTTTTAATGTTGTTGTCGGGAACAACCGACTCGCAAGCCAAGCAGCATTTGAATACCTTAAGTCAAAAGGATTGAACACGCTTATGTTGACTGCAACGTTGGAAGGCGAAGCGCGGCACGTAGGGACAATGCTTGCTTCCATGGCACGCGAAGTCACTGTGTCTGGAACCCCGACTCCAAAACCCGCAGCCATAATAGCAGGCGGAGAAACAACCGTCACAGTTACTGGAAAAGGAAAAGGCGGAAGAAACCAAGAAATAGCGTTAGCTGCATCGTTAAAACTGAAAGAAATGGACGGAGTGGTTGTGGCTTCGCTTAGCACGGACGGCATAGACGGACCAACAGATGCTGCTGGAGCGATAGTCGACGGAAAAACATTAACGAAAGCCGTGGCATTGGACTTGGCACCAGAAAAATACCTAGCCGAAAACGATTCCTACAATTTCTTTTCAAAACTCGGCGATTTAATATTTACAGGACCGACAGGCACAAATGTCAACGATATTTCCTTGATAGTGGTTCTTTAAAGAAAAGCAAAAACAAGGGAACAAAATGGCAATAACAGTGAGATTTATCGGCGCTTTCCGCGGGGTTTCTGGAAAGAGCAAAATTACCATAAAATTTGAAGAAGAGACACCATTAAGAGAAACGATAAAGAGAATTGTTGAGAAAATACCTGAGCTCAAAAAAGTTTTGATTGACCCAGAACTGGAAGACCCGCGACCAAACACGCTCATACTTGTTAACGGAAAAGAAATCAGCGTCTTAAACGGTCTACAAACTCTCTTAAAAGATGGAGACGAAGTAGTTTTTATTCCTGTAATACATGGAGGATAAACACAAATGAGACTTTACGCCATTAAAATAGAGCTTGTGAAAACTGGAGACAATCTAGTAGACATCACTTTGGAGGCACTGAAAAAGCAGAATTTAGAGTTAGAAGATAACGACGTGCTAGCAATAACTTCAAAAATCCTATCATACGCTCAGAATCGCTTAGTAAACTTAAACGACATAAAACCCTCTGAAAAAGCAAAAAAACTTGCAAAACGCTTTTCGCTGCAACCAGAATTTGCAGAACTCGTTTTGCGCGAAGCAGACAAAATCTACGGAGGCGTAGAGAAAGCAGTCTTAACACTTAAAAATGGAGTTTTAACCGCAAATGCAGGTATAGACAACAAAAACGCACCCAAAAATCACGTAGTCTTGTGGCCGAAAAACCCTCAAGAATGGGCAAAAAACGTAAAGGAAGAAATCATGCGCAGAACAGGCAAGCAGGTTGCAGTCTTAATTGTGGATAGTGGTTTAGCACCGCTTAGGAAAGGCACTGAAGGTTTAGCTTTGGCTGTGGCTGGTTTTAAACCAGTGATAGACCGCAGAGGAGAAAAGGATGTTTATGGAAAACCATTAGTCATCACGCACCACGCAGTTGCAGATGATTTAGCTTCTGCGGCGCATCTGTTAATGGGAGAAGTGTCGGAGAAAACTCCAATAGTATTGATTAAAGATGCCCCAGTAGAATTCAACGATAACGTCTATAACTCTACAGAGATGATGATGCCATTTAAAGAATGTATTTTCATGAATGTTTTCAAATGTTCCAAGTAAATGTGTGATTAGGCTCTTAACGTTTCTCTGTTTGCTTTGCTTCTTTATTCATGAGTTACTGTTTTTGTTGCTTTCAAAACTTTTAGCAGAGGTGTGCCGATAAGCGCGGATGCTACGGCAATGATTGTTCGTTCGATTGGATAGAGAAAAATTGTTACTTGCCATATGGTTTTCCACGCGTTAACGTCAGCCATGAAGATAGGCCATGCAAGAACTTCAAGCGAAAAGGAACCGCCAATTTGACCTGCTAAGGTTGACGTTAGAGAAGTTATGAAAAAAGCGAAAAGAAGCCCTGAGTTATTGTTGGTGTTAGAGTTAAGGATCTTTAAAGCTGATGATTGCAATGGAGAAATAAGGATTAAAAAACCAACTATTTGAAACCACATCAAAGGTGGAAAAAGCCAAACTGGTCCGACGAAGGGATAAAAACTGAAGAGAAATAGTAACGAGAAATAAGCGAATGCAGCAAGACTTCGCTTGCCAAAGTAAAGAGTACCAGCGAAAAATGCAGCGACAAGACCAGAGACAAAACCCGGCGGTGAAAGGGGTCCTATGAAAAGCCCAATTGCCCCTCCTAAAGTTGTTGATAATACGCCTAAGTATGGTCCGACAAGTATGCCGATTAAGGGGGCAAGAATTGCCGCCATAGTTATGGATTTACTTGGTAAGCCAACTATTTGAAATATAGGAAGAAGACAAAAAACAGTGTAAAGAGCCGAAAAACAGACAGTTAGTGCCACATCTTCAGTCGTCAGCTTTCTATTTCTTTGCATTCTGCTGTCCTTCCATCATTGCGAGGGCGGTTTCAGAGTTTATGGATAACGTTCGTTTATTTTAGTTGTTTGGTGTGGAAGGCTGTTAAGGATTGGAGTAGCGTAAAACTTAAGATATAAGATGTCTTTTTATAAATCAGTGGAGAGATTGTGATGGGAAGAGCAGCTTTAACAACACCGCTCTACATTTCTGTCGCTTGGACTTTAATGATTAGCTATCAAATTTTCACTCAAACAGCAGTTACAACATTAATATCCTATGTCAACCTATTGTGGCCCTCTGTAGGTTCATGGTTATCTTCTAGAATGGACATGTTAACTTTCATTTATGCTTTCGCATGGGTTTTCGTCTTGTCTTCAGTTATCCCTTCCGTAATTCTCGGCAAAGAAAGAAGCGTGCTTGTTCAATTCCTTGTCTGCTTAACCTTAGCCCTTGTAGCACTCATAATTCAAGATGTCATAACGACTTACGCAAGTGGACTAAACGACCACCTTTTCAGTCTCTCAAGTTTATTCTATAATCCTTTTCTAGCTGTAGGCTATCTTATAGCACCCTTCATTGTGATGCTTGCCATTGACATACGTTCCAGGAGAAAACGTAAGAAAACTGAAGAATTGGATAAAGTTACAGAAGCTTATCTGAAAAACATGACACCCCTAGAGGAAAATGCAAAATAAATGAAACTCAATGCTATTGATTGACAATGCCTCGCCAAATAATCACCTTAACATCAGATTTCGGATTGAGAGACCCCTACGTGGCGGAAATGAAGGCCGTAATCTTAAGCATCAGCCCGAATGCCACAATTGTTGACATAACCCATGAAATAGAAAAATTCAACATAAGAATGGGCGCATATGCCCTTGCTTCTGCGGCGCCCTACTTTCCAAAGGACACAATCCACATAGCAGTTGTAGACCCAGGCGTGGGAACAAAAAGACGTTCACTACTAATACAGACAAACCAAGCTTTCTACGTCGGACCAGACAACGGCGTCCTCGTCTTAGCCGCAAAAAAACAAGACATAGAACACATTTACGAGATTACCAACCGCAATTTTATGCTTCCCAAGGTTTCCGCAACATTTCATGGAAGAGACATATTTGCGCCCGTCGCAGCTTACTTGGCGAACGGAATTTCACCAAAAGAGTTTGGACCTGAAATCCAGAAAATTGTAACACCAAAATTTGCGAAAGTAACAGAAAGAAAAGAAGGCTTAGTAGGCGAAATCATCTACATCGACGATTTTGGAAACATTGTAACAAACTTTGGAGAAAAAGAGCTTAACTCAGTTAACGCAAAAGGATATGTAAATATTAAAGTTGGAAATACTAAGCTAAAGTTGAAACTCTGCAAAGCCTACGCGGAAGCAAAACCGCAAGAACTCTTAGCTATTATTGGAAGCCACAATTTCTTAGAAATTTCCTTAAATCAAGGAGATGCAGCAGAAAAACTCAGAGTTAAAAGTGGCGACAAAATCATACTTTGTCGCTCTTAGTCAAATCCCTAAGTCTGTTAATGCCATCTATCTCTCTTATGAAAGCCGCCACACTTCTTGGAACAAGCTTCTCCCAACTCTCGTCTCTAAGCATCCTTTCCCTTACTTCAGTTGACGAATAGAGCTTTCTTTCATGAAAACGGATTGGCTTAACGTTGTAGCCAGCTTCCATAAAAAGCCGCTTTGTCAAGGATTCGTTGGAATAGACGACATCAAATTTTGGCGTGTAGCCTTCTACTGCCGAAACCCACATCATATGCAAGTGCACGTCTGGCACTGGCACAATCCAAACTCGCGAACAGTCAATTTTTGCTTCTTCCAGAGCCCTACGAATCATAGTCAGTCTTTCGCCAGCGGTAAATGGATTGTTAAGGTTGTGGCTGTATTGTGCGCTTCCAATAACGACTACTAGTTCTTCAACTTCTTCCAAAATGTCTCTTATGGCTCCTAAATGACCAAGATGAAAAGGCTGAAAACGCCCGACATAAAGCCCACGCTTCATCATAAAGCTCATTCCACCACGTACACATTAATACCTAAAGCGAATTAACATTTACCTTTTTAAGAACAAACTCCACCGGAAAAACCTGCAACTTCTTACCGTTAACTGGAATCTCTCGTTTCACCGCGTAACCACGCTTCTCACGTTCTAAAAAGGCAAGTTTAGCTTTCAAACCTCCACCGTATCCACCCAAAGTGAAGTCTGAACTGACAACTCGATGGCAAGGAACAAGCGGCGCAAACGGATTCATAGCCATCACGCGCCCAACAGCTCTTGGGCTTCCTCCAGCAACCTTTGCAATTAACCCGTAAGAAGACACGTATCCAACGGGAATCAAAGACGCTGTCTTAATCACTTTTCTGAAATAGTCTGAAAGGTGTTCTGTGCTTAATGCGAGGTTCTCGGAAACATCTTCTCCATAATATATTTTCTTCAAAGTTTCCAGAACACGTTCAGCAAACGGAGATAGCTTTTCAGCATTCTGAAAAGGTGTGTTGAATGGGATGTTCTGTAGAAGGTCTCGCCTTACAGTCTCTTCAGCGGAACCAAACGCCGTTGCAAAAACCTTTTCCTCATCGCAAGCCACTCCAAACCAAACATTCTCGTATCTTTGAATGTGAAGACTAATCATCTAATTTTTCCACTCCCTAGCATAAAGTAAAAGCATTAGTCATATATTTATGAAGTTTGAGTAAACAATCATATTTTACATGAAGCTTTTGACGGCAAAAACTATAAGGCATTACACTAATTCTAAGTATCGTGGAACATAAAAATGGGCGGGCCATCTGAACGTGAATTAATGGAGAAACTTGGCAAAATACGGGAAAAGCTTCTCAAAACTGAAAAGGACATCAACAATGAGTTTGCAAAAATGGAAAAAACCAAACTGGATGCACTCAAAAAGACAGAAGAAACGAAACGTTCCGCAGATCATGACTTGGAAAAAATAGAAAAAGACATAGTAAAATCAACAGACCTTGCTCCTGAATCTAAACAACGGCTTAGCCAAGAAATCTCTCGACTAAAAAACGAAATTTTACAAAGATACACAGACCTAAAAACCAGAATCAGCCGAGCTCTCACACCAAAATAGGCAACACCCCTCAACTTTTTTCCTTATTAATCTCTTTAATTTGATCGCCACAATAATAAAAACGCTAAATTCTTTGACATCTACATGAACAATGTACGAAAACTTTTATGATTAAACTTAATAAGTTGCTTGCGTATATCACGGAGAAAGGTGAGTCCCAATGGAAAGAGAATCACAGCAATCCCAATATCTTTGGATTCCAGGCGCCACAACCGTCGGCGTAGTATGCCAGGACGGCGTTATTTTAGCTTCTGAAAAACGTGTTTCTTACGGTTATCTTGTCGTCAGCAAAGGCGGCAAAAAAGTTTTCAAATTAACTGACCAAATAGGCGCAGCATGCGCTGGGCTCGTTTCAGACATGCAAATTCTCGTAAGAGAAGTAGAAGCATACGCGCAGCTTTTCAATCTTGACGCTGGCAGACCAATTTCTGTGAGAGCAGCAGCCAAACTAATGTCAAACCTGCTTTTCGCCCGCCGTTTAGCTCCGTTGATTACACAAACAATTGTTGGTGGACTAGATGATGAAGGGGCATCGCTTTACGTGCTTGACATTCTAGGTTCAGTAATACCTGACAAGTATGCTGTAGTAGGTTCTGGCACCGAAATCGCCATGGGAGTACTCGAAGAATCATACAAAGAAGGCATGACTATGGAAGAAGCCAAAGATTTGGTCGTAAGAGCGATAAAATCCGCCATAAGCAGAGACATCATGAGCGGCGACGGAATAGATTTCCTGCTAATAACCAAAGATGGAATACAAGAAGAATCAATAAAGTTCTAAAACGCCCTAATTTTGCAAAAGGTTAAACCTTACAATTAATATATTCCAGCTATTGCTATCAAACGGCGGAGAACCATACAGTTGCCATTTGAGCTTAGTTTAGACGAGGGAGAATTCCTCGTTACGCTTGCACGGAAAGCCGTCGAAGAATACCTAAAGAGCAGAAGGCAAATTAGCCCTCCCAAAAACATTGATGATAAACTAATGCAGCCTTGCGGAGTTTTCGTAACAATCAACAGCATAGAAAGTGGCGAAAAAGAACTAAGGGGCTGCATTGGCTATCCATATCCAACCACGCCATTAGTTCAAGCAGTTATAGAGTCTGCAATAAGCTCAGCAACTCAAGACCCACGCTTTTATCCGCTGTCATTGGATGAACTTGACAAGGTAGTCTTTGAAGTAAGCGTGCTCACACCTCCGCAGATAATAGAAGTTAAAAAACCAAACGAATACCCAAACAAAATCAAAATAGGCGAAGATGGACTAATTGTTGAAAGAGGCATGTTTAAAGGGCTACTTCTGCCTCAAGTGCCAGTTGAATGGGAATGGGATGCGGAGGAATTTCTATGTCAATGTTGCATGAAAGCGGGTTTGTCTCCAGATTATTGGCTTTTGGACGGCACCAAAATTTACAAGTTTCAAGCCATAATTTTTGAGGAAGAGAAACCAAAAGGCAAAGTGAAACGTAAAGTCCTCGGCGGGAAATAGATTTATGCGCGTTTATTTCGCTCCATGCGGCATAGGTTTAGGACATGTAGGCAGATGCATTCCAATAGCGAAAAAACTTCAGGAAAAAAACGCCGAGATAGTATTTTCCACTTACAGAGAAGGATTACGTTACGTTGAACAACAAAAGTTTCCGCTCATAAAGGCTCCACCAATCGGTTTTCAAGTCAAACCAGATGGAACCATAGACTTTAAGCAGACTGCAATAAACCCTGGTCCATTCTTGTCGACGTTCACGCTTATGAAACAAGTGGATGCTGAAGTTCGAGCTATTCAACACTTCAGACCTGACATTGTTGTCTCAGATTCGCGAATCTCGCCGTTAATAGCCGCTAGACTGCTAGGGATTCCTAGAATTTGCATTCTGAACCAGTTTCAAGTGATAATTCCACGAAAAAAGCGGTTTTTACGGTTAGCCAGGCTCGCAGACTCCGTAACGCTTACACTTGTTGGAAAAATGTGGACAAGTGGAAACACGACTTTGATACCAGATTTTCCTCCGCCGTACACTATATGCGCAGGCAACCTGAACATTCCCAAATCCTACAGAAAAAACGTCAAACTAATTGGGCCGCTACTGCCAGTTCGTCCAGAAACGTTGCCGACTAAGGAAGAAATTCGCAAGCAATTAGGACTACCAGCAAACAAGCCAGTTGTCTTTGTTCCAATAAGTGGTCCAATAAGAGAAAGAGCTTTCTTAACCGGAATTTTGAAGAGAATTTTGATGGAGTTTCCAGAGGATTACGAAATTGTCATGTCGCTTGGTTATCCAAAGGCGGATGAAAAACCATTTCGCCGTAATAACGTAACCGTTTATATGTGGACTTCGAGGCGTTTCGAATACTTGAAAGCATGCGACTTGGTTGTAAGCCGTGCAGGGCATGGAACCTTAACCCAGTGCCTGTGTTATGGTAAACCAATGATACTCATACCTACACCGAGCCACACAGAGCAGATTAGCAACGCAAAACAAGTCGCCGACTTAGGCGCAGCAAAAGTTTTGTTTCAAGAAAAACTCGACAGGGGAAGCCTTCAGAAAAATATTCAGCAAATTTTGGAAAGCGAAATTCCCGTGAGATTGAAGGAAATTCAAAAAGAAGTTTTGAAATATGATGGTCTAGAAGAAGCGGTTGCCACAATAGTTAACGTAGCAGAGGATAAGCAAGTATTTTAAGTAAAAAATTCAAACACTAAAAGTATGTTTGTGCCTCATAAAATTTTGGAAGAAAAACTTCACAAAATACTCGAAGAAGACGTTGGGCAAGGAGACATAACCACTGTGCTCACCGTTCCTGAAGGAAGCACTGCGGAGGCAGAAGTAATAGCAAAAGAAGTCGGAGTTGTTGCTGGAATCGAAGAAGCGAGAATCCTTCTTGAAAGTTTAAAACTAAAAACTGAACCGCTGGTTGCAGATGGAGAAAAAATAAAGCCGAAACAGGTGCTTATGAAAATTTCTGGAGATACACGAACGCTACTTTCTGCTGAGCGCACAGTTCTAAATCTCCTTTCACGCATGAGCGGCATAGCAACAGCAACACGAAAGCTGGTGGAAAAAATTCAGAAAGCGGGACTTAAGACGAAAGTTGCATGCACGCGAAAGACAGCGTCGGGACTGCTTTATTTTGATAAAAAAGCGGTTCTAGTTGGCGGCGGCGACACACATCGGCTTCATTTGGATGACATGGTTCTAATCAAAGACAACCACATAGCAATAGTTGGAAGCTTAAAAGAAGCAATAAGAAAAGTGAAGGAAAAAGCCTCCTTCAGCAAGAAAATCGAAGTAGAAGTTACCAAAGTTGAGGATGTTCTGGTTGCGGCTAAGGCTGGCGTAGATATAATAATGTTGGATAATTTTTCTCCAAAGCAGCTGAAAGAAGCGGTTAGACTGATTAAAAAAGCCGGATTCCAAGGCAAACTTTTGTTGGAAGCCAGTGGAGGAATCACGGCAGAAAATATTTTAGCGTATGCATCAACGGGCGTCGATATTGTAAGCTTAGGAGAAATAACCCACAGTCCAAAAGCGCTTGACATAAGCTTAGAAATTAGAAAAATCAGAAAACAATAGGTTAGCTTAAGACAACAATGCATTTATCCCGATTTCTATGAATGCAGCAGCTAAAAGTAGCAACGCACAAATTGTGATAAACATCGACGCATACACTAATTCCTTTCGGCCTCTGTGTTTTATTATGCGCCAAAACAGCCAAACACCTTCGCTGATTCCTATGGAGTAAGCTATAAACTCTAACAATCCAAAAGGTAAAACAAGCAAATTAAGAAAAACTAAAGAAGGATGGGCAAGGCCATAACTTAATCCGGCAATTGTTATACCGGTGCTGAATAATGCATAAAGTTCCAGAAAAATTCCAGCTATCGGTATAAAAGCAAGTAGGCAAATGAAAAAGTTATTTCCAAAAATGAATGTAACTTGATTTAACAACGGCATATTATTCAAGGTGTTTCTTGTTTGATTCACTGTGTCGTTTATTTCGTCTGCTTCTGCAGCAGAAAGAGGAATTAAAGTGCCAGCAATTGTTACAATTACAGAAATTATGAAGAAAACCGCAATTACAAATATTCTCTTATGAAAAGGTGAAAATTGATTCCAGAATTCAAATTTCATGAAAAGACCTCCACCTTCCCTACACCTTTGGAGTTATTTTTAAGATTCTGAAACCTCTTGCAGTTGGGTTTAACATTTCAATAATATTAACTTTTTTGAGAATTTCTTTTTTATCTTCGGCGTATCCTCTAACGTCGTGTTCTGCTCCAATGAGAGAATAAAGATACACGCCTTTTTCAGCCAGTCTAGGTTGACATTTAGAGGGTAAACCAAGCATTAGCATCTTTTTTTCTTCAATTGCCTTTTCGCATGTGTAGATAATTGCGTGTGCTCCAGACGTTAACTCTGCAATTCTAACGGGGATGCTTTCTTTTCCGATGGCGAGAACTTCAATCCTGTATTTCTGTGTGATTTCGCCGCTGATTTTCCTAAGCTTGGGCAAAATCCGCAGGAGATGTTGTCTTGCTTTGCTGGAAACTTTCATGTTTGAGAACTGTATGGGTGAAAGCTCTTCAAGAGAAACCGCGCCCAAGGACATGTCAAGATGCACAACGTCTGCCTTCACTCTTCCCAACAGTTCCTTGCAAAGTTCTGCTTCGCGAATTACTGCTTCATGTCCGTCTTCTGCCTTTATGAAAATCGGCTTGGCTAAGCATACGTTTGGTTCTCGATAAGGCGGATTAACCAGCACGGCTGCCGCTGCAACAATTGTTAATGGTTCAAACTTGCTGTTTAATATGGCGGACGAGGAATCCGCCGCGACAATTTTCAAACATTCCACCTTGCCTAACACATAAAATAGGCAATAGAATTTATCTTTGCTGTTTAATCTGATGTTTCCTTCAAGTACATTCCCAAAACAAATATTTCAGAACTTTTAGTTCTACTCGCTTTAGGCTTCATTATTCTGACGACTTCAAAGTGTTCTTTAACTTTTTGGATAAAATCGTCCAATAAATCTCCTTGAAAAACCTTTACAAAAAAATTTCCACGCGGCTTGAGCGTTTCTAGGGCTATTTTTAATGCTTGGTGTGCCAAATCTATTTGGCGGGCATGGTCGACTTCCCATATTCCAGAGATGTTGGGAGAAACATCTGAAACTACAGCGTCAGCCTTTCTTGGGAGAATATTTGAAATTTCCTGAAGAGTTTCTGGTTCATTTATGTCGCCTATTATCGTTCGAACATTGTCTTGTGGAAAAGGTTCAATGGATTTCAAGTCAACTCCTAAAACAAAACCTTTGCTTCCCACGATTTTTCTTGCAACTTTAATCCAACCGCCTGGTGCAGAACCCAAATCAACAACGACATCGCGGTATTTTATAAAATGATATTTTTCGACGGCTTGAAGCAGTTTGAATGCTGCTCTGGATCGGTATTCCCGCTCTTTAGCCATTCTATAATAATAATCCTTTTTTCTTTCTCGAATCCACGCCTTTGGCAAAACTAACTGTCACCAATCGTGCCAGATTCGTCTTTTGCTATCAAAAGCAACCAGTCTGTAAGTCTTTCGCAGTTTTGTGGCGAAATCGAGCTTGATGGGTCGCATCTAGCGTTGTCTGGGCACATTAGGCATGGGCAGTCTGCAATCGAGTCTATTGATGCTGGGGCTCTTTTCGGATATAATCTGTAAGTCCATCTTCCTTCACGTAGTTCTTTTTCTCTGCGGATGAGTTTTTTGGCTTCTAGTTTCAGGGCTATCCTGGAGCCTTCTCGGCTGCTTGCGCCGAGTTTGCGCCATAAGTCTGATTGTAATATGCCTTCGAATCCAACGTTCATTATGTGTTGAAGGGCTTTTTGTTCTAAATCATTGCGTTTCGGCATTTTGACCAAGTTCCGAGCTTCTGTATTGATATTATGTGTGTTTTTAAATAAAAAGGTGTATGTTTATGTTTAGAAGAAAGTATGTTGAAGGATTGACAAATTGAAGGGCAAAAGACTTAGTGAATCTTACTGTTTGGGGATTGAGTCGACAGCTGATGACTTCAGCGTTGGAATATTAACATTTGATGGTAGAATATTAGCAAATGTGATAAGCGCTTATGTGCCGGAAGAAGGCGGCATTCACCCTAGAGAAGCGGCGAGGCATCATGCTGAAGTGGCAAGCAAAGTCTTAGAGGAAGCTTTCGTAAAAGCTGGAATAAAACCACATGATTTATCGGTTGTCGCTTTTTCTCAGGGTCCAGGTTTAGGTCCTTGTCTTCGCACGGGCGCAACGATTGCGCGTGCTTTAGCGTCTTACCTTGACATTCCACTTGTTGGCGTGAACCATTGCATAGCACATATTGAGGTTGGAAAGCTTGAGACGAACGCAAAAGATCCTGTAACGCTTTATGTTTCTGGCGGAAACACGATAGTTGCAGCTTTTGATTCAGGGCATTACAGAGTTTTCGGCGAAACATTAGATATTGCTTTAGGAAATTGTTTAGATGTTTTTGCAAGAGAGGCTGGGCTTCGGCAGAAAATTGGCATGCCATTTGGCGCTGTTGTTGAAAAGCTTGCTTCTAAAGGAAAGAAGCTGCTTTCGTTGCCTTATACCGTGAAAGGCATGGATACTTCATATAGTGGCTTATTAACCGCTGCTGTTAACTTGCTAAAAAAGAATGAGTATGAGCTTGAGGACTTGTGCTATAGTCTTCAAGAAACGGCGTTTTCGATGATTACAGAAGTTACCGAGAGAGCTTTGGCGCACACGGAGAAAAAGGAGGTTCTTTTGACTGGTGGAGTGGCTGCCAACAAAAGATTGCAATCTATGATTAGGACGATTGCTGAAGAACATGATGCCAGATTCTGTGTTGTGCCAAGCCAGTTTGCAATTGATAATGGTGCTATGATTGCGTGGACGGGAACACTAGCATACCGACATGGTGTTATAACACCTATTGAAAAGAGCTTTGTGAAGTTGCGTTGGCGGCTTGATGAGGTTGAGGTTCCATGGATAAAATGAAGCTGCCATTGTTGATTAAGAAGGGTGCAGAAGCCAACCTTTACCTTGCACAATGGCATGGTAGAAAAGTGATAATGAAGAAGCGGTTGCCAAAGAAATATCGTCCATCAGAGTTGGATGAGCAGGTTCGAGTTTACCGGACAATTCATGAGCCGCAGTTGATGCATGAAGCGAAAAAGGCTGGAGTGCCTACACCAACAATTTTTTTGGTTGACATCGAAAATGCGACAATAATAATGGACTATATAGAGGGAAAGCAAGTCAAGCTATTGTTAAGCGAAGTTTCTAAAGCAGAGAGACAAAGTTTCTGTTTCAAAATTGGCGAGTTAATTGGTAGACTTCATGAGTGGGGCATAATTCATGGCGACTTGACAACATCTAATATGATTCTGAACGCGGAAGGAAAGATGTTCTTTGTGGATTTCGGGCTTGGAGAAAAAACGAAGGAACTTGAGAACAGAGGAGTTGACTTGCATCTTATGAAGAGGGCTTTGCAGAGTACGCATTTCCAGTTTGCTGAAGAATGTTTTGACGCGGTTATTGAAGGCTATGCAAATGTTATGGATGCTGAAACTGTGAAAAATGTTTTAGATAAGATAAAGGAGATAGAAAAGAGAGGACGGTATGTTGCTGAACGGAAAGGTGAAAAGGCATGATCAAGACTGTTTGGTGTGTTACCTTTTATGTTTCGGATTTGAAGAAAGCCGTGAAGTTTTATGAAGAAGTTTTGGGTTTGGAGAAGAAGTATGAGTATTCAAGTTATGTTGGGTTTGAGTGTGGCGGCGTAGAAATTGGGTTGATTCCCAAACTTGGAAAAGAAGGGAAAGTAAGTTTTTTGTCGCCTTCAGTGGAATTTCTTGTGGATGATGTGGATAAGACATGCGAGGAACTTAAAAAGAAAGGAGTAAAATTCACAAAGGAATTGCATGATGAGCCATGGGGTGGAAGACAAGCAACCTTCACAGACCCGGATGGCAATGTCTTAGAAATAGCGCAGATAAATTGGCAAAAATATTTTAGTGTAGCCGCAGAAGGTGCAAAGAAGAAGCTGTGAACTGCTATGAATTTTCAGTTGAAAGGCAGAGTCATATTTTTCGCAACAAACAATGTTAACAAGTTTAATGAAGCCCGCATGGTTTTTGGTGAATATAAGATAGCTGTTGGTATGCTTAGAGTAAAAACGTTGGAAGTTCAAAGCGATAGTTTAGAGGAGATTGCAAAAGCAAGCGTCATAGAAGCCTTTAGGAAATGTAATTTACCAGTGATTGTTGAGGATGCTGGGTTATTCGTGGAAGCACTGAATGGTTTTCCAGGACCATATGCTGCATACGTTTACAAAACAATAGGCAACAAGGGTTTGCTGCAGCTTATGGAGAAAACTGAAAACAGAAGGGCAGTTTTCCAGTCAGCAATCGCTTATTATTCGGCAGATTTGGAATCGCCGATATGTTTTAAAGGCGAGGTTGTTGGAGAAATATCAAGGAAGGAAAGAGTGGCGAATAATTCTTCTGGCTTTGGCTTTGACCCAGTTTTTCAGCCAGTCAACATCGGCAAAACGTTCGCGGAAATGACCATAAAAGAAAAAAACAAGTATTCGCATCGTGCAAAGGCTTTGCGCAAGTTTGCTGAATGGTACCGGAAGCATCAATAATTTTAAATATCCGCAATCCTTCGCTCTTACAGAGTTTAGAGTGATAAGTGATGCCAAAACAGGAAAAAGGAAAATCTCATCAGACAAGACCAGTTAGCAAACGTCCTCCAAGCTGGTGCAAATACCAGCCAGAAGAAGTGGAGGCGTTAGTAATTAAGTTGGCGAAGGAAGGGCATGCTCCGAGTCGCATTGGAACAATTCTTAGAGACCAATATGCTATTCCTCTTGTGAAGCCGATAACTGGGAAGACAATAACGCGGATACTTAAGGAAGCTGAGCTTGCACCGGCAATGCCGGAGGATTTGGGGAATTTGGTGAAGAAGGCGGAGAGTTTGGCTGCTCATTTGGAGAAGAATAAGAAGGATGTGCATAATAAGAGGGCGCTTCAGATTATTGAAGCGAAGATTCATAAGCTTTCGAGGTATTATAAGCGTGAAGGTGTTTTGCCGCCGAATTGGAAGTACGAGCCGAAAATTGCTTCGCTTGCTTAGCTTGGATATTTTTCGTTTTTTGCTTAGAGAATTTTAAATCTTAAATAATCTGTTTCTTATTTTCAGTGTGGTTGCTATGGCTTCGGATGAAACTAAAACTGCTGGCCTTTTGGATTCAGCTACACAAGCGGCGAAAACGATTCTGGAAACTGTGAAGGAGGATGGTTTTGTTCATGTTTTTTCGCATTTGGATGCTGATGGAGTTGCTGCGGCTGGGATTATTGGTAAAATGTTGGCTAGATTAGACGCTAAATTTCGGGTTAGGATAACTCAGTGGATTGACGAGAAAATTGTGGGCGAAATTTTGGCTGATAAGCCGCAGCTGATAATTTTGGCGGATTTTGGAAGCGGTTACGTTGACTTGTTAAATGAGAAGCTTGCAGATTTCAGAATAGTGATTTTGGACCATCATCAAGTTACTGGTAAGGAAGCATCTAACATTGTGCATGTGAATCCTCATTTGTATGGTGCTGACGGTGCACGGGACATTAGTGGTTCTGGTGTTGCGTATTTTGTGGCTAAGACTGTTGACAAAGTTAATGTGGATTTGGCGCCTATCGCGGTAGTTGGCGCTCTTGGAGATTTGCAGGACAAGTATGATCAGCGGTTGCTTGGCGGGCTTAATGAGATAGTAGTTAAAGATGCGGTGGATGCTGGGCTTTTGACGGTTGAAAAAGACCTTATATTCTTTGGTAGAGAAACTCGTCCAATTCACAAGACATTGTCGTCGACAACTAATCCTTTTATTCCCGGCATCAGCGGAGAGGAAGATAAGAGTTTGGCTTTTTTGGCAAGTTTAGATATTAAGCCAAGGCATGGGGAAAGATGGCGGGCTTTGAGGGACCTTTCTGATGAAGAAAAGAAGCGGTTGTGCACTGGGCTTGCGGATTATTTGTTGTCTAAGGGTTTGCATTATGAGGTTACAAATCTTATCGGGCATGTTTACACTTTGAACAATGAGGAACCGTGGACTCCGCTTAGGGATGCGAGGGAGTTTGCTGTTTTGTTGAATGCGACTGGGCGTATGGATAGGCCAAGTTTGGGTGTTGCTATTTGTATGGGTGATCGTGGTGTGGCTTTTGAAGAGGCGAATAAGGTTTTGGAGGAGTATAGGCGGACTATTAATAGGTATCTTGGGTGGGTTATGGAGAAACCTGAGCGGATACGGGAGTTTGAGAATATTTATGTTGTTTATGGTGAAGATTTTATTGATGATAAGATAGTCGGTGCGATTTCTTCTATTCTTTCTGCGAGTTTGCCGAATCCTGAGAAACCGTTGATTGCGTATGCGAATGTTGCTGAGGAGGGTTTGGCGAAATTTTCTGCGAGGACTGTGGATACTATGACGAACAAGGGTGTAAATCTTGGAGTGGTTATGCAGGTGGCTGCGGAGAAATATGGTGGGAATGGTGGAGGACACAATATAGCTGCTGGAGCGCAGGTTCCAATTGAGAATGTTCCGGGGTTTGTAGTGTTTGTTAATGAGCTTCTTGGAAGGCAGTTGCGTGGTGAGAAGATTGGAAGCTGAAATAATTTTGGAGTATGATGATGAGAGAACTGCGGAAGCTGTTGCGAGTGCGGTTTCGCCTGATAATTTTAAGACGCCAAGTGGGTTGTGGGTGAGAACGGTTAGAATTGGGAAGAAGGTTGTTACGCAAGTTAAGTGTGAAGGGAAGTTTCCAACGTTTATTGCGACGATTGATGATTTGCTGTTTTGTGTTTCTACTGCGGAGAAGACGCTTCATGCTGCGAGAAAATTTGGTTAAGTAATTGTTGTGTGTTTGTTAGATGTGGGAGAGCTATAGCCCCCCTTATAAATAGGTTCAATTAGTGTTTGGTTGGTTGGATGGATTTTATCGTAAGGTTAAATAGTTGATTTATGGGTAAGGTTAGAAGGCTAAGCGTCTGATGTGGCTGATTGAGAGAGATGTTGGACATTAAACTCATCCGCGAAAACCCGGAGCTGGTAAGAAATAATTTGATGAAGAGAGGCGACCCTGAAAACTTGAGGATGCTGGACGAGTTAATTGATTATGACAAGAAATGGCGGCAAGGCTTGACTAGGCTTAACGAGTTGCGTCATGAAAGGAAACTTGTGACCACGCAAATTGCAGAGCTCAAAAAGAAGGGAAAAGACGCAACTAAAGAGTTGTCGAAGGCGAAAACCATTGACGCTGAAATAACAACTTTAGAAGGGCAAGTGAACGAGTGCGAAGAAAAGGTACGTTATTATCTGCTTAGACTTCCAAACCTTCTGCACGAGTCAGTCCCAACAGGCAAGGAGGAACACGATAATGTCCCAATTAGAAAATGGGGCAAAATACCCAAGTTCAGTTTTCCAGTTAAAGACCATATAGATTTAAGCTTAAGCCTTGACGTGATGGACATTGAAAGAGCTGGGAAGGTTGCCGGAGCCAGATTTTTCTATCTTAAGAATGAAGCAGTTTTGCTTGACATGGCTTTGATGAATTTTGCTATAGAAGAGATGGTTAAGAAAAAATACACGCCTATAGAGCCGCCCTTTATGATGCGAAGAAAAGCGTATGAAGGCGTCACAGCCCTAAGCGACTTTGAAGATGTCTTATACAAAATTGAAAATGAAGACTTATACATGATTGCAACTTCAGAGCACCCAATCGCAGCCATGTTCATGGATGAAGTGCTGAAAGCGGATGAACTACCGCTAAAATTTGTTGGAATAAGCACAAACTTTAGAAAAGAAGCGGGAGCACACGGCAAAGACACACGTGGAATCTTCCGCGTTCACCAATTCAACAAGGTTGAACAGTTCATTTTCTGTCGACCTGAAGATTCATGGAAATTCCATGAAGAGCTAATTCAAAACGCTGAGGAACTTGTCCAAAAACTCGGTTTGCCATACCATGTTGTAAACGTGTGCACTGGCGACATTGGAACGGTTGCCGCCAAAAAATATGACATAGAAGTTTGGATGCCAGCGCAAAACGCCTATAGAGAAATAATTTCGTGCAGCAACTGCACTGATTACCAAGCCAGAAGGTTGAACATAAGATATAGAGAAAAGGAAGGAGAGGCTCCCAAAGGCTTTGTGCACACATTAAATTCCACAGCGTTAGCCAGCAGAACCATGGTTGCTATACTTGAGAATTACCAGCAAAAAGATGGTTCAGTCGTTATTCCTAAAGTTTTGAGAAAATACATGGGTGGCATCGAGAAAATAACGCCTAAACGGTAAAACTTTTAATACTCTGATGCGAATTTTCAAGCTACATTCGGAGGATTAACGTGTCTTCAAAAACAAAACGCGTAAGAGACAAATGGCGAAGCAAAACATGGTACACTGTAGTAGCTCCGCCATACTTCGGAAACGTTGAGTTAGGAGCAATACCCGCAGACGAGCCGGAAAAACTTGTTGGAAGAGTCATCGACTCAACTCTTTATGATGTTACAAACGACTTCGCCCATCAATATTTGAAGATATATTTCCAAATAACCCAACTTGACGGCAAAACCGCGAAAACAATGTTTAAGGGGCATGAGTATTCGCGGGATTATCTGCGAAGCCTTGTGAGAAGAAGAACAACAAAAGTTGATGGGCTTTTCACTGTAACTACAAAAGATGGATACAAACTGCAAGTAGCTGTAGCTGCATTTACGCTTTCACGAGTTAAGACGTCGCAAGAGAAAGAAATTCGGGCTATAATGGCGAAAATAATCAGAGAAAAAGCATCTGCATTAACATTAGACGAGTTTGCGCAAGAGATGGTTTTAGGCAAAATAGCCTCAGATATATACAACGAGGCCAAAAAATTGGCTCCACTGCGTCATGTAGGTATCAGAAAATCAAAGCTAGTCACGCCACTAGCACAGTTGCCGCAAATTCAAACGCAAAAGGCAAAGTAAACCTAACTTTTTAACAAATCCTTTCCGTGTTCATAGCCTTTCTCAAAAGCAGCCAAATTAAGCTCTTCAGTGCCTTTCGGTATGTTTGCTTTAATTGACTCTTTCAACGCGTTTTTATCCAGCAGTCCCGTGATAGCCACAAAAGCGCCCAGCATTACTATGTTAGCAACTATCTTTCTTCCCAACTCCTCAGCAATTTTCGTGGCTGGAACACGATAAACTTTAACATTTTTCAAATCTTTCTCATGCGGAATCATGTCTGGGTCCATAATTATCACTCCGCCGGATTTCACGTCTTCTGCGTATTCATTGTAGGCATGCTGAGACATCACAACCAGCACGTCCGGCTCAGTAACTTTTGGAAAGTCTATGTCCTCTTCTGATATCACAACTTCAGATTTGCACGCGCCGCCTCTTGATTCTGGGCCATAAGATTGTGTTTGAACCGCGTTTTTTCCGCTGTGAATGGCAGCTGCTGCAGCCGTGATTATTCCAGACTTGATTATTCCTTGTCCTCCAAACCCTGCAAACCGAATTTCTTTTCGCATTTTTTCACCATCCCATTACTTTCTCGTTAATCTGAGCTATCTTCTCATGAAGTAGTCTTTCATAACTAACCTTTTCTGTGTTAACAAACTCGCCTACAACTATCTTTTCCGGAGAGATTTCTGCTTTGGACGGGTCAGAGAAATTCTCAACCACAGAAGCTCTTCTAAACCATTCCATCATTTCTAAACCCGTTCGCATTTTGTTGCGTCTACCGAAAATTTCGGGGCAAGGCGAAACCACTTCTATGAAGCAGAAGCCTTCTTTCTGCAACATCCGCTTTATCGACTGCGTCAATCTTCGCACATGCAAGGTTGTCCATCTAGCCACGTAAGTAGCGCCGGATGCCGCAGCCAAGTGGACTAGGTTAAATGGATGTTCAATGTTGCCGTAAGGAGTCGTGGTTGTTGATGCTTCAAGAGGGGTCGTGGGACCTTGCTGTCCACCAGTCATTCCATAGTTAAAGTTGTTTGCACAAATCACTTTTATTCCTATGTTTCGCCGCGCAGCATGTATAAAGTGGTTTCCACCGATGGCGAAGAGGTCACCGTCACCGCTTATAATAACAACTTCCAATTCTGGATTTGCCAATTTTACTCCAGTTGCGAAGGCTATTGCGCGTCCATGCGTCGTGTGGAAGGAATCCGCATTCGTGTAGCCTGCGGTGCGTCCGATGCAGCCGATGCCAGACACAACCACCAATTTGTCCAAATCCTTCTGCAACTCATCCAACGCATGAACAAAACAGTTCAGCACAATACCGTTTCCGCATCCGGGACACCAAATATGCGGCATCATCGCCGAACGCAAATACTTCGCAAAGGGATGCACTACTTCCTGAACCATTAAGAACACCTCCTTACCACATCAAGAATTTCATGCGGAGTATGAGGGTCTTCGCCTAACTTAGAAAGAAAAGAGACAGGAGTTCCTTTCACTGCTCTCTCGACTTCGCGAACAATTTGCCCGCAATTCATTTCAGGAACAACAATTGCCTTCGCTTGCCCAGCAATTCTTGCAACGTGCTTTTCCGGGAAAGGCCAAAGCGTAATCAATCGCAAAAGTCCAGCTTTTATTCCAGCTTCTCTTGCTTTTCTAACAGCGCTTAAGGCAGCTCTGGCTACAATTCCGTAGGCTACTACCACAACATCTGCATCTTCAAGCATGACCTCTTCAACTTTTATTATTTTATCCGCGTTCTTGTTTATCTTTTCACAAAGCCGCCTAACAAGCCTAGTTTGAACTTCAGAGTTTTGTGTTCGAGGATATCCACGCTCATCATGCGTTAAACCTGTCGCGTGGAACCGATAGCCTTCTCCAAAACAAGCCATGGGCGGAACCAAATCATCTTCAGGCATGAAGGGTGCGTATTCGCTTGGTGAAACATGAGGCTTTTTGCGGTTAACTATCCTAATCTCTGAAGTGGGAGGTATAACGACTTTTTCCCACATGTGCGCAACAATCTCATCACCCATCAACAATGTTGGCACACGATAAGTTTCAGCCAAATTGAACGCTTCAATTGTTAAGTTGAACATTTCCTGCACAGAAGAAGGCGCCAAAGCTATGATGCCATAATCGCCATGAGAACCCCACTTGGCTTGCATAACATCTTGTTGTCCCGGTAGCGTGGGTTGTCCAGTGCTCGGTCCGCCTCGCATGATGTCAACAATAACGCATGGGGTCTCAGTCATAACAGCTAAACCTATATTTTCTTGCATGAGGCTAAAGCCGGGTCCAGAAGTTGCCGTCATAGCTTTTAATCCCGCATAAGAAGCGCCCAGAACAGCGGCGATAGACGCTATTTCATCTTCCATTTGAATGTAGATTCCGCCAAATTCAGGCATTCGCTCCGACAAGTGTTCAGCGATTTCCGTTGCGGGCGTGATTGGGTAACCAGCAAAAAATCTGCAACCAGCAGCAATCGCGCCCTCCGCACATGCAATGTCGCCGCTCATGAAATGTGCGCCTGTTGGCAAAGTTCTTTTTCCCGTCATTTTTCAACATCCTCTTTACATGATTTTTCAGTAACAAAAATTGCAAAGTCTGGACAAATTGCAGTGCAAAAGCTGCATATAATACATTTGCTTTCGTCAACAACCTTCGGAGGGTGAACACCCCGCGCATTTATTTCTTGGGACTCTTCAAGAACCTTTTTTGGGCAGAATTGAATACAGAAACCGCAGCCTTTACATTGGTCTTTAATCAAGTAAATCTGCGCTTGAGGTGGCTTTACTTTTTCCTTGTCAAGTGGCTGATGTTTAATTCTTTCTGGCATTACTAGTTTCCTCCTAAAGCCTTTTCGAAAACCTTTTTGGCTTTTTCTATTTCTTCACGCGTTACTTTCTCAACTATCCCTTGCATTTCGCGAATTTTAGAGGCAAAGCGTTCGCCTTCCGCCGCTGAAGCCCACAACAACTGCAACCGTTCCTTGTTTAATCCGTTTTGCTCCATTTTCTTCGAGAGTTTTTCCACACGTTTCTGCGTGTGATAATTTGCGTTTATGTAGTGGCAATCGCCCGGGTGGCAGCCAGCTACTAAAACTGCTGCAGCGCCTCTTGCAAATGCTCTTTCAACAAATTTCGGTGACACACGTCCAGAACACATTGTTCGAATTATGCGCACGTTCGGCGGATATTGCATTCTACTTACGCCAGCGAAGTCTGCACCTGCATAGGCGCACCAGTTGCAACAAAAAGCAACAATTTTCTTATCTGCATCCTGCTCAGTAACAGCGTCTACTTGCGCAAGAATCTGCTCGTCAGTAAAGTGGTTCTGAGTCAAAGCGCCAAAGGGACATTCAGCGGCGCATGTTCCGCATCCGCCACACGCAGCCTCTATAATATTTACTCGCTTTAACTCCTTATCAAGCGTTATAGCGTTGTATGGACAAACTTTCGTGCACAAACCGCATGCCTTGCATTTTTCCGCATAAGAAATCGGCGTTATGGCTTCAACCGTTACTTTTCCCTTAGCCATCAATATGCCAGCTCTGGCTGCAGCCGCACTTGCCTGTGTCACACTGTCCTTGATATCTTTTGGTGCTTCGGCGCAACCAGCAAAAAATATTCCGCCAGTAGCCGCGTCCACAGGTCTAAGTTTCGGGTGTGCCTCCATGAAAAAGCCGTCTTGCGTTCGAGAAAGCGTCAATAGCCGCTGTATCATTTCGCTGTCTTTTCTAGGCTCTAAGCCTATGGAGAGAATTACCATGTCAAAATTCATTTTGTAAAGTTCCTTTTGCAGAGTGTTTTCTCCGACAAGCCACAAGTTACGCGTTCTCTTGTCTTCTAATATTTCTGATGGAAGCCCGCGAATGAACTTGACGCCTTCTCTTCGGGCGCGTTTGTATAGGTCTTCGAAGCCTTTTCCGTAAGCGCGTATGTCAACGTAGAAAACGTAGATTTCGGTTTCTGGCCAATGCTCTTTGATTAGTAGGCTGTCTTTTATGGTATTCATGCAGCAGACGTTGCTGCAGTAGAGTCTGCCGTTTCTGTCTGAGCGAGAACCTACACATTGAACAAACGCTACGCGTTTTGGAATCTGCTTGTCGCTTGGTCTTATTAAATGCCCGTGGGATGGACCGCCAGCATTAATTAATCTTTCAAATTCGAGTGATGTGATAACATTTGGGTATCTGCCGTATCCGTAATGCGGAAGCGTTGACGGGTCGAAAACGTCTGCACCTGTTGCTACGATTATTGTGCCTACTTCAAGTTCGACGGTTTCTGTTTTCATTTCGAATTTTATGGCTTGTCTTTCGCATGCTTTCATGCATTTATCGCAGACTATTACGCCGTCTTTGTTGAGGCATAGGTTCATGTCGATTATGTATGTGGATGGAACTGCTTGCGCGAAAGGCGTGTAGATGGCGTGTCTTATGGCTAAGCCGACGTCAAACTCGTTTGGAGCGACTACTGGACAAACTTTCGTGCATTCACCGCAAGCTGAACAATCTTTTGTGACATATCGTGGTTTTTTCAGAACTTTTACACGGAAATTGCCAATGTAACCTTTAACTTCAGTTACTTCACTGTTTGTTAACAATTCAATGTTGGGATGGTGTCCAACATCTGACATTTTAGGCGCGAGAATGCATATAGAACAATCCATCGTTGGAAACGTTTTATCAATGCGCGCCATCATACCGCCTATGCTTGGCTCTTTCTCAACCAAATATACTTGATAACCCGTGTCAGCAAGGTCTAGTGAGGCTTGAATGCCGGCGACACCGCCGCCGATGACCAACGCTTTGCGGATGATTGGCACTTCAATTTCTTCTGCTGGCTGAAGCAAAGCTGCTTTGGCTACTGCCATTTTTACGAGGTCTTTCGCTTTTTCTGTTGCTGCTTTGTGGTCGTGTAGGTGGACCCAACTGCAATGTTCGCGGATGTTAGCCATTTCAAAAAGGTACTTGTTCAAGCCAGCTTCTTCGCATGCTTTTCTGAATGTTGGTTCGTGAAGGCGTGGTGAACATGAAGCAACGACTACGCGGTTGAGCTTGTGCTCTTTGATGTCGTTTTTTATTTGTTCTTGCCCTTGGTCTGAACATGTGTAGCGGTTGTCTTTGGCTAGAACAACGTGGGGAAGCGTTGAAGCGAACTTTGCAACTTCTTCACAATCCACGGAACCAGCGATATTTAAACCGCAGTGGCAAACATAAACTCCTATGCGAACGTCTCTGCCAGTTTCTTTAGTCGTTTGCGTCTTATTTTCTGCCATTTTCTCATCCTCCCGAAGACTTCAAGTAATCTTCAATTGATTCAGCGGCTCGTTTTCCAGCAAATATTGCTTCTATCACACTTGCTGGTCCTGTCACCACATCTCCACCTGCGAAAACACCGCGCATAGTGGTTTCCATAGTTATTGGGTCAGTCCAAACAGTGCCGTCTTCATTTAGCTCAACTTCTTTCGGCAAAAACGCAAGGTCTGAAGCCTCACCAATCGCAAGAATAACCATGTCCGTTTGCCGCGTAAATTCTGAACCTTCTATCGGAACAGGTCTTCTTCTTCCCGTATCATCAGGCTCGCCTAACTGCATGCGAACACATTCAACCGCCGAGGCCTTTCCATTTTCTCCCAAAATCCTCTTAGGCGCGACCAAAAATTCGATTTTAACTCCTTCGTTTTCTGCTTCTTTAACTTCCCACGGGTTGGCGGGCATTTCATCCATTGACCGACGATATAATATGGTCACGTTGTCTGCTCCAAGCTGCAGCGCTGTTCTTGCAACGTCTACCGCGACGTTTCCGCCACCAACCACAACAACATTTTTTCCAACCTCTATTTTCTCGCCGAAATTAACACTCCATAAAAAGTCGAGGGCATGCATGACCCCCTTTAAATCTCCACCTTCAATCCTCAAATTTTGGCTTTTATGGGCGCCAACACCAATGAATACGGCTTTGTACCCTTCCTTCCACAATTCGTCCCAATCCAAATCCTTACCAATTTGAACACCAGTTTTTATCTCCACACCCAAATCTTTCAAAATCTGAGTTTCTTTCGCTAAAACATGTTTTGGTAAGCGATATTCTGGAATGCACTTCCGCAACATTCCACCCGCTTCAGGAAGCGCTTCAAAAACTGTGACTTTACGCCCTTTTCGGGCTAGTTCATATGCAACCGTAAGCCCGGCGGGTCCTGAGCCTATGACCGCAATTTTTCCTTCTGAAACTTTTGCTGCTTTCTTCTTTTTATCCTTCTTTAAAAGTTCTTTACGTTTTTGCTCGATTCTTTCTAAGACTTTATCTTTGTCCAGTCCAGCACGTTCTGGGTGAAAACAAACTAAGGTTGTCACAAGTGGTAACGGAATATTTTTTACTATTTTTTCAAGTGCTTCTTCAAAAGGCTGCGTGTATCTATGCTTCGCCGCGATTGTTCGGAAAAAAAGAAGTATTTCGGGTATCCGTAAGGCTTGAGGACAACGTTTGTGACAGTTGTAGCACCAAGCGCAAAGCCAAAGCTCATCAGAAGCTAAAACACTCTCGGGGTCCAAGTAAACTTTTTCCAGAAGCCCACGCGGATTATAATCATTTCCCATCAGTTCTGCCATAGAACAGCTTGCCGTGCAAATACCACATTCGAAGCAGTATTTGAGCCGTTCAATGTCCAAGATTTTTCTTATATCCTCTTTAGAGATTACTGGTTTCGCGGACTCCAAGTTTTGAGCCCTCTCTATTTTTGGTTGTTGCCATAGATATAAAGGTTTACAAACGTAAAGGTTTCATGGAACATCACACTATACACGCTACATCAAACACGCTTTTATAGATTAAACATAAATTATGAATAAATGCGTAAGAAGGAATAGGCATGAAAAAGATAAGAGCTGCATTGTATGGTATCGGCGCCGTCGGCAGCCTAATCGCCAAATTTCTACTGGAAAAAGAAGGCATCGAAATAGTAGGCGCAGTTGACGTAGCCAAAGAAAAAGTAGACAAGGATTTAGGCACAGTTTTAGGCTTAGGCAAAAACTTAGGAATAACCATTTCAAATAACATAGACACTACACTTTCAAAGGCAAAAGCAGACATCGCCATCCACGCAACCTCCTCCTATCTCAAAGACACTTACCCACAAATCGCTTCAATAGTCAAAAACGGCGTAAACGTCATATCCACATGCGAAGAACTATCATACCCAAGCTTTTCTGAACCCGCACTCGCAGAGAAACTTGACGCGCTAGCAAAAAAACATGACGTTACAGTATTAGGCACAGGCATAAACCCCGGTTTCCTCATGGACACCTTAGTAATAACGCTCACTGCAGTATGCCAAAAAATAAACAAAATCGAAGCAGTCAGAGTCATGAACGCAGGCACAAGACGATTACCATTCCAAAAGAAAGTCGGCGCAGGCTTAACAGTTGAAGAATTCAAACAGAAAATCGAGAGCAAACAAATTACGGGGCATGTTGGACTTGAACAATCCATCGCTATGATTGCTGACGCTTTAGCTTGGAAACTTGACAAAATAAAGGTTGAGCCAGTCGAATCAGTAATCGCAGAGAAACCCGTGGAAAGTAGAGATATAAAAGTTGATGCGGGAAAGGTTGCTGGTTTAAAACAAAAGGCAAAAGGCACAATGAAAGGAAAAGAGGTTATAAGTCTTGATTTTCAAGCGTACATAGGTGCTGAAGAAGAATACGATGCCATAACAATTGAAGGCATCCCGACTGTCAAACAAAAAATTCAGCCATGCGTGCACGGCGACATAGGCACCGTGGCAATGATTGTCAATGCAATTCCCAAAGTAATCAACGCGCCTGCCGGTTTGCTCACAATGAAAGATTTACCAGTTCCATCCGCGGCCGTGGAAGATATACGCAAATACCTAAAATAAAGCACTTCGGAGGTCACTATGGTGGCAATAACACACTCTGGAGTTCATGAAAAAGGAGCAATCATCCTTTCAGACATAATACAAAATGTAAAAAACAGACCGGACTTTAAAAAAACCGGAGCAATCGCACTATTTATAGGCGTAGTCCGCGGAGAGACATTAGAAGGCAAAAAAGTCCAAAAATTGGAGCTGGAAGCCTACGAAGAAAAAGCAAACGAAGTTTTAGCAAAAATCTGTGAAGATTTAAAAAAGAAAAAAGGCATAGTGGACGTTCAAATTCACCATTTAATAGGCGAGTTCGATGTTGGCGAAGACCTCGTGTATGTCATGGTGGCTGGCGCTCACCGCAAAAACATTTTCCCAACCTTACAAGAAGCAGTGGAACGCTACAAAAAAGAAGTTCCGATTTTCAAAAAAGAACACATTATTGATGAAAAAGGCAAAAAAAGCGCCCGCTGGGTAACAGAACGGTAAAGCACCAACAGATTTAGATTTTCAAATCTTTAAGAAAAGTTATAAGTTTACTGTTGGAATAGTTTGAAAAGGAGACATGTAAATTTGGAGAAAAAAAGTTACACGTGGTTTGAAAGACGAAGACGCACGAAAGGGTTAGATTTAGCTCACGCCCAAATAACCAAAGCCCTCGACACCGTCACACTACTACATCATGCATTAAAGAACTTCTCTGAAGGAAACAAAAAAGAAGCAAAACAACACATCAAAAACCTATTCAAAGTAGAAGAAGAAGTAGACGAACTACGAAAAGAAGTTTTCAAAGAATTATCTGTAGGCGCTGCACTTATGGCGGACTACCGAGAAGACCTGCTTCACCTTGTAAAAAGACTGGACACACTCGCCGACCACGTGAAAGACGCAGCAAGATGCATAGAAATGCTCGAAGAAACCCAACTTCCAACAGAACTATGCGAAAACGCGGTGAGTATAACCTCGCTACTTGTAGACTGCGCTCAAGCCCTGCGAGGAAGCATAGAAAAAATCACTGGAAGCCCAGCTGACGCATTAAAAGGAGCAGAAAAAGTCGAAGAAATCGAACACAAACTTGACGAGATGTACCTCAAAACCAAAGCCCTATTCGTCAAACACAGCGACAAAATCAACTGCGGAGCAATGGTCATATTCGACGACCTTATCGAATTCGTAGAACAAGCAGCAGACATGTGCGCCGACACAGCAGACTACATCGTTATACTTGCAAGCAGAGAATAAAACACGCGGGATGACATGTTACTAGTTCAAATTTCAGACATTCACTGCGGTCCCATGTTTCGCAAAGAAACCCTAAGAGCAGCTATCAAAGAAATAAACGAAATGTCTCCAGACATTGTGCTGGTTACTGGCGACTTAACAGAAAATGGCTTGATATCAGAATTTGAAATGGCTGCAAAAGAACTGAAAAAACTGAAAACCAAAAAAGTATTATACGTAAGTGGAAACCACGACTACCGCTCAACTGGCTATCTATTGTTTAAAGAGTTTTTCCCGTTTTCTCAAGTAACCGAGGTTAGCGACACAGTTATTCTTATTTTAAGCTCAGCAAGACCAGACAGAGATGACGGAGAAGTCGGTCACAGACAAAACCTATGGCTTGAAAAAACCCTTGAGAAATACAAGGACAAAGTGAAAATTGTGGCGATTCACCACCACATAATTCCAGTTCCAGACACTGGAGCGGACCAAATAACAATCGTTGACGCTGGCGACGTGCTTAGAAGCATCGTAAAGTCGAAAGTTAACTTGGTTTTGTGCGGGCATAGGCATAGACCGTGGCGGTGGCGAATGGAAGACATGCTCGTAGTTCACGCAGGCAGCACATCATGCGAAAAACTGCGAGGGTTCTTCTGTAATTCATATAATGTTGTGGATGTTAAAGGCAAAAAAATTGATGCAAAACTGAAGATAGTCAACGGTGAGTTTGTGGATTTCGGCGAAATCGTGAAGAGAAGAGAAATTCTGCAAGCATCAGATATTTCACAATATAATGATTCGCTAGCACGCTGAACGGCTAAAATAGAAAAATGTGGAGAAAGGAGTTTAGACTGTTTGAATGCTTACTATGGTTCTTTCAATTTATCCCTTATCCACTTGATGAAACTATCTGAGAAAATGGACTTGTCATATTTTTCACACGGGTAATCCTTGCAATCCGAACACGTAAGCATTTTTTTGTCTTTAGCGCATACTGCAATGTCGCAGAAAACTCTTCCTTCAGCACTTGCCTTTTCTGTTGCCTTCGAACAGCCCAAACATTTGTTCTTCTTGTACATGATACAGTTACCGCAGTAATAGTTGCATGGTGTTAGCAAACTTGCTTCCATCATTTTTGAACCCGTTACTACCAAAACATGATTGCTATATTTACCCGTTATTCCGTCATCTGACGACTGATTCTGAAACTTAAAATTGTTAATTAATGTTAAATCCTTTAATCACGTTTAAACCCCCTCTTCCGAGCTTTGACATTTATAAGAAAAACAAAAAGAAACATAATATAGGAGAGAACACCACCTTGCCAAAAAATGATTCACTCGAAACCATAGCCGCTGAGGTCATAATTTGCCAGAAATGTCCACTATCTAAAACCCGTAAAAACGCTGTTCCAGGCGAAGGCAACCCGAACACGCAAGTCATGTTTATTGGCGAAGCACCAGGCTATTGGGAAGACATTAAAGGAAGACCATTCGTTGGCGATGCAGGAAAATTCCTTGATTCACTTTTATCAGAAATTAGATTTTCTAGAGAAGATGTTTTCATCGGTAACGTTTTGAAGTGCAGACCGCCTGGAAATCGTGAACCACAACCAAGCGAGGTTCAAGCGTGTACATCATATTTGGATAGACAAATCAAAGCTATTCAGCCAAGAATCCTCGTTACTTTGGGTAATCACTCAACTGCTTACATTTTTTCCAAATCTGGATTAGCATTTACAAGTATAACGAAGGTTCATGGGAAATTTTATGACGTGTCTCTTTTAGGTATGAAAGTAACCGTTTTTTCAACTTTTCATCCAGCTGCTGCACTTTACCATCCAAAATACAAACAGCAGATAATTGAAGATTTCAAACTGCTTAAAGAAAGATTGGAAAAGGAAAGAACAATCACGCATTAATTTTCTTATTAAGCCGTATTTCCTTTACCAGTTCGTCAACACTATTGAAGCTTTTAGAAGGCAGATTCGTCAAGAGCTTTTCAAGTCTAACCTGTTTTCCTTCTTCCGCTTCCGCAAGCCGCCAACCGAGCCTCTTAATCAGCATACTCTTTGTGGTTGGATATCGTGTTTTTTCAGCCACTTCTTTAACAGATGCTAGACCAGTTGAGCGGGTGATTTTTGGAAAACTTCCACTTGACAGGTACTCTTTAAAGCGTGTTCCATCTTCAAACATGGAAAGGTTGTTAAAAAGAACGTAAATGTCTTTTCCTTTTTTCTCATATGGCGTGATAAGCTCCTTAAGTTTTTGCAGTTCCTCGTCTGAGTATTGGTAATAGTACATTTGCTTGCCCAAGCCATGCAATCTGAAATATGCTATCTCGCCTGTATAAGTGGGCATGACCTTAAACGGGTCAGTAACATGTCCAACATCTAAATTTTTCAAAACTTTTCTAAGCCTTTCATAGTTTTCTTTTGATTCCCAAGCATCGCCGCGCGTCTCCCAAACCAAAATCAAACTTTCACGGTCAACTTTTTCGAAGAATTTCTCTGCATCCGCAAGCTTGTCGGGTTTGAAAGAAGCGGGAGTTTGAATAAGCAGTATCTTAGAATTTAATGTCTTGCAGATTTGTTTCATCTGTTCAAACGCTTGAAGGCTCAATTCTTCAATTTTCAGCTTTGCCTTGTGGCTTATGTCTTGATGCGCCTTAACTGTAAACTCAAAATCCTTCGGAGCTTTTTCTCGCCAACCCTCAACAGTCTCCATGCGTGGATAACCATAAAAAGTGCTGTTCAACTCCACAAGCCTAAAGTTTTCAAAATATCTTGCCATGGACGTAGGAAAGCCGCAACATCCAACTTTAATCATGCTTTTTCCTTACGCACTTATTTTTGGAGGCGGACGGACGGGTCTGCCAAGTTTTCTGCGAAGCGCAATTCGGTAAAGTTTTCTTAAAGACTTCACTAACTGCTCGACGCTTGGCAGATTAGAATAGATAAGTTGGATGTGGTCATACTCGGCTAACTTAATTGAGTTTTCATCTGGCCGAGAACCGTGGAAAACCACGAGTCGTGGCTTTAAGTTGCTCATGCGCACGATTAGCATGGGTGACATGCCATTGTCGGTATGTGTGAAAATTAGCGCTCTTTCGGTTGTTACTCCGAAAAGCTGAGAAAATTCCAATCCAGAAAGTGTCTCCACTGCTCTTTTGCTGTCAACAACCGTGTAGCCTAAAACATCTTTAACAGGCTGGCTTGAGCATGCGATAACTTCGCCGCGTATCGCTCTGCACAGATACTCTACACGAACGGGTATTGGGAATTCTCGAAGGTCAATTATGGCATTGCTCGGCGAGCCAGTAAGCTTGGCGAATTCGCGGATAAAGCGGCTTCCACGTTCCTCATCAATTTTAAGCAGTGCCCAAACGAACCGTCGCACAAACTTCGCACCTGGGCTCTTCCGTCTTTCGCTTTCATAATCGCTGATAACTGATGAGGAGACAACCATTTTCTCAGAAAGCGTCAATTGAGAAACCGCAAAAAGCTCGCGCCATTTTCGCATGGTTGCGCCTGGCTTGTTTGAAAGAATTATTTCGCCTGCGATTCTTCTCGCCAGAACTTCACGAACGCTTGGAGACACAGACATGCAAATGCGACCTTTCCAGTCCGCCGAATTTTCCCTAAAGGCGAAATGCACTATAAAAACTTATATGAAAAGTAGAAAAATTCCGGCAACTATCAATACCGACCCAATAGCGTTCGCTAATGTTACTTTTTCACGTAAGAAAATGATTCCGGTTAATGTTGAAAAGAGAGGAGTTGTTGAAGATATTGGCACTGCTCGGGCTTCTGAAGTGTTTATGAAACTGTATGATAGGAAAAACTATCCTAAACCAAGCGCGATTATGCCTCCACTGATTAATGCAGCAACTGATTTTCTCTGCGTCTTGAAGAAACTTAGCTTTTTATCTATTATGAGAGATAAAATCAGCAAAGCGGAAGCAACAGAAACTATTCTTATGGTGTTAACTGCCAACGCATGGTCTAGAGTGTTTGTTTCTGGAAGAGTAACCGCCACATCAATCATCGTTATGCTTACAGACCATATTAAAGCAGTTGCCAGAGCAAAAATCACGCCTTTAACCAAGACTTTCTTCTGCATTTCCGCCGCATTTGCTTCTCTTCTGCTCAAAAGCCAAATTCCAGAAACTATTATGGCGGCGCCAAGAATTGTTGACCAAGTAACTTGTTCTCCTATTAGAAATATAGCCCACAAGAGGTTAAACAATGGATAAGTGCATGTTATTGGCACAGCACACGTAACACCAACAAGCTTCAAACTTGCCATGTATAAAGTATCACCGAATCCAATCCAATTATGCCGCTAACACATGCAAGTATTAAGGCATAACTTGGTAAACTTGATAAAACTCCAAGCTTGCCAACAACCGCTAAAAACAAGAGCAAAATCACACTGGTGCAAGCAAGTCTTATGATGTTTGCTGAAATTGGTTTAACCTTTAACAATGCCTCTTTATAGAGAACAGCAGAAACAGTCCAGCAAATCGCTACGCCTAAAGCTGCAAGTTCGCCAATCATTTTTTCACACAATTTTCCAAAGGTTTAGTGGGACAGTTTTTGCTTGAATCATTAAATATATAATATTTACAATTAAAAGATTGGACGGCGATGAACAAGTGAGCGTTTATTGGGGCAATTCAGTTTCAAGGAGATTTCGCAAACTCCAAATCGGCATAGGCATAATCAACAAAGTGCATGTAGAAAAGGAAAACCAAACAATCAAAGCGCTTAAAAAAGTTGTTTACGAAGAAGTTAGAGCCAAATACAAAATTGAAACATTAAAAGACAACGAAACCGTCAGAGCCTACAGAGATTTCTATTGGAAACTTGGCATAGACCCAACCAAAACAAGACCTGCTGGCGAAGCTCTTCTCAGAAGAGTTTTGCATGGCGACGAACTCCCAACAATATCCACAGCAGTAGACGCTTATAATTTGGCTTCAATGAAAACAATAGTTCCAATAAGCGGATTTGATAAAGAAAAACTGAACCAGCCATTTGTTATACGATTTGCAGAGAACGACGAGGCTTTCACGGGAATCGGCATGACAAAACCTTTGACCTTAACGGATAACATGCTAGTTTTGGCTGACCAAAAACAAATTTTGTGCATTTATCCTTATCGTGACTCTGACTTTACAAAAATTACTGAAAAAACACGAAATGTCTTGATAGTCGCTTACGGGGCTCCGGGAATTAGTGAATGGCAACTGAAAGAGGCAGTGGAAACAACACTCTCGTACATTAAACAGGTTGCTGGCGGCGAAATAGAAATGATAAAAGTTTTTAGTTCAACACACGAGTAAAAGGTGGTGTTTAATGTGTCCTTCCGTTTTAGAATAGAACAATCTGCAAAGAAAAAGGAATCCCCAATTATTTTAGCCTTGGACTTCCCGTTCGAAAAGCCCGAAAACCGCGAGAAACTTTTCAAGAAAGCCGAACATGTTTTGAACGCTGTTCACCCGCATATTTGCGCAGTTAAGTTTAATCATCACTTGGTTCTTCCACTCGGCGTTTTTGACGGCATTCAAAAACTCGTTGAGAAAGCTCACAATTTGGGTTTAGTTGCAATAATGGATTGCAAAGTGAACGACATAGGCGCAACAAACGAAACAATAGCCGAATACTATTATGCGGCGGGCTTTGACGCTTTAATCGCTAATCCTTTCATTGGATGGGAAGAAGGTTTAAAACCAATATTTGATGTTGCCCGTAAACAGCAGCGCGGCGTAATTCTTCTTGTTTACATGAGCCATAAAGGCGCCAAAGAAGGCTATGGACAAACAATTATAGACGCTGAAACTGGCGAAAAAATGCCTCAATATGTTTCTTTTGCAAAAAAAGCCTTAAAAATAAATGCTGACGGCGCGGTAGTTGGTGCGACATATCCAGAGAAGATACGAGAAGTATATTCAATACTTGGTAATCAAACACCAATTTATTCGCCTGGAATAGGAGCTCAAGGTGGAGAAATAAAGTCCGCCTTGAATGCGGGAGCTCGTTACCTCATTGTTGGAAGAGCGATAGTGCAGTCTGACAAGCCAGAAGAAACCGCAGAACAAATAAAAAATTTAGCAAAACATTGAATGCTCAGTGGTTTTTCACGGAATAAGCGAATACGTCGCTAAAGACGCTGCATACAACAGGGCAATTATTCCAATCAAGTTTATGAATACATCTAATGACGGACCCGCTGCGTCTTTTAATGAATCGCCAACCGTGTCTCCGATAACTGCTGCTGTGTGTGCAGGTGTTCCTTTGCCGCCGAGATTGCCTGCTTCGATGAATTTTTTGGCGTTGTCCCATGCTGCGCCGCCAATAGACATGACAATGGCGAGGGGAAGCATTGTTACGAGGTTTCCGACTATTAAGCCGCCCATTGCTTCTTTACCCAATAAAAGTCCTATCATAAGGGGGATTGCCACTGACAATAATGCTGGAAGTAGCATGCCTCTTAATGCTGCTTTTGTGCTGATGTCTATGCATCTGGTGTAATTGGGCTTGGCTTCTCCGTTAGCCAATCCGAAGTTTTCGCTGAATTGCTTGCGCACTTCTCTAATCATGCTGTAAGCCGCATTTCCAACTGCTTTGATTATTAATGAACAGAACACGAAGGATAACATTCCACCTATTAGCATTCCAGTTATCACGGAAGGCTTCATCACATCGATTGTTTGAAGTTGCGCTGCTTGAATGTACGCTGAGAATAGAGCAATTTGGGCTAATGCTGATGTGCCTATGGCGTAAACTTTGCAAACTGCTTTGGTTATGTTACCAACAGAATCCAACGCATCCACAACTTTATGTTCTTCTTGGCTTGAGTTTGTCATTTCAATCATGCCATGAGCGTTGTCTACGATTGGTCCGTAAGAAGACATGGCGATGAACGTTGCTGTTATAGATAGAAAACCAACCGCCACCAAAGCTATACCATATAAGCCTTCAAAATAATAGGCAATCATCACCGCTCCAGAAAAGATCACTATGGGAAAAGTTATACTTTCAAAACTTAAAGAGAGCCCCATTAAAATGTTAGTGGCTGGACCAGTTTTTGAAGCTCTCGCTATGGCTTTTACAGGCGATTTACTTGGTGAAGTGTAGCGTTCAGTCAGCCACGCAAGCGAAACAACTGCTACGACTCCAGTGAGTGTGGCATAAAAAGCGCTGAATCTGTTAAAAATTGTCCATGCCGCAAAGGCTGAGGCAATGCTGACTAAGACGGCTGCCACGTACATGCCCTTGTCCATGGCTTGTCTTGCGTCTCCACTCTTTGTTCTGATAAAAAGCGACCCTACCATTGACGCGAAAATTCCTGCTCCAAGAACTATCAACGGATAAATTAAGCCTTCGTTTCCGTAGACTGTTATGCCAAGAATCATAGTTGCTACTAATGTGCATACGTAAGATTGGAAAACGTCTGTGCCCGTGCCCGCAATATCTCCTACGTTGTCTCCTACCTGATCTGCGATGACTGCTGGGTTTCGAGCGTCGTCTTCTGGGAAACCCATTTCCACTTTACCCGCTAAATCGGCGCCCATATCCGCCGCCTTTGTATATATTCCTCCGCCCACTCTTGCGAATAAGCCGATGAGGCTAGCGCCGAATCCTAAACCAACAAGAAGTATCGGGTCGCCAAGTAAGAAGTAAAGTGCGCTAACTCCAACTAAGCCTAACCCAGTAAGAGAAAGTCCGACAACGGTGCCACTGTGCGAAGCGGTTTCAAGGGCTTCTTTGAAGCCGCGTTTGGCTGCGTCGGCTGTTTTAACGTTAGCACGAATGGCGATTATAACGCCTATGTATGCTGAAAGTGCTGAAAAGAATGCACCGACGGCGAATGTTAAGGCGACGAAAACGCCAAAAGCTAAAGAGATGAGGGCTGTCAAAACTGCACCGACGACGGCAACTGTTTTGAATTGACGGTTAAGATAAGCGGTAGCGCCTATTTTGATTGTGTTAGAAATCTCAACCATGCTTGATGTGCCATTGGGTTTCTTCAGCATGCGGTAGGCTCTGTAAATGGCAAAGATTACCGCTGAAAGCCCGGCAACTGGGGCTATCAATGTAAGATTCAAGTCGCTTGTTCTCCTTCATTGTGTTTTGTTGGCTAATTGTGTTCTACCACCTAACTAACCAATTGCAACACAGAACACAGCATCTTACCTTTAAACTTTACGATTTCATCCTTCACAAACAACGAGTAAACGCAAAACAGCGTCATAACTTAACGAAAATGTGAAAAAAGGACAGTTTTTACCTTTCTCTTCTTTCCCAAAGCTCTTTTTTAAGCAAATCTCTAACCGCCGACCTTATAGCTGAACTTCTGCTCGGGTACATGTTGGCTCTCACAAGCTCATCTAACCCTTCAAGATAAGCCTCAGGTAATAGGACTGTTACTAGTTTCATGTTTCTTCCCCCAAACATGTTATGCATATAACATGTAGCAAATATAAGATTTAGGTAAACATTCATAATTCTTTAAGAGCGTCCGTGGTGGTTCTTATTTCTCTGAGCGTGTTTTGAAATGTCTTGCCAATATCTTCAATGTAAATGGCTTGGTTTCGGATTCCCTTTTGAACCATGCCAGCAGCCACTAAAAACGAACCTATTGTTTCGCTTATGGGGGTGGGTTCTGGAAATACTATTAACGCCAAACCTAATTTTATAAGTCTTGATTTGTTTCCGTCCTTCCACTGCTGCTTTGCAGTTTTCACTTCCCTTATCGTTCCTTTCATGCCTTGTATCAAGTCAAAATAGCTTTCGTTCAATTCATTTATGACTTTGCCTTTAGTCTTTATTTCCTCAGTCTTCATCGCATCATCTCGACACTTTTCTTATTATAAAATAGGCTTTGGCTAAAAAACTTTAATTGCAGAAGGTTTCAGCAATCATGTCTCTCTTCCGGGAAGAAACATTGAGTTTTTTAAAGAATAGTTTGAATCTCGCAGTCTTGGCGTAGGCGATTTTATTGTTTAATGGAAATGGTGTGAATAGAAAATGGTGAATTTTCCACTTTAGTTATTATCTTCTAACCTAAATACTCCACTGTTCCGTTGCATTTTGGCAAATGCATAAATTGTGAAAGCGCAAATCAATTAGCAATTTAGAAGGAGTGCTGGATACTTTGGAAATGTTTGACCCTAAAAAATTCGTTGAAACCGAAATTGAAGAAACAAAGAAAAAAATTGGCAACGAAAAAGCTTTAGTGGCTGTGTCTGGCGGCGTTGACAGTTCAACATGCGCCGTACTAACGCATAGAGCAATAGGCGAAACCCTTGTCTGTGTGATATTGGATGATGCTTTCATGCGGGAAGGCGAACCTGAACACGTAGCAGAAATCTTGTCTAAACCGCCTCTAAACGTTCCTACAAAAATTGTCAACGTACGCGAACGCTTCCTGCAAGCAATGAAAGGCTTGAGGGATGCGGAAGAAAAACGCAAGATGTTCCGTGAAACCTTCTATCAAGTTTTAGGTGAAACCGCCAAAAAAGAAGGTTGTAATGTTCTTGTGCAAGGCACGATACGTGCAGACATAATTGAAACTGTTGGCGGCGTAAAAACACAACATAATGTTCTGGAGCAAATGGGCATAAACCCCATGGAACGCTATGGTTTCAAAGTTATGGAGCCGCTTGTGACGTTATTGAAGGAGCAAGTCAGAATGGTTGCGAGATATCTTGGACTGCCGTCTGAGCTTTCTGAGCGTCAACCATTTCCTGGACCTGGCTTGTCAGTGCGTGTTGTTGGAGAAATTCGACCTGACAAATTGGAGACTCTGCGGAAGGCTACGGCAATCGTAGAGCGTGAGTTGGCTCAGTATAAGCCCAGCCAATACTTTGCTGTAATAATCGACAATGAAGAAGCTTTAGAGACTTCAAAAAGTGCACGCATTCAAGAGACTGTTGCACGTTTTCTCAATGTTCCGTCCAGAAACGTTCACGTAAAAATTTTCAGAGACAAAGCTACCGGCGTGGAGGGCGGACAGAGACGCTACGGCGAAGTAGCTGGTGTGAAGGTTGACACAATGAATGGAAAAGTTCACCAAACAGCTATTCAGCACATAGTTGCTCTTCAAGCGAAGATAATTACTGAAAACCCAACGGTTGCAAGAGTTTTCTATGCAGCGAAGGGCTTGGCTGAGAAAAAGCCATATGTGATAGGCATACGGTCTGTGCAAACTAAAGATTTCTTGAAAGCGCAAGTGTCAGATGTCTCATGGGCAACGTTGAATAGAATCGCAGAAGAAACAATCAACAAATGCACAAACGTGTCAACCATCTATTATGACGTTACCCCTAAACCGCCAGCAACAATCGAAATGGAATAGACTTTATCCGAAAGCGTAAATACCAAGCTGTAATACTCTTTTGTTGATGATTTGCTATGTTCCGTGTTAGAGTAAACCGAATCGAGTCCATCCAAGATGTTGACGGAAACCTTGGAAAACGCATTGAACTAATCGAGGAACGCCCAATCCCACATTTCGTGGTTAGACCACAAACTGAAGAAGCAAAAGTTGTGCAAGACATGCTGCAAGCGTTACAACAGCAGCTGCCAATGTTTCCTGCAAGAGGACAGTTTACAGTTCCGAAAATAATCTTGTTCTTAACAGAGCAAGAATACGAAAGCCTCGGCATAGACTTCGACGTCAATCAAATCTATGAAGTAACCCTTGAAAATCAAACAATAAAATTCAAGAAAAGTGTATGACTTCTTCTCTTATCTGCTTTAAAGCTGAATGTTTCGGGTGAAACGACAAGACAAACATCATTTTTCTTAATGCATCGTAAATTTCTTGCATGCTAGATGTTCCGCCTTTATCGCAATACAAAGGTATGGGTTCTTCTTCAGCGTTCTTGTAATAAACGTAAATCGGCGTAAACTTTTCCTCAAAAGTGACAACTTCCACACCAAGTCGCAACTGTCTAGCCATTTTCTCTGCTGCGACGCTCACAGACTTCAATCGTTCTCCCTCAGACATGTCGCTTGAAGCATAAACCAGCAGTTTCCCATTATGATTCGCGAACATAACAGACCCGCCTGAAAACAACTTCCACCAAAATCTCTTTTAAAACAACTGCAGGAGCGACATGGTCAAGCAGCAGAGAGAGTTAAGTTAAAGTGAAAATCATAAACCATAATTAAGCGCGCATAAAACGGTGAATTCATGAAAACCAGAGCCCACGTAATCGTAAGCGGCAGAGTGCAAGGCGTATTCTTTCGATCAGAAACACAATATGAAGCCAGAAAATACAGCGTAAAAGGTTGGGTTCGCAATCTGCCAGATGGTAGAGTTGAAGCTGTTTTTGAAGGCGAAGAAGAAAACGTGAAAAAGCTCATCGAATTTTGCAAGCGCGGACCGCCGGGCGCAAGAGTAACTGGCGTAAATATTGTCTGGGAGGATTACACCGGCGAATTCAAAAATTTCGAAATAAGATATGGCTACCGCTTCTAGCTCTACCTTAATAAGAGTGATGACTAATTCTGTGGAAGATGTGCGTGAAAAATAATTGAAAACAAAAGAAATACTCGTAGTAAACGATGACGGCGTGCATTCAACGGGACTGCTGGTTCTGAAAAAGAAAATGGACGAGTTGGGCAGGGTTTCTGTTGTCGCTCCAGAAAATGAACGAAGCGGCATGGGCAAAGCTGTTTCAACATGCCTAATCGAAGTCAAAGAAACACAACTTGCTGATGGAACAAACGCATACGCTATCAGCGGAACCCCTGCAGACGCTTGTCTGCTTGCACTCTTCAAGATTCTGCAGCATCCTCCAAACATTGTAGTGTCCGGAATAAACTTGGGTCCAAACCTTGGAATAGATGATTTGTTAACTTCTGGAACCTTAGGCGCAGCATTGGAAGCGGCAATCCACGGAATTCCCGCAATTGCAGTCTCTTATAGCCTAAAAAGAATAACGGACAGTGAAGGAAAAGTGCATGCGAATATACACATGGAAAGCTTAGAGTTTTGTGCAGAATTAGCTAAGCAAACTGCAGAGTACATATTAGCGAATGGAATGCCAAAAGATGTTGACGTGATTTCCATTAACGTTCCAGAGACCCCCGCGTCCAGAACCGTTAAAATTACAAGCCTTTCATACAAGGGCTACACGGACATTTTCGCCGAAAAAGCTGGCGGATACCAAATTCGCGGGTGGTTTCTCGAAGATTATCCATGCGACGAAGCAGAAACGGACACGCACGCAATCAGAGAAAATAATTACGCTTCTATCACCCCAATAAAACTGAATTTCGCACACCAGAAGAGAAACATGAAAGAGCTTGCTAAATTCTTGAACGAAAGAAGCTACGACGTAATTTTTTAAGTTCTCTTCTTTGGCACTCTGAAATGTGAGCCTTTCCCAGCGCTTACGTAGTCTCCGCCTATTCCCCGCACTATGGAAGCAATCTTTGCAAAGTTTTCAGAGCCTAAAAATTGCCGAGGCTTTATTATTATGTAGTCTTCTTTCTCCTCAAAATTCAAAAGTCCCTCTAAATCTTCTGGAAACATCATTTTTATGTCCTCTACGGCTTTCACTCGTTCCGGAGCTTTCGGCATTCCCGGCATAGGCGCAGGCGTAGGCGCCGGTGTAGGAGGCGTTACTGGTTGAGGAAGCTGCGAAACGGCTATAGATTTTAGAGAAATGGAAACTTGCCTCAAGTCTTCGGCAACTCTGTTTAAAACCACTAGGAGTTCGTCAATTCTCTCCACAAGCTTTTCCAACGTTTGTTTTTGCTCACTCATACGCGTTCTCCTTTCCAAATCCTTAATACTTAACTCATTTATTAATTGTTTTTGACGCTTTGATAAAACAATAAATTTCATGCGTAAATTAATGAGGGAGTGCTCATAACCCGTGATTGAAATTGACGGGAGTCAAAAAAGCGGAAGCGGAACCATTCTCAGATTGTCTGTTGCTCTAGCCGCCATTCTCGGACAACCCCTGCACATTTACAATATTAGGCAGAACAGACCACAGCCTGGTTTGAGACCGCAGCATTTAGAAGCGGTTTTGACTGCTGCAAGACTCTGTGACGCCGAGCTTAAGGGAGCAGAGCTCAATTCACGCGAGCTTTGGTTTAATCCCAAAAAAGTGAAAGGCGGAAAAATTGAGGCAGAAATTGGCACGGCAGGAAGCATTCCAATGCTTCTCTTAACCGTGTTTCCCATCTGTGCTTTCGCAGAGAAAACCGTGCATTTGCATGTGACGAAGGGCGGAACGGACGTTTCGCACGCGCCAACTGTAAACTACGTGCGGTTTGTGCTTTTGCCTACGCTCAAGCGTATGGGAATAGACGCTTTCTTAACGGTTCAGAGGTATGGATATTACCCAAAAGGAATGGGCGAAGTAACCGTAAATGTTGAGCCATGCAAATCGCCGAAGCCTTTCTATGCGGGAAATTTTGGCAAAATCAAAGCTATCCGAGGAGTTTCAGTTTGCACTTTTCTTGCAGAAAGAAAGGTTGCTGAGCGTCAAGCAAAAGTGGCAACCGACTACTTGAGAGAAAAAGGGTACACAGCGGACATTCAAATAGTCAACGACAAATCTAACCCTTTACAGAAAGGCAGTTCGCTAGTTTTATGGGCTGAAACAAACACAAACGCGTACATCGGTGCTGACGCAATCGGCGAGCTAAGAAAAACAAGCGAGGCTGTTGGGAAAGAAGCCGCTGAAAAACTCTACGTGGAAGTTGCCGCAAAGCCTACAGTTGACGTTCACTTAGCTGACATGCTAATTCCGTACATGGCATTAGCAAAAGGCAAATCCGCCTACTTAACCCGCGCAGTTTCTGACCATTTGGAAACAAACATTTGGCTTGTTGAGAAAATTTTAGGCGTAAAATTCAATGTGCAGAAAACAAACTGGCTTTACAAGGTTGAGAAAGTTGGCTGACGTCATGAAAGTGAAGGTTCGAGGAATTTACTCAACTGCTCTTACAAAACTGCTCTTAGACAACGGTTTCGAAATAGCTCAGCCTTCTCCAGCCATAAAGAAACGGTTTGAAATTGTAGATGATGTTTCGCCGTCGGACCTAAAGATAAAAGACAGATACGATTTGCAAGGTGTCAGAGTACTCGGCGCATGCGAAGCAATTAATAAGTTTCACGCTGTCTTACAGTCTACTTTTGATGATGTCTTAACACGGAAATGGCACGTTAATGTCGACGGAATCTATAAAGGAGCCATTACAGACTCAAACGAATACGCTGTTTACGTTGACATCGGCAACAGCATAATCGGCAAGCTTCCAAAAAACGAAATCATCAATGAAGACAACAAGCAAATAATTGTTCAAGTTGAAAGAAAAAGATTAGGCGCAAAACAACCAATTTTAACCACAAAACTGAAAATTGTTGGCACATACGCAATCCTACTGCGAAACGGCAAAGTGGGCGTAAGCCTTAAAATTCAAGACCTAAAGCGACGGACAGAACTTTACGAGTTAGGAAAAACACTTGCACCAAGAGGCTGGGGAATTATTTGGCGCAGCGCCTCTGAAAATCAGCAAAAAGAAGCGCTTGAGAAAGAAATAAAGGAGTTGGCGGAGAAGGTTAAAACCTTAAATGCGAAGGCTTCCTCCGCTGAGGCTCCTTCGCTTTTAGTTGAAGGCTCATGTTTCGTGGATGTTGAGTTTCCATACTCTTCCAAAAAGATGTTAGATAAATTAAGAGGCTGTTCTACTTTGACTTTGGAAGGGCATCACTTTTACAAGAGTTGCGGAGGCGAAATCGCGGCTGCTTTAGAAATGGCTGAGAAACTTTTGGAAAAAGGGCAGTCCAGAAGTGATGTTGAAGAGTTATTCAAAGAGCAGATCTGCCGCAAGTTTCCGGAAAAGGGCTCCAGTGTGGATGTTGAGCATGTCAAGCTTAGCGGCATCGTCTTTCATTTGGGACAAGCGACGATAGAAAGTTTAGACCAAGAGCGAATAAAGTATAGCAGAAGGATGCGAAGTGACGGTTTCTATGACGGGTTAGGCGTTAGAAAGGAAGCTGGAGACAAGGCAATAAGTGAGACCAAGATTGGCGAGTGGTGCATAACAACGCGGTATTTCTCGGCTGGCGGAGAGTGGAAGGGCACCTACATAAACTTGAACACGCCTGTGGAAGTTTATCCAAACGCGTTACGTTATGTGGATTTGGAAGTTGACGTTTGCATCCATCCAGGCGGCTCAATTAAAGTTTTAGACATGGAAAAACTTGAGAAAGCCTATGAAAAAGGCATCATAAGTAGGAAACTGTTCGAAAAAGTTAAGGAAATGGCTGAAAGAATTGAAGGAAACTGTGACGTTAATAAAATGAAGGTTTTGTGATTTTATGTCTAAACAAGCTTTATGCATTAAAGTTCCTAAAGTGCACGGTGAAGAAGCCGTAGTTTTTTCCAACAAACTAAAAATTGTGGATAAACAACTGGAAATTCAAAGAACTACTGAATTCGTTTACATTCCGCTTGCTCGTGACTTATTGAAAGATGAGCTAAAAATGCTTCAAGAAAAAATTCCAACCATTGAAATTCAAACCTACAAGTTTCCTGAAAGGAAAAAGCGTGTAGTCTCATTCTTTGAGTTGCTTCAAGGCAAGCTGCCCCCGCACTTGTTGGCTAATCTGCCACGCGCAATAGATTTCGTTGGCGACATTGCCATCGCTGAGATTCCACCAGAGCTTGCAGAATACAAGGGCGTTATTGGCGAAGCAATTCTTAAAGCGCATAAGAATGTGCGAACCGTGCTTGCTAAAGTTGGTGCCGTCAGTGGAACATATCGCCTTAGAGAGTTCGTAGTAATCGCTGGAGAGCCCAAAACTGAGACAATCCATAAGGAGCATGGCTGCCAGTTTCGTGTGGATTTAACTAAAGCGTATTTTTCTCCACGGCTCTCTTATGAGCATAAAAGAGTTGCGTCACTTGTCATGGAAGGCGAAACTGTTGTGGATTTGTTCACTGGTGTTGGACCCTTCGCGATATTGATTGCTAAAACTCATGGGAAGGTGAAAGTTTACGCTGTGGATGTTAACCCATATGCTGTTGAGTTTTTGCGTGAGAATGTTAGGCTTAACCGCTTAATAAGCAAAGTTTACCCATTGCTTGGTGATGCGAGACAAGTGGTTGAGGAAAAGCTTGCACGGTTAGCCGACCGTGTTATCATGAACCTGCCGGAAAAAGCAATAGAATACGTGGATGCGGCATGCAAGACGCTGAAGCCCGAAGGTGGCGTAATACATTTTTACAGCTTTATCAACGCTTCCAACTCATTAGAAAACATGAAATTACACTTCGCAGAGGCTGTTCAGAAATGCGGAAGAAAAGTTGAAAAAATATTTTTTGCGAGGTTTGTCAGAGAAACAGCACCATATGAATGGCAAGCAGTCATAGATGCAAAAATTCATTAAATTATCAATTTCAGTGTAATTTTCACTTTTTGTTTTGGATTTTTCAATTTCTCCACAAGCTTCAGTGACAAGTCACATGCTGCCTTATCTGCTTGTATCGCCAATGTTCGATTACAAATGTAACTGCTTTTTCTTACAACGATGTCGGTTGGATGAGTCAAAATTAGTTTTGAGTTTCCAAAAGCAGTAACCGCGTCAGCAATGTCTCCGGCTTCAATCAAAATCGTCAGCTTTGCATTATCTTGTCGTAACCGTTTCTTAAACTCTGAAGATAGGTCAGCTAAGGCCTTGTTTGCTGAAACTGCGATGATGCAGTCACCCTTTCTTGATAATTTCTTTTCCTTAGTAACTTCAAATGTTGTTGCATGTGTAGCTTGGATGTTTTCGTGTCCGCATGCAATAATGGTTTCAGTAAACTTCATGTCTTTGACCTTATCAATCGATTGCTTATCATAGCTCTTTCGCTAAGTAGACAGCCGTTTTTCCGCTTCGATAGATTTTGTCGTTATATCCACAGATTTTAAAACCGTTTTTAAAGCACAATTGTATAGCAGGAGTATTATCTGCTGATGTATCGAACATTAAGACTCTGGCTTTGTTTTTTCTTGCAAAATCTTCCATGGCTTTAAGCAAGTTTGTTCCAACACCTTTTCGTCGTTCTTCAGCATCAACGAGAACTGTTATAATATATGCGCTATTGTTCCATCTATATAGATGTATACGTGAATAACCAACAATTCTGCCATTTTCCTCCGCCACGAAAAACCTACATTTCTCATTTGGATTATCTAACTTAAACAAGACATGCAGATCCTCGTTTGTAGGTTCGCCATTCCGTTTCTCAAGCGCCAAAATATGAGGTAAATCCTTCATCGTTGCCATTCTGACAGTCAACAAATATTATTTCACCACACAAATTATTCGAGAATTTCTATTGAATCGACTTTTCCATCTCCATCCAAATCGAAGCCTTGTATAACCGTGGCGAAAGTGTCCTCGCCATGATAGTTTTTCAAGGTTTTCTTCCAGAAATTTGTCAAAGCCAAAACGCATGCTTTTGTGCCTACTGCTTTGTTTCCAGCTAAAACAATAACGCGTTTGGTGCTGTCCCATGGGTTCACGATTTTTGCTATCAATCCAACAGCATCTGCAGTGTAAACGTTAGATGTTTTCTTTGAAACTAAACCGCCGAACAAAAAGCCTTGCGCAGACGGTTGCATGTTAAACCTTATCGGCAGATGTCCATTCAACTCTTGCGTCAAAAGGTTCGTTCCGGGTCCACCAACTAGAATCAGGTTGTTTTTCTCTTCCTTTTCAGCTTTCACGTCAACATCCAATTTTATTGCAAATTCTTCTGGCAATCTTGCGAATTGCCCCAAAAAGAATGTTAAGTGAGAAGCGTAATGTCCGTCTCTCGCGCTTGTTTTGAAGGGTCCGTGAGGCATTGGGCTGCCCACAACTATTTTTCCTTCAAAAGTTTCGTCTTCCTTTATGAATTCTTTAAAGAATTTTCGAACTTGTTCGTTCATACTTGATAGCGAAATCCTCTTTATTGGTTTGTACTCTTGCGGAAGCTCTATTCCAAACGCTGGCGAAACGGTCTTGTAGTATTTCGCTATGGCGCCTTTCTTTTCTTCTTCTCTCGCTACAGTTATAGCTCCCGCCTTTGCCAATTTTCTTATGTGATAGTAGGCTTTTTGTTCGTGGATGCCTAATTTTTTTGCTATTTCAAGCGGGTACATCTCATTTTCAGAAAGTAAAACCAGAATTTTCCAGCTAAGCCTGTTAAGCATCATTTTCAGCTTTTGCGGGTCTTCAACTATCGCGATTTCTTTAACTTTTTGTGTTTTGTCTTCTTCGTGAAGAAGCAGTTTTTTGTTCATAGCCTTTCAAGTGGATAAAGCTTAATCTATTATTAAAATTTTTATTACGGTAGCCGAATAGTCTATTCAACACCCTGCGCTAATAAGCTTAGCAGAGTATGTTTAAAATGATTGGCTGCTACATCACTGGAATACTTCCAAGAACAAAAGAGCTTGTAGAACTTACGAGAGCCTACGAAAGAGGAAAAGCTGGCAAAAGAGAACTTGAGAAGGCTTTTGAAGATGCTACGTTGGAGGCAATAAACGCGCAATCTTCTGCGGGGCTCACTTACATAACTGATGGAATGCTCAAGTGGCAAGACTTGCTTCGTCCCTTCACGGAAAATCTTGCTGGAGTAGCTGTTGGAAGTTTATCCAGATGGTTTAACAACAACACGTTTTACAGAAAACCCGTGATAGTAAATGAACTAAGACGCGAAAAAAACATAATCCAAAATTCAAGTTACATTAAACTCTTACCTAAAAACATCCCTTGGAAAGCAATTCTACCCGCACCGTACACTTTCACGCAGCTTTCTGAAAACAAGTTTTACAAAAGCAACGAGGAACTTATGTTCAAGTATGCCGAAATATTGAACGAAGAAATCAAAAGCTTAGCCAAACTAGGCTTTAAATATGTTCAGTTAAGCGACCCAGCTTTAGTCTATAAACCCTTCAAACAATCTATTTCAAAAGATAAAATAAAAACAGTAAACGAAGCATTAAAAGTCTCTGTAGAGGGCGCGCAAATAAAGACATGCCTTCAAACGTTTTTCGGAGATTTCTGTGAAATTTTACCCGACGCTTTGGATTTCCCCGTTGATCATTTTGGGATAGACTTGTACGAAACAGACCTTAACAAACTAAAAGATTACAGTTTTGATAAAGACATCGCTTTAGGCTTAGTTGATGCTCGAAACTCGTTAGTTGAAGAAGCGGATACTCTAATTGAATCCATAAAAGAAATAGTTGAATCTTTGCATAGCTCAAAGCAAAAGGACATTTTTGTTTGCCCAAACTGTGATTTAGAATTTTTACCATGGGAGAGAGCACAAGAAAAGATGCACCTTATCGGCAGCGTGGCTAAGCGTCTGAGAGAGGAGATTAATGAATAAACTTTTTCCTACACAAGAAGTTGGCAGCCTCGCTAAACCGTCATGGAGAGTAAAAAGCTACAGAGGGACGCCGCTATCAACGGAGGATTTAGCTGAGGCTGTGGAATGGGGAAAAAGACTAGGAATCACAGACACGGGCGTTCTTGTTAAATTGCTAGCCGAGAAAGATTCTCCTAAAAAGCGAAAGACTGTTCTGGAATGGTCTGCAAGATACGCAATTAAACTTTTCGAAAAAGCGGGCATAGACGTTTATTATGACGGCGAACAATGGCGCTCAGAGATGTATGAACACATAATTAGAAACGTGATGGGTTTCGAATTTTTAGGTCTCGTGAAATCCTTTGATTACCGCTACTTCAACAAGGCAGCGTGCATAAGCAAACCAAAATATGTGAAGCCTTTCTATGTTGACGAATTTCTATTCACCAAACAAAACACACATGTAAAAATAAAAGTTCCATTCACTGGACCCTACACGCTTGTCGATTGGACATTCAACGAATATTATGAAAAAAAGCTCAGCGGAAAAGTTAAAGATTTCCGACGAAGAAAACTTGAAGCCAAGCGAGAGTTTCTTTTTGATTTGGTAAATGAGGTTGTTAGACCAGAAATAAGAAATTTAGTAAATGCCGGCGCAGAGTGGATTCAAATCGACGAACCCGCAGCGACGACAAACCCAACCGAAGAAGAGATGGAACTGTTTGTAGAATCCTTCAATGCAACGGTGAAGGGTTTCAACTGCACTTTCAGCTTGCACAATTGCTACAGCAACTATCAAATCCTCGCTAAATACGCTTGTGAATTGCGAAACTGTAGCCAGCTGACTCTTGAATTTGCGAACAGGGATAACCGACAGATTGGAGATGCGAGAATAGGCTATAAAGAACTGAAACTGTTCGAGGAATATGGGTTCCATGGAAAATACGGTGTAGGCGTAGTAGATGTCCACACAGATTTCATCGAACCGCCAGAGCTTGTTAGAGACAGGATATTACACGCAGTTAATGTTGTTGGCGACCCAAACAGAATATGCGCCAGCACAGATTGTGGTTTAAGAACAAGAACGTGGGAAGTGGCCTTTCAAAAATTGAAAAACTTGGTTCAAGGCGCTGAAATGGCGCGAAAAGCGTTGAAATAAAACTGGTTCATTATAAAAAATTTGTTAATGGTCTCATTTAAATTAGAGCAAAATTCTTACTGTTTCATGGAAAATACTTTTAAGGAATTTTTAGAACTCGAATTTTTCTCTTAAGAAAGCTTATTACTGCAGAAAAGCCTTGAATACGGCTCAGCGAAGTCAAAAATTAAACGATGAGGCTTAAAGATGTGTGGAATCTTCGGGTGCATCTTAAAAAACGGAAACGCAGCGCCAGTAATCCATGAAGCTTTGAAAAGGCTCGAATATCGAGGATACGATTCCGTGGGCGAAGCAACCATACACGACGGCAAACTCTACATAAAAAAAGACCAGGGAAAAATAGACGAAGTTCACAAAACACGCGACCTGGACGACTTGCCTGGGGGTCTCGGCATCGGACACACACGATGGGCGACGCATGGCGCGCCTTTAGAGGTAAATGCGCATCCGCATGTGGATTGCAGCGGACAAATTGCTCTCGTCCATAATGGTATTATAGAAAATTTCGCCGAGCTAAAGGCTGAGTTAGAAAGTTTGGGTCATGTTTTTAAATCTAGAACTGACACAGAAGTGGTTGTCCATCTTATCGAGCAAGTTTTAAAAAACAATCCCTCTTTGGGTTTTGCTGACGCAGTTCTGGAAGCAACAAAAAGACTTGATGGTTCATATGCAATAGCCGTAATTTCAACAAAGGAACCAAACAAAATAGTATGCGCCAGACACGAAAGCCCACTCGTCGTCGGTGTGAACGAAAATGCAATTTATTGTGCCTCTGACATTCCAGCATTTCTACCATTAACCAACAAGGCTGTTATAGTCAATGATGGAGAGCTCGTCACTCTTTCGCTTGAAGGCTACGAAATAAAGAAAATCGCCGACGCAAGCCTTGTTCTGCGAGAGCCAAAAATCATCGATTGGACGCCTGAAATGGCTGTTAAACAGGGTTACCCGCATTTTATGTTGAAGGAGATTCATGAGCAACCCGAGACTCTGCGGAACACGCTTAGACTGCAAGAGCATTATCTTGATTTGATGGCGACTTTTCTAGACCGTGCTCGAGAAGTTTTCCTCGTAGCCTGCGGCACATCCTATCACGCATGCTTAGCCGCATCCTACATGTTCTCCAAACTCGCTTTTCTTGCAACATATCCCGTTATCGCTTCAGAGTTTGTTGAGCAACATGGCAAGTCCGTCAACATCGACAGCACAATATTAGCAGTAAGTCAATCCGGCGAAACAGCAGACACATTAGCCGCTGTGAACTGCGCCCGTCAGAGAGCCGCAACAGTTCTTGGGTTAACTAACGTTATCGGCTCAACTTTGACGCGTGTCTCGCGGGTTTACATTGGACAACAGTCCGGTCCAGAAATAGGCGTGGCAGCAACGAAAACTTTCACATCCCAACTTTCAGTTTTAGCCCAATTAGCTTTGAGGCTTGCAAAGAAAAGAGGAAAAGTTTCTCAGGATGAGATGGACTTTTTGGCTGAAAAGTTGGAGAAGCTACCAGAGATTGTTGAGATGATAATTCAGACGCAAGAGGAAAAAATAAAGCAAATTGCAAAGAAATACAAGGACGCAAAAACTTTCTTCTTCCTAGGTCGCGGAATAAGCACAGCCACAGCCTATGAAGGAAGACTTAAACTTATGGAAATCGCTTACGTGCCCGCCATAGCTTTTCCAGCCGGTGAAAGCAAACACGGACCCATAAGCCTCGTGGAACAAGGTTTTCCCGTGGTTTTCATATGCCAGAAGGATGAGACGCACAAGACTCTGATTGGAAACATAATGGAAATGAAAGCCCGAGGCGCGTCCATAATCGCTATTATTGAGGAAGGCGACGAAGAAATCAAAAAGTTAGCAGACGATTACATAGAAGTGCCCAAGGGTATTCCAGAGGTTTTGTCGCCGATACCCTTCGTTATTCCCTTACAGTTGCTTGCGTATTACATGGCAGTTGAAAGAGGACATAACCCGGACATGCCGAGAAACCTTGCAAAATCAGTCACTGTGAAATAACTTTTCATCCAACACCCTTTCTTGAATCAAATAATGTTAAAAGGCTACGCTGTAATTATTCATTTGGTGCCTTTGTTTGGAGAGGAAGGACTGGGAAAGACTCATTGATAGCCTTGTGAGAGAAGGCATTCTGCGTTCGCCAAAAGTAATTAAAGCGATGCGTTCTGTGCCACGTGGGAAATTTCTTCCAGAAAACATGCAGTCTTATAGCGCTGTTGACACGCCGCTTCCTATTGGTTTTGGACAGACAGTTTCGGCTCCGCACATGGTTTCAATAATGAATGAAGCCTTACAGTTAGAAATTGGGCATAAAGTGTTAGAGGTTGGAGCGGGAAGCGGATGGCACGCAGCCACGATAGCAGAGATAGTCGCGCCTAGAGATGCACCAAGAAGTGAGTGGGGTCACGTTTACACGGTTGAAATTGTTCAAGGCTTAGCGGAGTATGCGAGGAAAAACGTTTTGAATGAAGGCTACGGAGACCGCGTAACAATAATTTGCGCTGACGGTTCTTTGGGTTATCCTGAAAAGGCTCCTTATGACAGGGTTCTTGTGACGGCTGCTGCACCCGACGTTCCTAAACCGCTGATTGAACAGTTAAAACCAGGCGGAATTATGCTAATCCCTGTTGGGAGTGTGCACTTATTCCAAGCTCTAATGAAACTCACCAAAAGCGTTAATGGAAAGCTTAAGGAGGAAAACCTAGGCGGAGTAGCCTTTGTTCCTTTAACAGGAAAGTACGGCCATAAATTCTAACTTGCGGGTTTGAGATTTTTGTGGAGGACGTATGCAGAGCAAATATGCAGTTTAAGTGGTAGACTTGGCTTCAAGCATGGTTTTATTGAGTTTTTAGGCTATACACTAGAGTTGAGTTCTGGCAAGGTTTACGATAAAATAAAAAACATGTATATGGCTAATCCTGAAACCTTGTATGTTCTGCTTGCACATTATTCTAAGGCTGAACCCGCCCAGAAAACTGGTGAACTTGTTAAGTTTAGAAACTTGCCCGGAGGCTACGCCTATGAGGAAGCATTCTTAGAGAGAGCGGTTCACCCAATAACTAAAAGATTTGGAAACAACCCAGAAAGTTTAGTTGAGGCAGCTGAAGTTTTAGGTGGAGTCAAATGCCAGTTTGGTGATGTGTCGGTTGAGGTTCCAGCTTTGCCTATGGTTGCTTTGACGTATGTCTTATGGAAAGGCGATAGTGAACTTCAGCCTTCAGCGAGCATATTTTTTGATTTGTCGGCTAGTCACTATTTGCCAACTGAAGACCTTGCAGTTTTGGCTGAGTTGACAACTAAGAGGCTGATGCTTGTCTCAGACTATAGGAAGTGAAGGTTCTAAGTGTAATTTTTAGAATTCCAACTTCTCCTTGTACGCCACCAAATCCAAAAAACCATGCCCGCTAATATTCATGCATATGACCTTTTCTTGTCCAGCCTTTTCTGCCTTTAACGCTTCGTCTATTCCAGCGTGTACTGCGTAGCTTGATTCTGGCGCTATGAGCCAACCTTCGGTTTGCAGGAAAATTCTTGCTGCTTCAAAAATTGCTTTTTCGTCTGCTGGATAAGCTACAGCTCTCATTATGTTGTGGTGTCTGAGGGCGCTGATTAAAGGTGCTGCTGCATGGTAACGTAAACCATCAGCCTTAATTGGCACCATGTCAGTCTTGTGTCCTAACGTGTACATTTTTAACAAAGGCGTGTGCTCAGCAACATCGCCAAAGTCGTAACGGTATTCTCCTTTGACAAGGTTTGGTGCTGCTTGCGATTGGGCTGCTAAGAATTCGCATTCTCGTTTTTTCTGTAAAACTTCACCTGCAAAAGGCAGTGCGATTCCGCCGAAGTTTGAGCCTCCGCCTAGGCATCCAACAATCAAGTCTGGTGAGTCGTCGGCAAGTTCGAACTGTTTTATGGCTTCTAATCCAATTATTGATTGATGTATCAGAACATGGTTGAGAACGGAACCTAAACAGTAAACGCTGTTGCTATGTTTTTCAGCGTATTCTAGACCTTCTGAGACTGCTATTCCAAGTGACCCTTGATGATTCGGATTTTGCGCTAAGAGCGTTCTTCCGATGCTTGTCTCTTTACTTGGTGAAGCGTGCACTTCTGCGCCTAAAAGTTTCATCAAAGTGTGTCGTTCATTTTTCCAGTCATACACGGCTCGAACCCAGAAGACTACGCATTTGAGACCCATGATTGAAGCGGCGTAGGAAAGAGCGCTTCCCCATTGTCCTGCTCCTGTCTCTGTGACTAGTGTTGTTTTTCCTTCTTTTGCTGCATAATACGCTTGTGCCAGTGCAGTGTTTACTTTATGAGAGCCGGTTGGAGACAAGTCTTCACGTTTGTAGTAAAGTCGCACTTTTTTCAATTTTAAGTATTTTTCTAATCTTTTTGCGCGGTAAAGCGGTCGAGGGCGTCCTGCTTGAATGTATAGTTCTCTTATTTCTTCTGGAATTGGTATCCACGGGTCGGTTGACATTTCTTGTTTTAGGCATTCGTGAACCATTGTTTTTCCAAGGAATTCCATTCTTGAAGGACCATTTTCTGGTTCTTTCGGTGGAGGTAAAGGTTCTGGCAGATAAGGACTTATGTTGAACCATTTTGTTGGTAGTTCATCTACTGGAAGTGAAATTTGGTTTTTTTCCAAGTGACTTCACCATTTTTTGGGGTAATGCATTATGTTTGGAGAGAAGTTAAAGATTTCTATACTCACTTCGTCAGCCGAACCATTTTTCCAACGTTGTTTTTCCTTTAAGTTTTTTAGCTCCTTCCTGCATTTTTTCCAGCGCTTTTCGCACGCGGTCTTCTGAAAAGTCTCTTTCTCCACAAATGAAGCTCACTATTCCTTCAATGTCTGGTTCCTTCCATTCTATTTTGTAATTCTCTGTCACTTTTGGGTGTAGAAAAATCTCCCTAATTCTTTGAGGTTCAACTGGAAAATTCGCGTTTTTAAGATATGGCATGGCATTCTCTATGTTTCCATGCTCTTTTATCAGTTTTAAGGCAGTTTTCGGTCCTAAACCTTCGATGCCGTCTGGATTGAAGTCTGTTCCAATCAGTATTCCCACATCAACTAATTGCTCATACGTTATTCCACATTCTTTTAGGACACTTTCAAGCTCAACCACTTCTGGAATAACTTCAATGTAGATGTTTTTGCTTGGAAGCTTTCTCCGACCAGAAATTGTCACATTTCTCACGAGCCTTGGAGCGCCAAAAAGTAAACTGTCATAGTCTTGGCTTGCACAGTAATCAGCATCGCCACGTTTTGTCAAAAAAGCCGCTTGGGCTTCTCCCTCGCTAGGCGCTTGAATCCATGGAATCCCCATCAAATCTAAGAGTTTTTTGCTGTCTTCTGCCATGTAATCCTTCAAGCGTGATGTCGCTTGCGCGTACATACGGGCTTCTTCCATTCTGCCTTCACTCAACGCCTTTTCATACAGCGCCATAGCTTGTTCTTTGACTTTCATACGCCTCTTTATTTCCACTTCTTTAAGCGCTGGCGGGATTCCGTCAAACACGTAGATTGGTTTTATGCCTAGCTCCACGAGGTTGCTTGTTCTGTAAAGCAGACCGCTTAGGTGACTTGTTACTCTTCCGCCACTGTCTTTTAATGGTGTGCCGTCTGGCTGGCGGATTATGGCTAGAAACTGGTATAATGCGTTGTAAGCGTCTATGGCTATGGATTTCCCGGCTAAGTTTTCGAGGCTTATGGTTGTTTTTGGAACGAGGTCGCGGAGGTTTACGCCCAAAAGAATCCCATGAAATATACACTTTGAACTATAATAATAAACTTGCGAGGTGAACATAGAAGATATAAGGAAGTCTGACAATTACTGAACCACCACATGAAGGGGTCATGATGTCTGAAAAAACCGCGGCAATCACTCTAATTACTTGCACAAGCTGTGGCAAACCAATCCCGCCTGCAGCGGAAGCCACAAAATTTCTCTGCCCAAACTGCGGCGAAATCCAAATACGCCGTTGCGGAAAATGCAGAAAATTTGGGCGTCCATATAAATGTCCCAAATGCGGTTTCGTCGGACCATAAATGATGGAGGTTAAAGAATGGGTAGCGTCGTAATTGTCTACAAAATCTTTCCAAAAGAAGTAATCGACAACTTCGACCCATTGAAAAAGAAGATTGAAAAGACTCTTCCAGAGTTTGCCGCGGTTCGCGGATACGGCGAAGAACCAATAGCCTTCGGTTTAAAAGCACTGCTGGTGCAGATAACCTTTCCAGAAGACAAGACAGGCATACTTGAAGAACTTGAAAAGAAACTGGAAGGCATGGACGAAATAAGCCAAGTGCAAACTGTCATGGTGCGCAGAACAAGCAGATAACCTTAAACACTTGGTTTAAACATTTATATAGGATTGAAACTTTGTTTCGTGATGTATCCCAATCAACAAATAATGGGAAGGATTCTAATTGAGTGAAGTACAACTACGCGTCGGAGACGCAAGACAAAGAGACGTTGGAAGAGGCATAGCCCGCGTAGACCAAAAAACAATGCAGAAATTAGGAATAACAGCAGGCGACGTTATAGAAATAGCTGGAAAAAGAACAACTTCCGCCATAGCTTGGCCAGCCTACAGCGAAGACCAAAACAGAGACATGATAAGAATAGACGGTTTCACACGCAAAAACGCCGGCGTAGCCATAAATGAATACGTCGTTGTGCGCCCCGCCAAAGTCAAAACTGCGTTAAGCATAACTTTGGCGCCGGTGGACATGCGCCTAAACGTTGATGAAGATTTCACCAATTTCGTGAAAAATCGCCTCATGGAAAGAACGCTTGTCGAAGGCGACACAACGCTTGTGATGATGCTTGGACACGCCATTCCCTTCACAGTAACAAAAACCCGCCCGCACGGCATAGTGAAAGTCACATCAGAAACAAAACTCACCATTCTAAACGAGCCAGCACCGGAAGGAAAAGGATTACCGCGAACAACATACGAAGACATCGGCGGTTTACACGAAGAAATACAAAGAGTAAGAGAAATGGTTGAGCTTCCCTTGAGGCATCCGGAGCTTTTCCAAAGACTCGGAATAGAACCGCCAAAAGGAGTTCTGCTTCACGGTCCACCAGGCTGTGGCAAAACGCTATTAGCCAGAGCTGTTGCGAACGAATCAGAAGCAAACTTCTTCTCAATAAATGGACCAGAAATAATGAGCAAGTTCTACGGCGAGTCAGAAGCGCGGCTTAGAGAAATTTTCCAGCAAGCCCAACAGAACGCACCAAGCATAATATTCATCGACGAGCTTGACGCAATCGCGCCAAAACGTGAAGAAGTTACCGGCGAAGTTGAAAGGCGAGTGGTTGCGCAGCTTCTCGCTTTAATGGATGGCTTGTCTGGAAGAGGAAACGTCATCGTCATAGGCGCCACCAACAGACCCGGCGCACTTGACCCGGCACTGCGCAGACCTGGCAGATTCGACAGAGAAATCGAAATAGGCGTACCGGACAAGCAGGGAAGACATGAAATCTTGCAGATTCATACGCGTGGAATGCCATTGGCGGAAGATGTTGACCTTAAAAAACTGGCTGAAATGACTCATGGTTACACAGGCGCAGACTTAGCAGCATTATGCCGCGAAACAGCCATGAAAGCCCTCCGCAGATACTTGCCGCAAATAAATCTTGAAGAAGAACGCATACCGCCAAGCGTCCTAGAGAAAATGGAAGTTAAAATGGAAGACTTCATGAACGCTTACAAGGAAGTCACGCCCACAGCCATGCGTGAAGTCTACATTGAAGTGCCCACCGTCCACTGGGAAGACATAGGCGGACTGGAAGAAGTAAAACAGGAACTAAAAGAAGCAGTGGAGTGGCCTATGAAAAACCCTGAAATGTTCAACCGCCTCGGTATCAAACCACCAAAAGGCATACTTCTCTATGGACCGCCAGGCTGTGGAAAAACGCTTCTGGCAAGGGCTGTTGCCACCGAAAGCGAAGCCAACTTCATAACAATTAAGGGTCCAGAGGTTTTCTCAAAGTGGGTTGGCGAATCTGAGAAAGCCATTAGAGAAGTTTTTAGAAAAGCGCGAATGGCAGCGCCTTCAGTTATATTCTTTGATGAGATAGACTCGCTTGTGCCCCGCAGAGGTTTAGGCTTCGCGGACAGCGGCGTTTCAGAACGTGTCATAAGTCAGCTATTAACCGAGATGGATGGAATCGTGGCTTTAGAAGACATTGTTGTTATAGCCGCGACAAACAGACCAGACATTGTAGACCCAGCAGTGCTCCGTCCGGGAAGATTCGACAGACTAATATATGTGCCGGAGCCCGACGAGAAAAGCAGACTGCAAATATTCAAAATCTACACGAAGAACATGCCTTTGGCAAAAGACGTCAACTTATCAGAACTGGTGGCTATGACAAAGAATTATTCGGGTGCAGACATCGAAGCTCTCTGCAGAGAAGCCGCCATGCAAGCCCTGCGAAGAGATGTAAATACAAAAGAAGTTGCGATGGTGGACTTTCAAGAAGCACTGAAAAGGACTGGCCCGTCAATTACGCCGGACATGGAGAAATGGTATAAGGGTTTCATGCAGCAAGTTCGGCAAGTTCAGAAGCCCGCCACGCCTGTTGCTTAGGAGCGCATGGTCTTGCCAGTTAAAACTTGGAAGACACATCCCGCCTATTTCGTTTTGTTGGAGATTTTGAAGAAGAAAGGCGCGATGACAGACACGGAGTTGTTCGATGCGTTAAGCGAAGAATATGAAGATTTGGGCTTTAAGGACTTCAATGAGCTTTTGATGCGGTTGGAAATCGGCGGGAAAATTCGGACTATGTCGTTGGCTCGGGGCAAAAGACGGGTTGAGCTTGTAACGTAGTCAGTGTGCATTCGATGGAAACAGTTTCAGACGCCATTATTGTTGGGGGTGGACCATGCGGGTCATTTGCGGCTCTAAACTTGGCAAAGCATGGCTTTAACGTTAGGGTTTTTGAGGAACATGAAGAAATTGGTGTTCCATGCCATTGCACTGGACACTTAAGCATCAAGGGCTTAAGGACTCTGGGGCTTTATCCGCTTCCCGATGAGATTGTTGAAAACGTTTTTTATGGAGCAAACTTTCACTCGCCCAGCGGAAAAACCCTCTCAGTTCGTTTTTCTCAACCTGTAACATGTATTGTTAACCGTGCTTTATTTGACAAGCACATTGCAAAAAAGGCAGAAAAAGTTGGCGCGCAATATTGCCTAAATTCGCAGGTTAAATCATTAATCGTTGAGAACGGTTTTGTAAAGGGTGCATTAGTAAGGCTGAACGGCGAAGTTGACTGTGAGTTTACGGCTAAATTTGTAGTTGACGCTGAGGGAATTTCTTCGCGAATTTTGAGGCAAACTGGCTTGCAAACGCTAAACAGTGAAATGCTTGTTAATGCTGTGCAGGCGGAGGTTGAAAACGTTAAAGACGTAGAGCCAGACATAGTTGAAGTTTTTCTTGGAAAACACTATGCGCCGGGTTTTTATGCGTGGTTGGCTCCGAAGCGAGATGGAAAGGCGAAAGTGGGTTTAGCAGCGCAAATTGGAAATCCGAAGGAGTTTTTGCAGAAATTGATGTGCAATCATCCAGTGGCTTCCAAGAAATTGCGTGCAGCAAGAATATTGCGAACCACTTTTCACCCGATATCGCTGGGAGGACTAATTCCGAAAGCATATTCGAACGGTTTTTTAGCAGTCGGTGATGTTGCATCTCAAGTGAAGCCCACAACTGGCGGCGGAGTGGTTATGGGAATGAACTGTGCAAGAATTGCCGCTGAAGTGGCACGTGAAGCTTTATACGCGGATGATTTTTCTACCATTTTTCTAAGCAAATATCAGAGGCGATGTGAGAAACTTTTAGGTTTTGACATGAAAGCCATGCTTAGAATAAGGAAAACGCTCAATGCGATGTCTGATAAGAAAATGGATGATGCCATTGGTTTCTGCACAAAATTAGGTCTGGATAAAACTTTTCGAAATGTTGAAGACATAGATTTTCAAGGACAAGCGCTCATACATGCTCTGCGGAGCCCACGGATTCTCTCGGCTCTTTTCTACCTATTCTTTCTCCATTTGTCTGCGAATCCTTAAAATCTCTGGAGAACAAACTGTTAGGGACGGTTGGAAGCGCATGAGCAAGTTTCGTTATAAGCAAGTGGTTGTTTTTCGTTCTGATTTACGTTTGAGTAAGGGTAAAGTTGCTGCTCAAGCGGGTCATGCGGCGGTTTCTGCGGCAGAAGAAGCCCGCAAACACCACAAGGCATGGTGGGAAAATTGGTTAAGTGAAGGACAATGCAAAATAGCTGTTAAGGTGAAAAGCGAAAAGGAATTGTTAGAGTTAGAGAAACAAGCGAAAGAGTTAGTGTTGCCTTGTGCATTGATTGTTGATAGAGGTTTGACTGAGATTCCGCCGGGAACTGTTACTTGTTTAGGAATTGGTCCAGCACCGGTTGAGAAGGTGGATAGGTTAACTGGTAGGCTTCCTCTCTTTTAGCTTTAAAAGAGCGTTATGTGGCTTGTTTGTTCCTAAAGTTGAGAAGTTAATCGGCATTGAAGTTTATGCTACCGCTTCTTCTGGTGTCGGCGGAGTTATTCGGCAGTCTGTTAAGGATTTTGTTGTTAAAGAAGTGTTGGTTGACGGTTCCAAAGCCGAAGTTAACCACACTCTGGGGCACCAACCATTAGGTGTATCATCAACAAGAGACCGTTATCTACTATGCGTTATGGTTAAGCGAAATTGGGACACGTTCCAAGCCATTAGAATGATTGCAGAGCAAATTGGCGTAAGCACTGGGCAAATTCACATTGCGGGCATAAAAGACGCTAAGGCTCTCACAGCTCAGCACATCACAATTGAAGGCGTAACAGCCGAAACACTTCGGCAGATTAAAGTCAAGGACATAGAAATCCATCCCGTAGGCTATTTTCGCAGTAAACTTTCACCATATTACCTCTTGGGAAACAATTTTAACATCACAATCAGAGCAATACGCCACTCCAAATCCGCAATAGAAAAGAGAACTGCAAAAATCGTTGAAGAACTCAAAGCAGTAGGCGGTGTTCCCAACTTTTTCGGTCATCAGCGTTTCGGCACAACACGCCCAATAACGCATCTTGTGGGTAAGGCTCTTGTTAAAGGCAACTTCAAGAAGGCAACCATGCTTTTTTTGGCTAAGCCCAGCCCCTACGAGCATCCAGAATCAAGACAAGCACGCAAAGAATTAAAAGCCACACAAGATTTTAAGCAAGCGCTAAAGAATTTTCCGAAGCAACTACGTTATGAACGGCTGATGCTCCGGCACTTAATTCAAAAACCAGACGATTTCGTAGGCGCCTTCCGACGACTACCAACAAAATTGCGTCTACTCTTTCCACAAGCCTATCAATCTTATCTCTTCAACAAGTTTCTAAGCAAGAGAATCACAAGCGGTTTTGCATTGAATAAAATTGAAGTTGGAGATTATGTTGTGAACATTGAACACTCCGGATTGCCAATGACCACAATGTATAGAACAGCAAACCTACAAACGCTTAAAGAAATTAACGATGCAGTCGTTGCTGGAAAGATGCGTTTAGCTCTTCCTTTAATAGGTTTGAAACAGCGAACCTCGCAAGGCGTTCAAGGAGAAATCGAAAAACAAATTCTTGAAGAAGAAGGCGTAACTCAAGAAAACTTTAGAATCAAAGCGATGCCGGAAACAACCACGAAAGGAGAACTGCGAGCCGCCATAACTCCACTAAACAATTTTTCCTTAGACAAGATAGAAAAAGACTTTACACACTCGTCCAAGCATATCGCCGAAGTAAGCTTCATGTTATACCGTGGCTCATACGCAACAATTTTTCTAAGAGAAATAATGAAACCGCGAAACCCAATAAAAGCAGGATTCTAAGTTTAAAAACAAAACTTTATTCTCCTAAACCGCATTAAGCATTGGAAGGGAACTGTTATGGCTTCAGAAAGCACGGTTTGGTTTGCTGAGTTAACAATGAAAGAAATAAAAGAAGCGGCGGCAACAAACAAGGTAATAATTCTTCCAGTTGGAAGCGTCGAAGAGCACGGCTCTCACTTGCCGCTTTGCACTGATAGCCTACAACCAGAATACATTGCAGTTGAAGTAGCCAAAAAAACCCACAGCCTAGTCGCGCCACCATTAAAATATGGCATCTGCACAACCACACGCATTTTTCCAGGAACAATCTCTGTAAGCTTCCGATCACTTTACAGAATCACCAGAGAAATAATCGAAGAATTCATACGCAACGGATTCAAACGATTCTTAATCCTCAGCGGTCACGCAGACGAGGAGCAGATGGCTGCCTTAAGACTTGCCGCGCACCATGTAATGTGGAAACATAGAGAGGACGCTGAAAAGCAAAAACTGCGAATAATAGTGTGCTCCGACTACGATTTTGCGTATGAACTCCGCGGAAAATATTTCGACGAAAAAGACGGACACGGCGGCACGATTGAAACCTCACGGATAATGGCAATACGACCTGACCTAATAAAGGAAAAAGGGCAAAAGAATTTTCAGAAACTTCCAAGATTCGAAATAATTGTGAATCCAAGAGAATTTTTGCCTGAAGGAATACGGGGCGACCCAACGGTGGCTTCGGCTGAAAAAGGAAAATTCATAAACGATTACATAGTAAGCCAACTGGTCAGATTAATCGAAGAACTGAAAAAGTAACACAATCATACACATCACATCCATTCTATCAGAGATTGAGACGCAAATTGAACCTATTTATAAGGGGGGCTAACAACCACAGAGAGCTTTAAAAAATAAGGCTATCACCCAGTTTGCTACCGCTTCAAACAATTGTTAAGGTGTCAACCTAAATTTGTCTCGTGGATAAAGCGTCACTTCCCGAATGTTCCTTTTTCCAGTCAACATCATAGTCAACCTCTCCAGCCCAATAGCCCAACCAGCATGTGGAGGCATCCCATAATCAAACGCTTGCAAATGATGCCTAAAAGATTCCGGATTCAAGCCTTTCTCCTTCAACCGCTCTATTAAAAGCTCTTTAGAAGCAATTCTCGTTCCTCCAGACACGAGTTCTATCCACCGCCACATCAAATCAAAACCTTCACATAATTCCGGATTATCATCTCGCGGCTTTATGTAAAAAGCCTTGGAATGCGTCGGCCACTCGGTTATAAAATAAAGGTACGGATGAATCTTGCCTAATTTCCTAAGCGCTGGTGTAGGTATGTCTTCTCCCCATGGAATCTCTATGCCTTCACGTTTCAATTCACGCAGTGCGTCATCATACCTTAAGCGTTTCAGAGGCAATTCCGGCACTTCCACAGAATATTTCAGCACTGCCAGTTCTCTCCCACATTTCTCACGGACAGTTATGCAAACATGCCGCATCAACTGCTCAAGCAACCGCATTACATTCTCAACATCAGCAAAAGCCTGCTCAATATCCACAGAAATAAACTCGCTTGAATGAAGACGAGTATGCGACTCCTCAGCCCTAAAAAAAGGACCAACCTCAAAAACCTTCTCCAAACTCATCACCAACTGCTCCTTATACAACTGCGGACTCTGCGCAAGAAACGCCTTCCGCCCAAAATAATCAACCTGAAAAAGAGCCGCACCGCCTTCAGTTGCGGACGCAATTATCCGTGGCGTATGCACCTCCAAAAATCCTCTTTCAAACAAAAAATCCCGTATTGCCTCTACGGCTACATGCTGCACTTTGAAAACCGCCGTGTTTTCTTCTTGGCAAAGGTCCAACGCACGCGCATCCAATCGAACCTCCAGATTTGCAAGCGTTTTTCCAGTTGTGTCAATAGGCAATTGAGAAGCGGCAATGCTGAAAATTTTAATCTCCTTCGGTATTACTTCGATGCCTCTTGGGGTCATGTCTGTCTTTTTTACAACACCCTTCACGCCTATACTATACCTTCTCTGCAACACGTCAGACTTCGACAAAACTTCGCTGGGCACCTTTTTCTTTGGAACAGTAACTTGAACAGTTCCTTCACGGTCCTGCAATATAATAAACCGAATGCCACCCAAATCCCGAACATCTTGAACCCAACCAAAAACAGTAACTTCCTCACCATCCATTTCAGGCTTAACCTCAACAGTATAGTGCGTTCTGCGCCACTCACCAAGAGAATCTAACTTCACAATTTCACCGCCAAACCTTTAATCCGCAAACTCCACACGCAAGACCATGTTCCGAACCTTACGCGCAATCTCCTTTAAAGCCTTTACATCAAAAGGCGGTTGCGCACCACGCCGCTTCTTCAAAATCACCCTAGTCTCCGTAGTTCCATCAGGCAACCAAATAGTGTTAATAGTCATTATGCTCAAAGGCGCAAACAAATCCTCCAAAAACTTACGGTCATCAACCCCATACTCCAAAACACGAACTTTCCTGCCAGTCTCCTCACTCAACGCCTTCATAATCTTACCACCATAACCCAAAAGCCGAGGAACATCACCATGCCCAACAACCAAAGCCAAAGTCCCATCCACCTCAACCGCACCGTGAAAATAAACATTCTGAAGAGAAGGATACCTCTCCTCTAAAGACAATAACAAACGAGCAATCCTCAAATCAAGCTCACTTATTTCTCCAGACTTTAACTTAGCCGAACACTTCTGACACAGTATCCCACTCTTTAAACAGAAACTACATAATACTGTTTTCACCTGAAACAGTGCCCTCCACAAATAAAGGAGGGGGGCGGAGCTCTGAACATTTACGCGAACGCTGTTTAGCGTTCTAGGGTTATCTCGATTGTGCTTACGTTTGTGGGCGTGCTACCCTCTTCTCTGGGTGCCATTTGTTCCGTTCCAATGCCGACTTTCTTGATCTTTACGTCTGGCAGGAATCGGCGTCTAACGACCTCGACGACGTCTACGGCACGACTTATAGATCGCCCTCTTGCTTTAACATTTACTTCTTTTGCTCCGCCGTGAAAGAGGGTTATGCAAGCCAGTACGTAGTTCATTACTGGCTTATTTCCGATCAATACCGAGTTGCTTTCTGACATACTGACCGCCTCACTCCTAGTTTTTCCATTTTTTATGGCTTCATAACCATTTTTATCGACAAATAAATACATTACGGTTTATACTTCTAGTTAACGGCTGAAAACTGCTCATGCTTCATGATTTTTATTTGCTAAACTTTTAAATAATCCCTACTATTGTAAAATTCAACCTTAACAAAATGTTAAAAAGAGGAAGAAATATTGGAGGCACTAACAAGGCGTTCGTTGAAAATACTGCGGATGTTGTATGAAAGAGGCAAATCCACAAGCACATACACGTTGCATGTGAAACAGGATGAGTTGGCAAGGCAGTTGGGCATAAGTAGGCAAGCATTAAATGTTCACCTGAGAAAACTTAGAGACTTGAATTATATACGCACAGGTAGAGGGTTTATAGACGTAACTGAGAAAGGGCTGGATGTGCTTGGGATAACGTCTGCTCCCGCTTTTGTGTTTCTTAAGGTGTCTCCTCACAAGAGAATGTACGCTTACGAAAAGGTTAAGGAACTTGCTCTTCAAAGGGCTTTCAGAATAGCTGGTGACGTTGACGCATTGTTGATAGTTGACCGTGAAAAACTTGACGAAGTTCTGAAAAGGTTATCTGCTATTGAGGGAATACAAGACACAAAATCTTACGTTACTATAGAAAGCATAAAGTGAGGAGCGAATTGATGTGAAACTGTTCGAGTATGAAGCGAAAAACATACTTACAAAATATGGGATTCCAACACCTCAAGGCGGATTGGCAACGGATAAGACCCAAGCGTATGAGATATTATCTAAACTGAAACCACCCTTTGCCGTCAAAGCGCAAGTGCTGGTTGCAGGAAGAGGAAAGGCTGGCGGGATACTTTTCGCTGATTCCGTCTCAGAAGCAGAGAAGTCTGTTGAAAAACTGTTAAGTATACAGATAAAGGGCATTCCCGTGAGAAGTGTTTGGATTGAAGAGAAAATACAAGTTAAAAAGGAGCTTTACTTCGGCATAACCACAGACAGATTCAACCAAAGCTACGTAGTAATTGCCTCTGCGGTCGGCGGAATGGAAATAGAAGAAGTAGCCACTCAAACTCCAGAAAAAATCATTAAATCATTAATAAATCCCCGACATGGTTTCCGTTCTTTCCACGCTAGACAAGTAGCAAGAAAACTTGGCTACACTAGCAGTCAACTTTCTGAACTTGGAAAAATTTTTGAAAGACTTTACCAAGTAGGCATGGACTATGATGCTGAATTAGTTGAAATGAATCCTCTAGTGGAAACAGTTGAAGGAAAATTTGTCGCTGCAGACGCCCGCATAATAATAGATGACAATGCACTTTTCCGACATCCAGAGTACAAGGAGAGGCTTCTTAGCGAGGAAAGCGAGCTTTCTCCACAAGAGATAGAGGCTCTGAAAAACGATTTGGCTTACGTTAAACTGGACGGAAACATAGGCGTTATTGGCAATGGAGCGGGGCTTGTGATGGCGACGCTTGACACAATCCAATATTATGGCGGAAGACCCGCGAATTTCTTAGATGTTGGCGGTGGGGCTCCATCGGACAAAATTGCCACAGCCTTAAAAATAGTGCTTTCAGACCCAAACGTCAACGCCCTATTCATCAACATTCTAGGCGGAATCACCAGATGCGACGAAGTTGCAAGGGGAATTCTCGAAGCAAAGACAAGAGTTGGAGTAACAAAACCCATGGTCATAAGACTCGTTGGAACAAACGAAGAAGAGGGAAAACGAATACTAACAGAAGCTGGCATACACGTATTAGAAAGTATGGAAGAAGCAGCACAGCGCGTCATCGAAATCGCTAAAAGCGGAGGAAAATAACATTGGGAATAATAATTGACAAGAACACTCGAGCAATCGTTTGGGGCATCACTGGAACCCAAGGAAGTTTTCACACAAAGCTAATGTTGGAATATGACACAAAAATTGTCGCCGGCGTAACTCCTGGGAAAGGTGGAACCCAAGTTCTCAATGTTCCAGTTTATGACACTGGAGAAGAAGCTCAAGAAAAGCATTCGGCAAACGCAGCAATAATTTTTGTTCCAGCGCCCTTTGCTGCAGACGCGACTCTGGAAGCTTTAGAAAACGGAATAAAAACCGTTGTAATAATAACTGAACATATCCCCATAAAAGATGCGATCAACATAATGGCGCGTGCAAAAGAAGCAGACGCAACAATAATTGGTCCAAACACTCCGGGAATAATAACCCCTGGAGAAAGTAAACTTGGAATCATGCCTGCGCATATTTTTAAGCCAGGCAATGTGGGCATGGTTTCTAGAAGCGGAACCCTCACATACGAAGTAGCTGCGAGCCTAACAAGGAAAAATCTTGGACAATCAACATGTCTCGGACTGGGCGGAGACCCAATAACAGGCTTAAACTTCATAGACGCATTAAAAATGTTTGAAAAAGACGAGCGCACAGAAGCTGTGGTTTTGATAGGCGAAATCGGCGGCAACCTCGAAGAATTAGCAGCCAAATATATCTCCGAAACTAAATATCCAAAACCAGTCGTAGCATTCGTCGCTGGACGTTCTGCACCGCCAGGGAAACGTATGGGTCACGCTGGAGCAATAGTGATGGGCAAGGCAGGAACAGCAGAGAGCAAAATTGACGCTCTCAAAAAGGCCGGTGTAAAAGTCGCCGAAAAGCCGGGCGATGTAGCTGAGCTCATAAACGTTTGAGGCAGACAAAAAGTATATGTGTAGGCAAATAGTCTGTGTTCTAGCTAAAAAGAGATGTTGACAAATGCCAATCTTAGACCCGCTCAAAAAGACCATAGCTCAAAAACATAGGTTATACATGAAAATCTGCAGAGAATGTGGTGCGCGGAATGCTGAAACTGCAGTTAAGTGTAGAAAGTGCCGAAGCAAGAATCTTCGTTGGAAGAAACGAGAAATTGTGAAATAGTTTCTTTTAAAGAGTTTTAATCAGAGTTTCAATGTTGAAGATTGTGTTTGCGCATCCGTTTTTTATTAGGGGAACTGCTTGGCTGGCTACGTCCATATGTTGCGTTATTTCCCCGCCAAGTCTTATTTCTTCACCGCAAGCGACTCCGACAATGCCTTCATAGCGTTTACTACTCAAGATTTTTGGCACACAAGAGCCTCCTGGTAAGATGTAAACGTCGTAGCCCTTTTTCTTTGCAAGCGTTGTTGCCTTGTTAATTAGGCAATCTGTGGAACAGTGAGCGCAGACATAAGATGGAATGTTAGGATCGAAGGTTGCGTTACAACGGTTATCCATGTATTTTCTTGAACAATGCGGCAGAAAAAGTGCTCTTTTCTTCGTCTGCACGAATTTTTCTCTTTCCTTTATGTTCCTCGCTTGCATGTCTATTAGGTCCTGTATAACAATCACTGCATCAGATAAGTTGAGACCCGTTGCCTCGTCAATTTTGAATTTTTTTATTATTTCCTGAGCAGTTTTGCCAACTTTTTTGTGTACACTTGCTTGATAGCCAACTATGGCTATTTCTTTAAAGAAGAAACGTGGAATTCTTGAAAGGTCAAAGGCGAATTTGTATGGCATATTCACATAATAGACAGACAAACCTTTAAAATTAACTGATGTTTATATCTAATGCTAAATGTAAAACACACTCAATAATCGAGGATGACTAACCGTGGGTATACTTAGCAAATTTAGAAAAGGAAAAGAAAAGGAAAAGAAAGCAATTGTTCAACCCGTACAACAAAAAACTGCGCTTGAAAAACTTTGTGGAGACGATAGAGAAACCTACGAAGCACTGCTTAACACAATGTTTCTTGACCCGAGAAAAACTGGAACGACGATGAAAGAAGCTGCTGAGAATGCCAAGAAATTTGAAAAAGTCAAAGCATTGTAAGAGCCAAAGTATGGTATGAGATCGCTGGTGGTTTGGCGATTTATGAAGGCGACGTCAAAAGAGTTGTGGAATTTTTCAGCGCTGCTGAAAAACTTTCGCCGAATGCAAGGTACACGATACTGAAAAATCCAGAGAAGGCCGTGGCTAAAGCGCAAGAATATTACAAGAAATATCTGGTACAAACGACAGAGAGTTCTTGATTTTCTCATTAAGCGCGAGAAACTGCTAGTGTTATTTTTCTGTGTTCTCGCTGTAGCCTAGCAGTTCCCTTAGAGATTTTACTTCTTCTCTTAACATGCTAACTTCGCTCTCGAGAGCTGTGACTTTTGATTCCGCCACTTTTCTCAATTTTTCAATTTCAATCATTAAATTTGTCCGTTCTGTTTCTAAGGTTTTTATTTTTTCGCGTAGATTTTTCAGAGTCTGCATTAGTTCTCCCCTTATACCTTTTATTCTTTCAACTATATTTTTAATGCTTACTGTCTCTTCGACTTTGGTTTCAAATTCAACAGCGGCTCTGAACCTAGCTTTACAGTTTGGGCATTCGAAAATTCCCATTGCCATTTTAGTTTCTTCGCCTTTTTTTAACGGTTTTCGAATAGAAATTGGCCAAGTTTTGATGGGTGTTGCTACTTCACTCCCGCATTTGGGACAATTAACCAAACTATAAGCCCCTTCCTATAATTATGGTCTTACAGTCTAAAATGTGTTTTGTAAGCAACGCAGAACGTGGTTGTCAAGATAAAATATTAATGCTAATTGTGCAAAATATGATTTTGAGAGTGTGGGAAGGCTTATGCAAGTTATAGGTATGAAGACTAAGCTGGAAGAAAAGATTAAGGCGCTAGAAAATGAAAAAAACATGCTTTTGGAAGAGATAGAGCAGCTTAGAGAGGTTGTTGAGTTAAGCGAAAAGGCGAAGGTTTTAGAAAATGAGGTTGATAAACTGAAAAAAGAAGCTAAAACCCTGAAAGAGAGAATTCCCAGCGAACTTCTTCGGGAACTTGGTGAGACGGCTTCTCAATTCTTGGAAGAAGAGGAAGAAGAATGCTCCAGTTGTAATGAAGAAGAACTTCTCTAAAAATGCTTGAAAATAAAAAAAAGAAAAGGGTTAAAGAGCCATCTGAAACATTAAGCGGTCAACAAGCTCTTTGTAACGATTTCGAATGGTAACCTCTGTTACCTGTGCTATCTCGGCTATCTCTCTTTGCGTTTTCCTTTCACCTGTCAATACTGAGGCGATGTAACTTGCTGCCGCTGCAATACCCGTGGGACCACGACCTGAAGTAAGTTTCAGCTCTTTTGCTGCACCTAAAATTTTGTGAGCTATTTCTTCAACCTTCCCTTGCATTGTTAACTGATTTGAAAACTTTGTTATGTATTGCCCTGGTTTGAGTGGGGGAATTGAATAGTCGAGCTCTTTTATTAGGAAACGGTAGCTACGTCCAACTTCCTTTTTGTTTACGCTTGAGGCTTGTGCTATTTCTTCTAATGTTCTAGCTAATCCGCATTGTCGGCAAGCCAAATAAATCGCTGCCGCAGTCACGCCTTGAATTGATCTTCCGCGTATTAGTCGTTCTTTTACAGCTTTTCGGTATATGACTGAAGCTGTTTCCAGAATGTTTTTTGGGAGGTTTAGGTTATTTGCGATTTTTGTGATTTCTGACAATGCGAAAGCTAAGTTGCGTTCTGTTGCGTCAGAAACTCTTATACGCCGTTGCCACTTTCTGAGGCGGTAAACTTGTGCTTTCTGTCCTGGAGATAGGCTTTTTCCATAGATGTCGCGGTCATGCCAATCAATCATTGTTGATAAGCCTTTGTCATGAATTGTGTAGGTTAAGGGGGCTCCGACTCTGGTGCGTTTGGTTCTTTGTTCGTCATCGAAAGCTCTCCATTCTGGTCCTCTATCGGCTATTTTTGCAGCTACTACGAAGCCGCAGTCCATACATACTATTTCTGCGCATTCATAATCACGCATGAGTCTTGTGCTGCCACATTCTGGGCAACATTGAACCTTTGGTGGTTCAACATGTGGTGCGGGTAACCGGGGGCTAGATGTTTCGCGCCCTTCTTCGTTATTGTCCATTCATGCTTTCTCCTTTCTCCTTTTTGAGGGGATCACATACAACGTTTTGTTAGTTAATTTTTCGAGTTCTCGTGATGTCGATTTTATTGCCGCGTAGGGCGAGGATACAGGTCCAAATATGTCAAAGATTTTTCCGATTGACTTCAAATTTTCATCAACAACTGTTTCACCGATTTTTGGAAGATTTTCAATTTGGATGATTATGCTTCGGCTTGGACTTATATGGAGGACCCGACCTAGTCTCTGCAAAATGTTGATTTCCCCTCACGAAAAACGAATGGTTCAAAAACGAAGCATTTTATTTAAACCTTTCTACTTTAATTTTTAATTGAGGCTTCTTCTGCACACAATTTTAGTCGAAACCTTCGCAAATAAGTCCATAAAACCAGAAAGATGTCCTCGTAAATTCTTCTTATATCCACACAACACAAAAACTAAAACAAAGCATAAGGATACGAAAACCCGCTAGCATGCAATTTACCTCTTATTGGAATTTCTTTTCCGCACACTGGGCAACGCATGTTCCTTGTTAAGTTCCACTTAGTAATTTCAAAATTAAAACGCTTAACAAGCAGCTCATTGCAGTTCGGGCAATAAGTATTTCCACAAGGGTGTCCCGGTACATTACCAATGTAGACATAATTCAATCCAGCTTCTTTAGAAGCCATGTACGCTTTCTCCAAAGTCTCAATTGGAGTGGATTGAATAGTCGTCAGTTGATAATCTGGGTGGAAACGTAGTAAATGGAAAGGCGTGTCGCTATCAAGATTATTCCGTATCCACAGAGCAAGCTCTTTAATTCTTTCAATTGAGTCTCCAATTTTTGGCACAATCAAGTTTGTAATCTCTATGTGAATATCATTCTTTTTCATTTCTTTCAAAGATTCATAAATCGGCTCCACAGAAGGAACCGCGGAAAAACTTTTGTAAAAATCCGGGTCTCCACCACCTTTGAAGTCCACAGTAGCCGCATCCAAATATGGCGCAATAGTTTTCACGGCTTCCGGCGTCATATAACCATTAGTAACAAAAGTGTTAAAGAACCCCACTTGATGAGCAAGCTTAGCCGTCTCATAGGCATACTCAAAAAATATGGTAGGCTCCGTGTACGTGTAGCTTATACCTTGGCAATTGTTTTCTCTCGTCGCTTTTACAACCTCTTCTGGAGGAAAATGTTTGCCTTCTATTTTTTTCTCTTGGCTTATCATCCAATTATCACAAAATTGGCAACGAAAATTACAGCCAACAGTAGCGATAGACATAACCAGCGACCCAGGATTGAAATGCGATAGAGGTTTTTTCTCTACTGGGTCTATGCACGCTGATATGGCTTTAGCGTAAACAAGTGAAAAGAGTGTTCCGCCATCGTTTTTTCTTACTAAACAAAAGCCGATTCCGCCATCGTTTATTATGCATCTTCTCCCGCATAAATTGCATTTGACTTTTTTATCTTTCAATTTTTCATAGAGCATAGCTTCGTGCATGGACACTTAATCTTCCCCTCTGTTGCTTAGTCTCAATCTTCCGTGTAAATCTTTGCCTATTTAAAACATCACTTATTTATTTGACGCTGCATCTGGTTTTTCTTTTATTTCAAAAACGAAAGGTGGAGCATCGGTTTTCACATCTAATTCTATGCCCAGCAAACCTTCCAAAAAGCCAGCCCAAATATCAGTTTCATTAATAAAAGGCGTTTTAACAAGAAGATATTTGTCTTTCAAGTAGAAATCGCCAAATCCTTGCACTCTCAAACGTTTAAACACTTCTGACCATTTTTCCCGTTCTCCAGTTTGGATGCTGAGACTTGTTTCCATGGAAACTTTTGCGGCTTCGCCCATTTTCCTTCCTATTTCGCGCCATTTTTCTTTTGGAATATGTTGTATTAGGATGTTGATTAGTTCTACATTCACGAAGGCTATGCGGCTTATGCCGCAATAGTACTCGCCGGGAAAGCGCCAATCGTAAATCATCATGCTTCTGTAAACGTCGAGCATTTTGGAAATTAGAGGTTTTATGCCTGGTTCTTTTCCTTCTCGAATTAGTGAATCGATGAATTCGCGTTCTTCTTTTTCCAGAATTATTGTTGTTCGTTTTGTTGATTCTTCATCCTTTTTTATCATTTCTTCAAGCTTTTTCTCTTTATCCTCTTGCATAGCTGATATATCTTTCGGCATATCATATATGTCTTGCGAATTTGAATGAATCTACCATAACAATATTTCATCATACACCATTAATTGCTGAAACCAATAACTTTAGAAATTCCCTTCCCTTGTTTATTGTTTCTTGCTCTTTTAAAATGGCTCCTGCATTTATTCCACCACTTTTTGCTGAAAAACCAATGTACGGCCATGCATTGACAGTTATAGGTTTCATACCGAGCATTAAAGCAAACTCTTGAAGGAAATAAAGAATTTGAAACGCATTAAAACTGCTACCACTCGCTGAAACAGTCACAAGAAGACAAGGTTTACCAGTAAATGGAGAAAACTGCTTACCATGCTTTTCTACAGTGGAATAATCTAAACAACTTATTCTCTCCAAGAAAGCTTGAAATTTAGAGGGTACATAAAAGTAAAATGGGCAGGCAATCACTATACCATCCGCAGATTTCATCTCTTCAAAAAGCAGTTTAAAGTCATCTTCAATCACACATTCATAAGGTTTTTGAGCGCAAAAATCAAAACAGAGTTCGCATGGTTTTATTTGCAACTCTGCAATCTGAACAATTTTTGTCTCAACAGAGGGCACAGCGCTAAATATCTCTTTTAGAAGTAAGTAAGAGTTGCCGTTTTTTCTGTTCGATCCCGAAACTCCTAAAATTCTCATAATATACCCTTTTACTGTTAAGAACAGCGAACATTTTATATTCCTTACTATTTACTCACCAACAATAACCGAACGACTTTTAAAAATGTATGCACACTTGAATTCTTGCCAATGACGAAAATAGGGTCTGAATGGATGATGCACCCTAGGGTATCTGAGGCACAAAACTATTTTCTATTTAAGAAACAACCTTATTCCTAATCAAATACCACAAAAGCACTAACCCAACAACCAACAGGACAAATCCAGAGATCATCGAAAACACATAGCTTATATCAAGCACACTCATGAGCGCATAAACAACGTATGTTGGCCCAGCAAATATCAAAAAAGCTGCCAACACAAACAGAAATGCTTTCCAAAATTTCGAATTCAAATTCAACCTTGATGATTGACTGTTTTTATCTTTTTGCTTTCCTTTGCTCATAAATTCACGTTCCAGTAACAATCATAAATCTAAATTTTTCCCTTATAACCCTTCCTTTACCTCATTACCCAACGCTTTCATAAGAAACTTGAAAACGGAAAAACCTGCACCACGATCCGCTTTGAAACCTGCCGTTGCGCCTAAAAGGCATACTCCCTCAATATTGCGTTCCTTTGCAAGCCCAAGCAGCAATCCAGTAGCGCCTACAATTCTACCTTTGCTATATATTACGGCTCCTTTTTCCATGAACTCTAATGCAAGTCTTGGAGAAGTCGCAGCCACGTATACTTGCGTTTTCTCTTCTGAAATCGGTACTCCTCCTATTGTTATCAGGAAGCGGCATCCCTGCTTTACTAGAAAATCCAATATTTCGCCACAAACTTCATAATGCGCAAGTACATCGTCAAAAGATGGTTGTGTGTCACCAGTCATAATAATAAAATCGTTCTCTTTCATCGAAGCCGCGTAAAACTCGTATTTCGGCAAACGACAAATGCCGTCTGAATTAACTGAAACATAATCTGGAAAAGTAGGTGAATATAACTCAACAAAAGGCTTCGCTCCACTAAACTTTATCAGAAGATGTGCAGCGATTTTTCCAACATTTCCAAACCCCGGAAGCCCTTGCACGAAAATTGGATTTTCAAGAGCAGGATTGAACATGTAATTGAAATATGGTCTATCCATATGGTAACAACCAAAGTCAATAAGTAATTCGGGCATTAAAAATGTTTTACTAAAAGAAAACCTATACCGATTAAAGAGTATTCCCAAAAGATTTAAGAAAGTCTTCATTCAGCATAACAGTAGCGGGGTGGGGTAGCCAGGATTAACCCGCTGGGCTCATAACCCAGAGATCGGTTGTTCAAATCAACCCCCCGCTACCAAAGTTACTTATCTTAAAGTGATAGGACCATGATGGTTTTTCATTTTGGATTAAGAAAATAAAAGAGAGAAAGCAAAGATGAGCTCATTTATTCACTGAAAACCCGCATAGTTGCTCGCCCATTCGGTAGACAGTGTTTCCATTGATGACTATGTTTTCGGTTTCCAGTAGTGATTGCCAAAGTTTTTCTTCTATGATTCTCTGCTGAAGTTTTTCTCTAACTTCTTTGATGAACTTAACTCTTTCTGGATTTGGCAACTCTAGCAGATTAAGCTGCTTTTTGTTTTTGGAACCCATTTTAATCCCTTTTATGTATTTTCGCGTGTCTTAATAAATCAGTTCTTTCTGTTCGAGAATATGTCGAAAAACAACATATGCCATCCAAACTGCACCTAGAAAACATGCAGGATTTTTGGTGTGGGAAGAGTGGTCGAATGTGAAAGTTGCTCAGATAACTGCATGTGTGGAGGTTGCCATGCAGGGTCTTACGGTTACTTTGAAGTGGATATAAAAAACTAGATGTGGGGTGTATCTGCAGTAGAGTTTTGTGGGAAAAGGTTATTGAAAATAAGATAGGGTTTAAACTGTAAATTTTCAAGTATTATCTGCTTCGTTGTTTAGGCTTTTCCTTTTTCTTCTTTGCCAAAATATGCTGTCCATTTGAGTTTGCGTGCATCTCTTCTGAGATTTAACGAACTTTTTCTGCACTTGCTTGAACAGAACCATAGGATAGACCCATCATTTTTAACGTACATCATTCCAGTGCCCGTTGGAAATTCATTGCCGCAGAATGAACATTTTTTAGGTCTAGGCAACTATGGTTCCTCCAAACTGTCTTAGGTTTAGTTTATCGTGTGATTTTCTTTGCTTCTCTTTCGGTTTCTCTTAACATAAGAATGTCTTGAACGCGGATTGGTCCTTTAACATTGCGCGTTATTATGCGTCCTTTGTCTTTTCCTTCTAGAATGCGCACTCTTACCTGTGTAATTTCGCCAGTCACACCTGTGCGTCCAATGATTTGAATCACTTCGGCTGGTGTTAATTCTTCCTCTACCGCTTCTGTGGTCTTCTCTTCTTTGCTCATCACTTTGCTCCTCTTTTCATCTGCTCGATTCTAGTAACTATTTCTTTGACTAGTCCAGTTGCATCTCCTTCTTTGATTATGCATGCAGAAGCGGCTGGAACGTCAATTCCTATTGCAGTGCCTATTTTTTCTTTGTTTGGCACAAACACATATGGGATTTTTCTTTCTTCACATAAAAGTGGCAAATGTGCTACGACTTCTGGTGGTTCTACGTCTTCAGCTATTACTACGAGTTTTGCTTGAGCTCTTTCGATGGCTTTTGTTGTTTCGTTAGTGCCTTTTCTGACCGCGCCTGTTTTGCAAGCTATTTGCAGGGCTTCATAGGCCGCATCTGCGATTTCTTTCGGGACTTCAAATTTTACATAGAATGGTTTGGACATGAGCCTCACCCTTTAAATGCACAGTCTTATCAACTTTTCTCATTTATGAATGTTTCGACTCTTGTTGTATTGATTTAGTTTTGTTTTGGGTTGATGAGTAGTATGAGTGTGTGGTGTGATTGCGCTGGCTCCGTCTATTTGGAGCTAAAAGGTTTGGGTTTTTGGGGAAAAGTTTCTTTGAGGTGTTTGGTTGTATGTTTATGGTGTTGTTGGACGTGTTCGTAGGATGCTATGTGGTTCTTGTCGCCTTAGTTTTCTTAAGATGTCTAAATCTTATTGTATAAATTGGTGTTTGTATTAATTAATTATTGAGATGGAATGTGGAGAGTTCTTCGCTCAGACGCTGTTGCTGTGCTAAGCGACAAATTGGCAAAGAAGAGTTTGGGTAGGTACTTCGCTGTTATGCAAAATGAGAAACCAGCTAAATTTCTTATTGCCAAAAAACTGCCCGCGGAATTCAACGAAAAAGATTCTTTAGAGGAACTTTGGCAAAAGCACGCAATGCTCACGCAAGAGTTCTATGAAATAGAAAAAGAAATTGATAATGGTCAGAGAAACTTAAAGGAAATACGTGTTCCAAGCGAATCTTATTTGGATTTGAAAATTGAAATTGCAAAGTGTATGCTTTCAAATTGTCATTTTTGTACCCGTAGATGCGGAGTCAACAGGTTTGCGGGTGAACTGGGTTTTTGCAAGTGCGGCAATGAAATAACAGTTTCAAGTATTTTTGAACATGTTGGCGAAGAGCCGGAGCTTGTGCCTTCTGGCACAATTTTTACTATGGGCTGTAGTATGCGTTGCAAACATTGCCAAAACTGGACAATTTCCCAGTGGATTGAGAGAGGCGAAATTTATCACCCTGAAGAATTGGCGAGAGAAGTTGAAAACTTACGCGTAAATGGTTGCAGAAATGCTAACCTAGTTGGTGGAGAACCAACACCTTGGTTGGAGCAGTGGCTTGAAACATTTACACATGTGAACGTTAACATTCCAGTTGTGTGGAATTCTAACAGTTATTATAGTCCAGAAACGGCTCAACTATTAGCTGGATTTGCTGATGTTTACCTATTAGATTTTAAATATGGACCTGGCGATTGTGCTGTTAAAATTTCCGACGCCCAAAGCTATTGGGAAGTATGCACACGCAACCATCTGGATGCCAAAAAATATGGAGAATTGATAATTCGTGTGCTTGTTTTGCCGGGGCATTTGGAATGCTGCACGAAGCCAGTGCTGAATTGGATTGCCGAGAATTTGGGAGTAGAAACGAGAGTAAACGTGATGTTTCAGTACAGACCAGAATGGCGAGCTTACGAGATTCCCGAATTGCGCAGAAGACTAACTAGAGACGAGATGGAAAAAGCTCTGCAATTGACTAAAGAAGCAAAACTAGAAAATATAATAACGTAGATAGCAAAATTAGCTGACAACAATAGAAAGCTATTTCTCAAAGAATGTTCAATTTTAATGGCGGAATCGTGATTAAAAAATGCCCTATTGTCCTGAATGCGGTGGCGAAATGCATTACATGATTGCAACTAAGCATTACGTTTGCAAAAGCTGCGGTTTGTCCGTAACACAGCAAGAACTTATGGAACTCAGAGAAAAATTACGTCCAAGTAGAGAATCCAAAGAAGAGGAACAGGAACAGCGGAGAAAAGAATACCTGAAATGGTGGCTTAGCAAGAAAAAATAAGTCGGACATCTCAGCTTTTTGAAGAGTAGGTTAGCAAATAGCATAAAAGTGAAATTACTCTATTTTTACAGCGTGTTTATCTGAGCTGTGGTATAAATGAATCGAGATATGGAAATAATCTGTGTTGGTAACGAATTGTTAATCGGTAAAACTTTGAACACAAATGCGTATTGGATGGCTAAGCGTGCCACTTCTATGGGTGTTTCGGTGAAACGTATAACGGTTGTTGGTGATGAAGTTAGTGAAATTGCAAGCGTCATCCGAGAAGCCTTGCAACGAAAACCAAGATTCATAATAACAACTGGTGGGTTGGGTCCAACTTTTGACGATAAAACTTTAGAAGGAATCGCCAAAGCCTTAAACAACAAATTGGAAGTTAACGAGAAAGCTTTGAAAATGGTTAAGGAAAAATATGAAGCTTATGCAAAAGCAGGGAGAATAGAGCAAGTTGAGTTAACGCCACCTAGGGTCAAAATGGCGAAACTTCCCAAAGATGCTGAACCGTTACGGAATCCAGTTGGCACCGCACCTGGCGTGATCATTCAAACTGATGAAACTTTTCTAATAGCATTGCCTGGTGTTCCCTCCGAAATGGAAGCCATTTTTGATGAGTCAATTGTGCCTCTACTTAAGAAAGCGGCGGAGGGCATAGTGTTTTTTGAAACCAGCATATATGCAGACAAAATTATGGAGTCAACGTTGGCACCTTTAATCGACCAAACAATGCGTGATAACCCATATGTTTACATAAAATCTCACCCTAAAGGCGAGGAAGAAAAGCCACACATAGAAATTCACTTTTCAACAACCGCGAGAGAATCGAAAACTGCCAAAGACCGTTTGGGAAAAGCAATTATTCACCTGTCAGAGTTGATTGAAAAGAAAGGTGGAAAAGTTAAGTTAAAAAGAACGCAGTAGCCTTTTACCAGAAAGTTTTGACATTAAACCACAGTTTAACACAGTCCCTATTAGCTGGAAGCTAGAATTATCCATATTGATTTGTATTTCATAAATGCCTTAAACCAACTTTGCAACAAAGTTTTCTATGAAAAAAACAAAAGTAATGCTAGCTCTGGCAATTTCATTCATTTTTTTGCATTTGTTTCCTTCTTGCTTGTCTGAAAATTATGTCCAATCTTACCAGCTTTTGAACCATCCCAACGGCTCAACATATTATAGGCTTAACGTCGTAATTCCACAGTCACTTTATGATTATTATACTGAAAAAAGTCATAGCGCAAGCTCCATTAATGACTTTGCTAAATTCGTTACCCCTTATGCTTTGGAACCTATCGCGGACAGCCTTTGGCAAATTTACCAAGATGAGGAAGACTTTGCAAATGGAGTATTAATGATTGTTCATCAGATACCTTATGAAGTAACCACGCCTGCGAGATATCCGGTGGAAACAATGGTGAAGAACAAAGGAGACTGTGACCTTTTTTCTTTTATTGCCGCCTCAATCGTTGAAGCCGGTGGAATCGATGCCATACTTCTCTACTATAAAAACGAAGAGCACATGAACATCGGCGTTAGACTGTCTCATGAACCTTATGACGTGAGAGGACAAGCATACAATGTGACATATGGTGGCGCAGAATATTACGTAGCTGAATGCACTGGTGATAACTGGCAGATTGGGTGGAGGGTCGGCGAGTGCCCCGAAGAATTAAGGCAATCCTTGAGGAACGTGCAGGTGATTCCGCTTAAAAATATTGAAAAGTGGGCTCCCGGGCAAGTTTCTGCAAGTTACGCAACCTTAACGTCTTCATCAATATCATTAACTGTCTCTACAAATTACCTCATCCAAGGAAACACGGCTTCTCTTGCCGGACAACTCTTTCCCAATCTGCAAAACAAGACTATCATTATTTACATTAAAGAAAACAGTTCTCCTTGGACAGTTTTAGGCACTGTTGTAACTGATTCCGGCGGGCGTTTTTCGTGTTCTTGGGTTGCTGAAACTGCAGGCGTATGCTATGTCCGTGCAAGTTGGTCTGGAGACGACGTTTATGCCGGCGCTGACAATCCAACTTTAACCATTACAGTTCTATCCATGTTCTTTTTTTCATTATTGGTTGTCACTATAATTCTAATCTGTGTTGGGGTGTTTGTATTCGTCATCTCCAGAAAAGCACAGCCGCAAGTATTAGAACCGCAACCACCACAAGTTCCATCTTGAAAAAGAAAAGCTTTTACTAATTAATGAATGCTTTTGTAGGCAACATGATTCCAGAGTCAAAATAGGGTGATGCAAAGAATGTTTATGGTCTTTATCATCGGGACTGCGGGGTCTGGAAAGTCTTTGTTAACTGCTGCATTTGGCGAATGGTTGAAAATGTCAAAGCAAGACGTTGCTGTGGTTAACTTGGACCCTGGAACTTTAACGCTTCCTTATTCTCCTGATGTGGATGTTCGGGACTTTGTGGATGTTGGAGATTTAATGGAGAAGTATGGTTTAGGTCCTAATGGCGCGTTAATACTTGCTGCTGATTTAATTGCAGACGAGGTTGAGAATGTTTCGAAGGAAATTGAAGATTTAAACTCCGACATTATTTTGGTGGATACACCCGGGCAGATGGAGTTGTTTGCTTTTAGGGCAAGCGGACCATACATTGCCAGTGAGCTTACAAAGGCACCTAAAGCTATCGTTTATTTGTTTGATGCTGTTTTCTCTGTTAACCCGTTAAATTATGTTTCAAACGTCTTCCTTTCAACGGCGGTTTATAGTCGCTTTCTTCTTCCTCAAGTACACATCTTATCGAAATGTGATTTGTTGCCTAAAGGAGAAGTTGACAAGATTGTGGATTGGTCTGCTAATCCGAATATTTTGGAAATGGCAATTGAGCAGAAACTTGAGGGAACAAAGCGTTTATTGAGTAGAAATATGATGCGGGCGATTTATCAGCTTGGTTTGAGATACTTGTTAATTCCAGTTTCTGCGAAAACGAATGATGGAATGATAAACTTTAACGCTGCATTAGAACGTATACTGGCTGAAGGAGAAAAATACACGTATTAAAGCAAACCGATAATTTTTAGCAGTCATTAATGAGCGTCCACATGGCAGCTAACGTTCCATATTCAGCGTCTGCTAAGTTATCGGCACTTCCAATTATTATCACATCATTTTCTTCCGGTTTCAGAAGTCCAAAAATCTGGTTTGCAGCTTCTGGAAAATCTTTAGCCACATTCTCGCTTGCGGATGGAATCATTAAACGTCCCTTCCTAAACAATATTGTTGTAGCTCCTTTTGCGCCAGCTCTCACGGCGGCATCACGTTGCTCCATTCCTGACTTAATCTTATTCCCATGTTTTCTTATCAAAATCGCAAAATTATAATTTGCAAGAGTCAACTCGTTTTTTCCAATTTCAACTTTTTTGACGACGGTTGCATATTCTCTCCAGAGTTTCATGCCTTTACTCGTTAAACTGCATCCAGTCTTAGATGTGGTAATCAAATCTGCATTTTTCAGGCGCTCTATTAGAGTGCGAATTGCGCCTTCTCCTACATTGAGTTTCTGAGCTAGTTTTCCGCGACCAATTGTTTTTTCAGAGATTAATTCTATTGCGTGCAGAAGATGTAATGCGGAGAAGGTTGGTGATGGGCCCGGTGCTTTTTCGCTTGATAGTTTTTCTAAAACTTGTTTTAACGTGTGAGGCATAGGTTCCACAAATTATAGATTATCGTGTTAATTATTATAATTGTTGTAGTGAAAAATTTATTGCGTTATCTTGGACACTTTTAGAGGCGGGGTTTTCTTGCGTAATATTCTCTGACTATGCCCGCTGTGAGCGATACTAAGCCCACTGCTAGCAAGTAGATTAGCGGATAAATGAATATTGAAAGCAAAGTTTCGTATGTTACTGATGGTAGCATTGGCGTGAAGAAAATTGCAATCCACGTGATTACGAAAGTGGCGATGCATCCAATTCCAAGCCCAACAGCTAGTCCATGTATAAAACTGCTTCTGTCTTCTCCAAGGTTATTTGTTTTTGAATTTTTGGGAAACCGTTGTTCCTGTAGGTTTTCTGTTTCCATGTATTCTTGTTGCTCACTTTCTTGTTCTGGCTGAAGGTTTTCGCTGTTTGCTTCTTCTTCGTATTGATTATTTTCTTGTGTCTGTTGTTCTGCAGCCATAGTGTTCGCCTTCTTGTTTTTGTTGTAAGCGTTGATTAATAAAATTATTCAATTCTAGATTATTATTTAGAATGTGAATTCAAAATAAGGAATTGGCAATTGTGACTATTTTGAAACAAGTTTTGGCGTAAGCTGTTCAATGGCGTTCTTAAGCTTGTTCCACTCGTCCAGATTGCGCACGTTAAACTTGTGTTTTCTTCTCCACACTTCTTGATTCTTTTCTTTATCTAGCCTTTTTTGCCAAAGATACAAGCCGATTGACCGTCTTCCGAAGGATTCGAACACGACTATGGCTTCCCACCATTTTTCGCTTTTGAAGATTGTAACATAATCCACTACTTTATAGAACTCGGATATTGGCAGTTTTTCGCTTGCCTCAACCATTTTTAAGACCCCTTCTCTATAAATTCCATCTCTAACCATTTAAATGTTTTAACCCTTATTGCACTGCGCAATCCTTGAATTTTCTGTTTTGTGAGCGACAAAGTTTTAGAATCAAGTGCCTATCTCGATTTTTGGAGGGAGCGGTGGTGCGTAAAGAACTTATAGATTTTATTGCGTGTCCGCTTTGTCGGAGTCAGTTAATTTTTGAAGGCAACGAGTCGAATGAGCGTTTTGTTAATGGGTATTTTAAGTGTAGCCGTGGGCACTTGTTTCAGGTTAAGGAAGAAATTGGATTGTTAAAAGATGCGAAAGTTTCGGCTGGCGAGTTTGAATGGAAGGTTAACGTGGCAGATGAAAAAAGATATGATGAGATACAGAGGCAGTACAATTCATATTTGAGAGATGACCAGAAAAACGCGTTGAAAAAGCTCATGGACAAACTAATAGGTTGCACAATTGCTTCGTGCAAAGAATCTGGTAACACTGTTTTGGATGTTGCAACTGGAATGGGCAGATTTATTCTGCCGTTGGCTGAGAAAAGTTCCAGTGCGGTTTTCATTATTGGAACGGACATAGATGAGAAACCTTTACGCGGTGCTATGAGTAAAGCAAAAAGAGCGAATACTTACAAGAAAATTTCTTTAGTTGTAACCGACGCTAAACATTTAGCTTTCAAGAGCAATGTCTTATCTACGGTAACTTCAAATTTTGGTTTTGACAACGTTCCTGAAGCCACTTTAGCGTTTATGGAGGCTGCACGTGTTCTGCAAACTAATGGTAAAGTCATCTTTTCTTCTTTGTGGTTTGAGGAAGGTTCTGAAAGCATGAAGTTGGCTGAGACGCATGGTTTTGGGCAAATGGCAAGTGAAAAGAGGCTGAAAAAGACATTGAATAAGGCGGGGCTTGTTCTTGATTGGATTGAGGAAGTGTATTCTGGAATTTGGCCGTATAATCCTATGGATTTGTTGCCTTTGGAAGGCGAAGAGTATTCGCATGTTTTAGTGCAGGCGCATAAACCGAAAAGCTAGATTGCACCTGTTTTCGTTCTTTTGGCAATCAAATATAGGGGGATTAGGAGGAGCCACACTAAACCTAAGAGCGTGAAATAGTTTGTGTAGTTTGCGGTTGATATGAAAATGTTGGTCGGTGCGAGGTTTAAGATTCTGCCAATCATCAGTCCTGCTTCCAGCATGACCAGTATGCTTGCATAATATTCTTTGCTGAAGGAGTCTCCGTAATGGGCAAACCATGAAAGGGAGAAGGCGCTTGCAAATCCTGAAAGAAGCGACAAAGCAACAATTTCTTGCGGTACAGATGCGAAAGATATAGCAAAATACCATATTGCGTTTAGAACTGCGCCGATGATAGCGAAATTCACGCGTGTTCTTTTGATGTCTGAAAGCCAATTAACAAGAAAAGTTACTCCGCAGATTAGCACAGCGCTTGCGGCTAGAACTAGTCCCATCTGAAAAGTTCCTCCGGAAATTTTGTTAACAAATAATGGATAGGCGAGCCAATAAGCTTCTGATAGGCCTAGAAGAATGAAGGAGATGAAGAATATTTTGAATGTTCTGGTTTTTGGAATTGTAAATTTGTGAGTTTCAAGCTGAAATTTTATGTGCCTTGAGAAGAGGAAAGCGGTAATGTATAATGCAATTGAAATTGCAAAAAGTGTTGGAAAACCAAAAGTTGACGCGACAAAACCGCCAACCGCGGGACCGATTATGCTTGCAATGGAGGGAATTATTGAGGAGAATAGGCTTACAGTTCTGGCGCGAATTTGTGTTTCGCTTAAGCGGAATTGTAGAAGGTTAAAGCTTGGCCAGAAGGTGGCTATGCTTAATCCGTAGGTTAATCCTAAAATTATGGGGTTCTTTATGTAGATTAGGGTTACGAAAAAGAGTGCGGTGGAGAGGATTCCGAATGTTATTATTTTTTCAAAGTTCTTCACGAGTTTAAGCAGTGTTATTGGGAGTAATCCTATCACTATAAAAGTTGAGAGTAAAAGTTGGACAATTTCGTTTACGTTTAAGCCTATTTCCATGTAATAGATTGGGAGAAAACTTGTGGAGAGATTGTTTGTGAAAAAGAAGATGCCCACAGTTAATGCTAATATCTTCAGCGAGCTAATTTGCAATTTTCACACCTAAACAAAGGTTACAGTAACAAGAAATTTATGTTTAAGCAAGTAAACGCTTTAGCATGTGGAATTAGGTTAGTAGGTTTGGATTTTTCCTTGAGCTAGTTCATAGCAGAATTTGTCTATGTTTTCCAGTTCGCAGTCAAGTACATCGTTTATTTCATACCTGACTTTGTCCAGGTTGTTGTTGCCTTTCATTATGACTTGGGCTGCTGCTACTGCTGGCTGGTCTATGGGGCTTCCAATTTTGCTTAGAAGCCAAATGTAGACTTCTTCAACTTCTGGCACTTCTTCGTAAACGTGTTGTGCGATTTTGTATGTGAGAACGTTGTAGATTTTTCCTACGTGGCTTACTGGGTTTTTGCCTGCTGCTGCTTCGGAGCAGAAGGGTCTGTTTAGGGATATTAAGCCGTTTACGCGGTTTCCTCTGCCAACTTGTCCGGAGTCTCCGCTGTCTGCGCTTGTGCCTAGGACTGTTAGGTATAAGCCGCTTAATCCTCTTCCTTGCACGTCTAGGGTGTTTAGTTCGATGGTGATGTCGTCAAAGTCTGTGTTTGCTGTTACAAACTTGCGGGTTTCTTCGAGAATTTTTGTTTTCTTTTCAAAGTAGTCTTCTTCGCTGTTTATGAATCGGTCGACAAATGCCATGGCGACTGTTAGTTTTAGGTGGTTGTTGTTTCTGAAGCCCATTACTTTTATGTCTTCGCCGGATTCTGGAAAACGTTGTTTAAACTCTTTTGAGTTTAAGAATTGTTCGGTTTTTTTAACTATTTTTTCTGTTTTTGTCATTGGTGCGTAGCCTACTGCTGCGGATGTGTCGTTTGCACCTAGGACTTTGCCTTTGCGTTGGAAGATGTCTATTAAGCCTATTGAGCCTGGTTTTAGTTCTACTTGGTATTTTACGTGTTTTTCTGGGTCTATGAAGCGCATGTTGTTTTTGAACCATTCTTTTGCTGTTTGTATGGCTATTTGGTTGATGTCTATTTTGATTTCTCCAATTTCTGATGTTGCTCTGTCGCCGAATACGAAGAGCATTGGTTGTTTTATTGTGCCCCCTCCAAATTTTGGTTCGGATTCTCCAGCTACTAGGAGTGATTTGTCGACGTTGTGATGCAGTATTGTTCCGGCTTTTTCTAGGTATTCTTTACTTAGGCGTATTGAGATGCTGTCCATTACTGCGTCGCACATGTAATCTGGGTGTCCTAAGCCTTTTCTTTCGACTATTTCAATGCGTTGTTTTTCGAGGGGTGTTTGTTTTAGGTCTTCGACGATTATGTTTCGCATTGTGTCCTTTCTCCATTGAGAAGTCTAAGGTGTATGCAAACCATTAAATATATATTTTACTGTATTAATTTATAAAGGAAAATAACTGGTGGTTATTTTTGGCTATAACGGGAACAACGCTTAAAAAATTAAGGGTAGATGCTGGTTTAACGCAGAAGAAATTGGCGGAGCTTGTTGGTGTTTCGCAGGCGCATATTGCTAAGATTGAGCAGGGGAAGGTTGATCCTAGGCTTTCGACGATTAACAGGATTTTGCAGGTTTTGACTGTGACTAAGCAGAGTAAGTGTAGGGATATAATGACTAAGGGTGTGCTTTTTGCGAAGCCGAATGATACTATTTTGCGGGTGAGTGACGTTATGATGCGTCATGCTATTTCGCAGATGCCTGTGATGAGTGGAAGCAGAGTTATTGGGACAGTGACTGAAGAAGTTATTATTCGGAATTTGCGTTCGAATTTGGCGGAGGAGAAGGTTAAGAATGTTATGGTTGGTCCTTTGCCAACGGTTCAGGAAGAAGCGAGTATTGATGTTGTTCGGCGGATTTTGGAGAAGCATCAAGGCGTTTTAGTGGCGAGGGGAAAAGAGATTGTTGGTATTGTGACGCGTTCTGATTTGCTTAAGACGATAGGTTGAAAAACTTGTTGCTCTCGGGTTTCTATACCCCCCTTATTTATACCTTGGGCGTTTGGTTCTAATAGAAAGTTCTATTATTATGTTATAGAAGTATACTGCAGAACGCATAAAGAGGACTTGTTCCTTTTTGTATTTTTTGGAGGAAGAAAGCTAATGAATAAGAAGTTGATGTTATGTTCTTTCTCATCAGTTACGCTGATTATTGTTTTGCTTGGTTCGCTTTTTAATTCGTCCAGTCAATCGTTGGCTTGCTTGGCATGTGGAAGCGAAGGCGGCGTGGTTGATAAAGCGCCATGCGAGGCTTTCACGGTTAGGATTACATTCAAAAACACTGGCAAGGTGGAAGGCACATGGCTTATCAACATAGCTTTTGAAGGGAACGCTTGGACTTGGAGCGGGACACGGCAAACATTAACGCTTAAGCCTTCCAAAACCAGGACTTTATCGTGGAATGGAAATGTTCCATGTGATGCTCCAGTAGATTCTGTGGCGCGACTTGTAGTATACTATAATGATTCATATACTGCGCTGAACTGGTGGATACACGTGATTTCTGGTGCAGAATTAAGCATAACATCGAGCACAGTAGAATAGCCAAACTTGAAAAACGCATTGCTATGATGTTCCTAATTCTATAGATTTTGTTTCTTCTATGTGTTTAACATCGGTGAAGAACCAAGAAAATATTAGTATCAACATTCCTAAAAGGCTACATCCAATAAACAGGTAAGATGCTCTAACAAACTGCACAATGGCTCCAGAAATAATCATTCCAGCCGGTTGGGCAGCAGTGGCTAACGCCATCGTAACCGCGTTTACTCTGCCTTGCATGTTTAAAGGAACAAGCGTCTGCGTTATTGTTTGTATTAGAACGTTAGCCACTGGAAGGCACAAAGTTAGGATTAGCACGCTTAGAGCCATGAACCAAAACATGCCAGTAGGAGTCAACGCTGCAAGTGTATATCCAACAAAAGCAATAAAAATCGAAGCCATGCACACTGCCATTTTGTTTTTAATTTCCTTCTTAACCGACATGAACAAGCCGCCAGCAAGAATTCCCGCTTGCAATGAAGCGGTGACAAGAGCCAACTCTGTAGCTCCTCCAAAATGGTCAAAAACCACAAAGTAAGAAAGCAAAGTGGAGAAAGGCGTGAAGAGAAAGTTTAGGGCGGTCGCTAATACGATGAGAGGCATGAAGCCTCTTGCATGTTTGATGAAACTGAATCCTTCCACGAGGTCTGCTTTGAACGAGCGGTTCTCGCTTTTCTTTTTGACAGAAGGTATCCTTATCATCAATAGAGGGACTATTGCCACTAAGAAGGTTGCGACATCCACCCATAGAATCTGATAAATTTGCCACGTTTGAAGTAAAACCGCCGCCAAAATGGGACCAACCAGATATACCGCTCCAGAAAAAAGATAGTTCAATCCGTTCATTCGGCTTAACTTGTCTTGAGGAACCATCGAAGGAGTGATTGCAGAGACAGTTGGCGAGTGAAAAGCTTGGAAAACGCCTCGAAAAGAAAGCAGAAGCAACACTATCCAAACTGAGATGTTTCCAAACCAGAAAAACACTATAAGAATTATGGTAGCCACTGCCTGTAGCAAATCCACAGTTGCAATTAGCATTTTGCGGTTCCAGCGGTCAGCGAAAACGCCGGTAAACGGAGCAAGAATCACCATTGGAGCCAAACCTAGAAAATACGCAAGCGACAAATATAACGCGCTTTGCGTTGTGACAGTTATCCACCATATTATGATAAACTGTGCAATAGACGAACCGAGCAAAGAAACAAGCTGTCCAGACCAGAAAAACAAGTAATGCCTAAACGTGGCATAGTCCGGTTTCGTTTCCATAGGTGGCGCTTGCATATTTTCCACTTCCTTGAAAGAAACTAAACATATGGATAACCCAATTATTCATTGTGGAAAAAGTGACCAATTACTCGGTCACTTTTGGCTGTCGAAAACGATAAGAACGGTTGCTTCGTTCATAAAGAGTTTACAAGGGTTTGCGTGTGAAAATAAAGGATTTGTATTTGGAAATTGTCAGTGAACTGGAGAAAATGGCTGATGCTGAAAGAGCTAAACTGGACAAATATTATCACAAAACAGCGAGGCACAAGTCTTACGGAATCAAAACCGCAGAGCTCGAGGAACTTATCAAAAAACACCGCAATACCTTCAAACAATTAAGTTTACAAGAAAAACTTGACCTCTCAAGAATGTTCTTCGAATCTGAGTATTCCGAACAATCAACCTTCGGAATTGTAATTTTGGCACAAGGAGTAAAAGAAATGAAGTCCTCAGACTTCGGTTTTTTGAATGAAATTGCTGGCTGCCTCAACAATTGGGGAACCACGGATGGATTCAGCCTTTATGTTATGCAGCCTTTGTTGATGGCATATCCAAAGGAAACCCTTAACCTTTTAGAAAAATGGAACAAATCAGACAATTTATGGAAACGGAGAGCAAGCGTTGTTGTGTTCACACGAAAAGTGGGGATGAGCGGAAAATTTACAGATAAAGCGTTAGCGTTATGTGACAATTTAATTTGGGATGGAGAGGATATGGTACGAAAAGGCGTTGGCTGGGCGCTGAAAGATTGCATGCGAGGCGACAAAGAAAAAGTTCTCAACTATGTAAAGTCACTAAGACAAAAAGGCGTTTCCGCAGTAATCACACTTTATGCAATTCGAGACTTGAAAGGCAAAGAACGAAAGGAAGTTTTAGACATAAAACCATAAAATTAGGCATAGCTTACAGTTCATGGACTTTTTACTTAAAAATGTTTCTAAAAGCTGATAAATAACTACTCATTTCTATTGCCCATCAGACAGGAGGGGAACCCAAATAGGCTGCGGAGTCTTCGCCGCAATAAACTACGCAAACCAGCCCATATTCCCTTACATATACTGGGGAATGCGCGCCCAAAACCACCGTGGGCATCAATCACACGGTTTTCTCACATACCACGATGGCAAATTCTATGTGCACAGGAGCTTAGACCTAATACCTAAAATAAAAACAAGCGCCATCCAAGAATGGTTCGGGCGATTGCCAGGCAATGTTGGCATCGCAAATGTTAGATACACTACTTCTGGAAAAACCGACAAGAAATCCCTCATAAAAGGCACACAACCCGTTACAGCCTCAAAAAACGGACACAAACTCGCAGTCTCCTTCAACGGCAACGTAGTCAACACATTCCAAATAAAAAAAGAAATAACTAAAGAGTTTCTAGGCTTTTCTTACGAATGCGACGCAGACCTCATCTGCCACAAACTCCTCATCGAACTCATGAAAGGCAAATCTCTCACGCCAGCAGTTGAAGCATGCATGCAAGAAATTGAAGGCGCTTTCTCCGTGTCTGGCATAACAAAAGACGGCAAATTCTTCGCCTTTAAAGACCCGCATGGAATAAGACCACTATGCGCTGGATACAACATGGAAAAAACAATTTTTGCGTTCTCCTCGGAAACCGTAGGCTTAGACATAAACGGTTTTCAACGAGACCACGAAATCGAACCCGGCGAACTCATAACCGTGACAAAAAGCGGTTTCCAAAAAGAAAAGCTAGTCAATTGCAACCATAAGGCCTTTTGCGCTTTCGAATTTGCATATTTTGCTCGTCCCGACTCACGGTTTGACGATAAATACGTTTATGAAGTTCGCGAAGAGTTTGGAAGAAACCTTGTCAGAGAAAACCCTGACATAGTTAAAGACGCGGACGTAATCATTTCGTTGCCAGAAACAGGCGATGATGCTGCTTTGGGAGCGCATGAAGAGTCTGGGTTAAGATGGGAAAGGGCTTCGCGGAGACATCGCTACGTGACCGAAAGAGCCTTCATTCTCCTAAACAAAGAACGATACGCAACAATTGACAAGAAAATCAACATTTTACCCACAAAATTTGAAGCCAAACGTGTCATAATAACCGAAGACAGCGTAGTCCGCGGCGACACAACAAAAGTTGTGATAGAAAAGCTTCGCAGAATGGGCGCCAAAAAAGTCTACTTATTCGTGACTTTCCCACGCATCATTGGACCATGCTTCTACGGAATAGACATGGCAACTTACGGACAACTAATCGGCTCAAAACACACGCCAGAAGAAATAGCTGAAATAATCGGTGCAGACGCGGTGCGTTACCAGTCAATAGAAAACTTTGTGAAGGCAACAGGCTTCACGCGAGACCAGCTTTGCATGGCATGCATAACCGGCAAGTATCCAACACCGCTTGCACAGAAAATCGCAGATGAAATGAAGAAACGTTTCCTTGAAGGCTACGAAGAAAAAGGCCGCCTTTACGAGATAGAACAGCTAGTTCAAAACATGTGATTAGCCAAAAGATAATTAGGCTTTACGTTTACTCTTTTCACAGTCTCGACGGGATTGAAGCATGGAAAAAGTAGGCATACTCGTAGTATCGTATGGCGCAAGAGAAGTCGCTATGATTGACGCTTTCACGCGAAGCCAAAACTACAATGTGAACCTTTACATTGCAGATAAACAACGAAACCCCTTCAACGCAAAAAACGCCACACAACACGTGGTCATACCCGACTTGAATGTTGAGGAAATCTGCAAATTCGCAGAAAACCACAAAGACAAAATCGACTTTGGCATTGTTGGTCCAGAAAAACCCATAATCGAAGGAGTCCGTGACCTCGTGGAAAAGCACGCTGGCATACCTATGATTTGCCCAACAAAAGACTGCGCCATAGAAGCAAGCAAAGTGCAGCAACGCATGCTATTCGAAGAAATCGTTCCGACGGCGAATCCTCGCTTCAAAATCTTCCACCCAAAAAGCTACAAAAACCAGGAAGAAGCGAAAAAAGCAGTTTACAAATGGCTTGATGAACTGAATAATATGGCTGTTGTGAAGCCAGACCAGCCCGCTGCAGGAAAAGGCGTTGGCGTTTGGGGCGACCACTTCTCAACCCGAGAGCAACTTATGGAGCATTTTCTAGCTAATTTCCAACATGGCGCGGTCATAATAGAAGAGAAAATCGAAGGCGAAGAATCAAGCTTCCAAGCTTTCTGCGACGGCAAACACCTCGTGCCCTTGCCAGAAACAAGAGACTACAAACGCGCCTTTGACGACGACAAAGGACCAAACACAGGAGGCATGGGCTCCTACAAAGATGTTGGCGATGTTTTGCCTTTCATGACAAAAACGGATAGAGCCAAAGAAATAGAAATTGTTAACAGAATCTTCGAAAAATGGAAAAGAAAAGATAATGCTGGCTTGCGAGGTGTTCCCTTTTACGTGGCTTTCATGCACACGGGCAAAGAGCCTAAAATTCTTGAGAATAACAGTCGACCCGGCGACCCAGAAATAATTAATATTCTGCCAATTTTGAAGGATGATTTTGTGGATGTTTGCTTCAAAATTTTGGAAGGCAGCCTAACACGTGTGGAGCTGGAAGAAGCAGCGACGGTTTTAACTTATAAGGTTCCGCCAAACTACGGCGGCTACATGGATGTGTTCCCCCATCTAGTGGACAAAAAGGAAATTGGCACGCATATTGACCTGACAAAAGCATATGCACTGACAAAAAAATACCATGGCAAGGTTCGTGTTTATCCAGCAGCAATGGAACTGCGTGACGGCGAAACTTTCGCGCTTAAATCCCGAGCCGTAGGCGTTATAGGCATAGGCGAAGACATCAGCGAAGCACGACAACTATCTTTGGAAGGCGTTAAAGCCGTGAAAGGCGGAGCGCTCTGGCACAGAACAGACATCGCCTCACCACAGCACATAGAAAAGAGCATAAAACACATGGAGAAGTTGAGGCGCAAAAAGTGAAGCGCGTCTTCGTTTCCGACTGTGAAGGACCCATATCCAAAAACGATAATGCCTTTGAACTGACAGCGCATTTTGTTCCAGACGGCGACAAACTCTTCACGGTCATCAGCAAATATGACGATGTTTTGGCAGATGTTCTCAAGAAACCACATTACAAGGCTGGCGACACGTTAAAGCTCATCCTTCCTTTCCTTAAAGCTTATAATGTTACAGATAATAAAATGCGCGAGTTCTCAGCGCAAAATCTAATTTTAATCTCAAACGTGAAGGACACGGTGCGGCACGTTAGAAAAGTGGCTTACGCGTTTATCGTGAGCACAAGCTACGAGCATTACCTAAAAGCCTTATGCAAAGCAATAGCTTTTCCATACGAGAACACTTACTACACAAAACTAAACATCGACAAATATCGCATAACAGAAAAGGAAAAAGCAAAACTGGAAAAACTTGCAAAGGAAATCGCCAAGATGCCTCTGATGACTATTCCTAAAAATGCAAGGGCTATTGAGGATTTTTCAGAACAAGACCAGAAAACGATTCGGAGGCTTGATGAAATTTTCTGGACTGAAATGGCAAGTATGGAGCTTGGAAAGATTTTGGATGAGGTTAATCCTGTTGGCGGCTGCGAGAAGGCTGAAGCGATAAAGGACGTAGCGCAGAAAGTATGCGTTGCATTGGCGGATGTTATGTATGTTGGCGACAGCATAACAGACGTTGAAGCCTTCAGACTTGTTCGCGAACACGGCGGCTTAACAGTTTCTTTCAATGGCAACCAATACGCCGTGAAGAATGCTGAAATTGCAGTTTTGACAGAAAACAGCATAGTAACCGCTGTTATTGCAGATGCCTTTGCCGCTTTCGGAAAAGAGCAAACCCTACGGCTTGTTGAGAATTGGACTCGTGAATCGTTAGCAAAAAGCGGAGTAAACAAAACTTTGCTCGCTAATCTTTTTAGGTTATATCCCAGCAAGTTGCCTAAAGTTAAAATAATAACAAACGAGAATATGGAAACTCTGGCAAAAGAGAGTAGCGAATTTAGGAAAAAAGTGAGAGGAGAAGCCATCGGGCGGTTGGGATAGAATGGTTAAGAAAGGTTTGGTTGAAGACACTTACGCGGAAGCTTTTGAAGGCGTCTATTGTCGGGTGATTGTGACTGCTGATGATGAAGAGACTTTGCGGAAAGCCGCGTTGCATGCGACAGCAACTCCATCCATAGTCATAGGCAGAGTTGAAGGTGGAATAGAGAAGTGGCTGAAAGAAAAAGAAACTCCAGACAACCGCAAAGGCGTGGTTCTGCAATTCTGGGGCGGAATAGACCCCAAAAAACCATTCAGCGACTCATTAAAGAAATTTGAAATCGAGCTTTCTTACAGGATAAGGCAAGACATTCTCGTTAAGCCGTTCACAGCAGTTTTTGATGCAATGCCCAAAGCTGAAGGAAAAATCGACATGATGGAACGTGTGGGGCACTGTGGCGACGGCTACGAGTGGACTGAAAAACGTTATGGACGCGAAGTGATAGTTGTGCCGATAATGGTTCCAGACTTCATAATTGAACGCCACATTGGCTACGCGCATGGCGTGATGGGCGCAAACTTTTGGGTGATGTGCAAAACTAAAGAGGCGCTTAAAGAGGCTGGTGCAAAAGCCTTAAGCGCTATACACAAGATAAACGGCGTAATAACTTCCTTTGATATTTGCTCTGCTGGGTCAAAGCCTGAAACGCGTTTTCCATGGATTGGTCCGACAACAAATCATCCTTATTGTCCATCGCTTAAGAAAAAGTTGGGCAAGGAATCGAAGGTTCCCGAGGGTGTTGGCTATATTCCTGAAATAGTGATTAACGGTGTCTCTTTGGATGCGGTGAAAAAGGCCATGAAAGTCGGCATCGAAGCAGCTGTGGACGTTGATGGTGTTGTGAAGGTTTCTGCTGGAAACTACGGTGGAAAATTGGGTGAGTATAAGATTTATTTGCGCGAGCTGTTCGCATGACACGTTTTGACGTTGTTGGATTTGGCGCGTTAAACGTAGACAAACTCTTCAGAGTAAATAAGATAGCTGGTGCGGAAGAGGAGGGCTTCATAATAGACTGCGAAGAAGCTTGCGGTGGCTCAGCAGCTAACACAATCGTGGGTTTGGCGAGGCTTAAATGCAAGGTGGGCTTTATTGGAAAAGTAGCAAGTGACAGAGAGGGCGAGATGCTGGTTGAAGATTTTCGCAGAGAAGGCGTCGACACAAGCGGCATTGTCCACGTGAATGATGGGCGAAGCGGCGTGGTGATGGGGTTTGTGGATGAGAAAGGCGAGCGAGCATTGTATGTGGACCCTGGCGTGAACGACGCGATAGGCTTTGAGGAAATAGACAAAAAGTATGCTTTCCAAACGAAGTTTCTGCATTTAACATCTTTTGTCGGAGAGAAATCCTTTCAAGCCCAGAGAAAACTAGTTGAAGCCCTTCCCAAAACTGTTAAGGTAAGTCTTGACCCAGGAGAGTTGTATGCGCGAAAAGGAATCGCCAAGCTGGAGCCAATGATAAGCAAGGCGTTTGTTTTGATGCCAAATCAAGCCGAGCTTAAACTGTTAACAAAAATGAATGATTATGAAAAAGGCACTGAGTTGCTGCTTGAGAAAGGCGTGAGAGTGGTTGCCGTAAAACTCGGCAGCAAAGGCTGTTATGTGACGGACGGAAAAGAAAAACACTTGATAAAGCCTTTCAAAGTTCAAGTCATCGATACGACAGGTGCAGGCGACGCTTTCTGCGCAGGTTTTCTCTACGGACTGCTTCGCAACAAAAGCCTTTACGAATGTGGAAAACTTGGCAATTTTGTAGCGTCAAGATGCATAATGAAAATAGGCGCCAGACCGGGGCTTCCCAGCCTTGAGGATTTAGAACAGAATAAGCTGGCATGATTATCTGATGAACAAGGCGTCGGCGAAAAAGAAAGAACCTGTGACAATACGAGAAGCTGAAGAAGCCGATGCACTCGAAATAAAAAGCGTCGTTAACAGTGTCGCAGCAGAGAAATATTACATTATTCCAGAAGATTCAAGGGAAGATTGGCGAGAGACTATTAAGGAAATAAAGAAAAGGAAAGGACTAATCATAATCGCGCAAGTTAAAGACAAAATCGTGGGCATGGCGTATCTAGTTAGAGGAAAATTTGAAAAGAACAAGCATGTTACGTCTTTAGGCATCACTATTTTAAAGAATTATAGGCGAATGGGCATCGGCACAGCAATGATGAATCACCTACTTGAATGGTCCCAAAAACAAGAAGGCTTAGAAAAAATCACGTTAGAGGTTTTCTCAACAAACAAGCCTGCAATAAACCTTTACCACAAACTTGGTTTCAAAATTGAAGGGGTGAAAAAAACAGTACAAGATTGGAGACAAACACGTTGACGAAGTAACGATGGCAAAATTCTTAGCCTAAACTTTCATTCTGCAGTGATATATCTCCTAGAATTCATTTCTTTGTCCTAAAAGTTGTCCACAACAAGCCAAAGAGAGTTATTAAAAATATTGATGTAGATGTGGCTAAGGCATTGAGAACGTTCATTTTTCGCCATACCCACAAATCCGCTGCAATGTATGCTGCGAAGGCAGCAAGCCAAGTTATTGTTGCAACTATTAACGCTTTTAAAACTTTTTTGTTATCCATTAGCATCTCGCTTCTCGGGTCTTTTAGTTTTAAATAGTATCATGAAGCCCGGTAAGAAAACCATGAAACCAGATATAAACCCTATTAATGGTGCATCGCAAAAAGCTCTTTCTAGCGGTTTATCGTATAGAATATTTGCTATTACTGAAAATAATCCAGCTGCTGCGGACAATCCGATACCCATAGTCAAGGAGCCAAGAAAAGCATAACGAGCAAGCTCACTAAATGTCGCAGGATACCAGTATCTCAATTTTTTACCCATCCTCCAAGACCACCACAAAACTAGAATGACAAGAAAACTATAGAATAGTATTAACAAAACATGAACCGTGGAAATTTCCATAATCAGTTCCTACCTTTAATCCTATATAAAACAATAAAATATCTTTATAACAAAAATCTTGAGTATGGAAAAGAAAAAAGAGGATTTGTGTCTTGTGTTTCATGTTTTCACCGTTGTTATAATATGATAACGCCCTTTTGTGCATAATATTAAGGGTCCTTGCTTCTTTAGCATTTTGTGGCAAGGTGAATTCTAGCTTCATAAATTGCCCTGGAATCAGTTCAGCGTGAATGCCGTCGCTATTTTTTAATTTTGCTTTCACGTCGCCTTCATCAAAATGTAACGCCGAGACCAAGTTAGCATAGCGAATTTCGACATCTTCTTGGGGACTGAGGTCCAGGCCTACATAGTCGAGTCTATGATGGCTCTTCCATAGTAGTCTCACCATGAGGTCTTCATCTTTGGTAATGTAAGGTGAAAGGCTAACTGCTTCCATACACCAGTAGGCGCGGGGAGTAAGCACCTTTATCGTTTGCCATGCTCCACTACTATTTTTCACCTGAACCTCGATGCACTCAAACTCTTTTTTCACGTCGGTTCTGAAGATCAGTTTTGCATTGCTTGAGTCCACTTTTCCAAAGTTGAGAATGATGTAGTCATCAGGATATCCTTCGAAATAAGTAGTAGGGTCTGAAATGTTTCCATCCATGAAACTAATCTCATTTAGCCTAATGTTTCCATTATCGTCAAGGCACCATACCGGTGCAAGCGGATTCCTATAGGTTAAGATTTCACCATCAGATGTCACCGCTATGTTAAGGTTTGGGTCGTGGTCAACTGCAATGAGCTTAAGTTCGTCAATATACGAATGCTCATTTTGAAACTCGCCAATTATCAAATGATATTTTCCATCTCTGCGCACTAATGAAAGGTCAAGGCAATAATAGTCCTCAATATCATTTTCATGCATTAGTGAAGCCGGCAAGAGATTGTTGACCAATACATACTGAGTGCCGTTCCAGATATAAACAAACGGGCAGCCACCACCTCCGCCCCCGCCGTCCCCAGGTGGAGGTGCACCCCCACAAAGGGAACCTATTAGTTGAAGACAACCAACATTGCACACTTGATCACAGAGCACTCCTGTTACTGGGTCCAGTGCACAACCAGCACCACATACAGCAGCACATCCTAATGAGCATAAACTCGGTATATCACCGCAAAGGAAACCACATATAAAAGCAGATAAAAGACCACAAACTACACCGCAACCAACGCAGCATGGAATATTTCCGAAGAAACAACCGCACGCCCAGCCACAAATACCGAAGCAGACGCCCCCCATGATTGCACCACAGAGTACACCACAGTCAACGTCAGTTAGAATTGCTCCTGCTTTAAGAATTTCATTGTCGTAGTTTTGTAGTTGTATTCTCACAATTTCAGATAAATAGCTAATTTCGTTTTCCATAGTGTAATATGCACTGGCAAGTTGTTGAATTGAAATATTTTGGCTGCTTGCATAAAGCGAACCAATTTCGCTGGCAACTTCGCTTAAAATAGTATAGTGCTCAGAGAGTGTTACACTGTAATTGAAGCTTACAAACTCTGCTGACTTAATCTCTGATTTATTAGCGGGCATGTAACTCACACCTGTACGAGAATTATTATATATTCCCGAGCAAGTTGAGTAAAGAATCGTGAAAAGCGATACCGTAAATCCAGCATGCCGAGCAATGTACTTCAGCATAAGCAATTCTAAGGAATTTTCTTCAACGACAAACCTAAACTTGCTTAAAGAGGCACTTCTATTAAGTTGATTGCTTGTCTCGATGTAACTCCATAGGACGTTTGTTGAAATAACCATCTCTTGAAGTGTTTCGTTTATTTCGTAAACAAGAAGCATCACTTTCTGGTTCTCTGTATCCATCAAGACGCTAAGACTTAGTGTCTCTATGGAAAACTCTGGTGTGCAACCCTCGTTACAGTTAAACGATTCTCCATAGATTTCGCATCCAGCATCGCCTTCGCATGATGGTGAGACCGCCACTAAAGGATTTATACAAAGCGCGAACTCTCCATTAACCATATCAACTGTGACGTTGTGAAAACTCGTTTCTGCATTTGGATTGGAACTTATAGAAGCCGTGGGCACTATGAGCATCGTGAAAATAAGCAAGCAAGCCATAATCACTGCAATCATAGCCTTTGGCTTACTTTTGGGCGTAAATTGAACTATTTTCTATCACCTAAAAAATTAATTATGTGTTATTTCTAAATATAAAATTTGTGGGTGCATTGAAGGCACAAACTAAGGTGAGTATATTCTTGAATGAAGGAATTTGCGTGGCGATTATTCTTCTTTTGGCATGTTTGCAACTAGTATATGCCAGCCCGGCTACAGTGTTTGTAGAGTTTTTCTACTTTCCGTCAGGTTGCACAAGCTGTGATAAAGCTAAGCCATTAATCCTGCAAACAGAGAAGGAATACGACGGAAAAATTGATGTGGAATGGATAGACGTAAGCCGTTCCGAAGGGCTTCAGCGGTTTCGACAATACAACCTCACGAGAGTTCCTGCTGTTGTGGTTAACCATGAATACACGATTTTAAGCAACGAAATATCTCTTGAAAAACTCAGGACAGTTATAGAAGCGTACTTGCAGGAAACGCCACTTCCACCCTCTTCTTCAACACCTTTAAACTTGATAGTAGCTTTTTCTCTTGGCTTTTTCGAAACATTCTCTCCATGCCTAATTGCAATCTTATCCTTCATACTAAGCTACACCATAGGAAAGGCAACACGTTTCAAAGAAGGAATGCTGTATGTTATTATCTTTGGGATAGGCTTCGTTTCTGCCGCCATTTTTATTGGAGTAACCTTTGCTCTAGTATTAATTTCAATGCCCAGTCTTCAAAATGCCTTTGTTTGGATTATATGCGCTTTTGTCATCATTTTCGGATTTAATCTGTTGGGTTTGTTCAAACTACCCTTTCAAACAAAATCCTTAGTGAAGAAACTGACAGAAAGGTATGCGTTCACTTATGCTGGGCTCTTTTCGCTTGGCTTCCTTTTCTACTTTCTAGATCCTTGCATTTCTCCATTCTTGTTCAGCGTGCTGGTGATGCTTCAAAATTCCGAATTTACACTTCCTTTGATACTCTTCTGTTTAGGTGCAATACTACCTTTCATTTTCATCGGAATTGCCGCTGGTTCTGCATCAAAACTAACCAGAAAAACCTACAAACATCGCCGCAAAATCCGAGTAATCAGTGGTCTAATCCTAATAAGCTACGCTCTTTACCTCATCTTATCATATCTTCTTTAACTCAGCATACGCTCGTTAACGTTTCTTAATAAAAGAGAATCAATGAACTTGCATTAGCAATTCGACTCTAAAACGCGAGAAAAAGTAATAAGAAATTCTCAACTATCCTTCCTTTTCAAGATGGTTTATCAAACTTTCGAAGATTAGTTTTCCGTCGCCGTGTTGTGGCATTTGCTTTTGCCTTGTCCAGTCTGGTTGTTGCCACCAGTAGAAGGCTCTTTCTGGATGCGGCATCAAACCAAATATTGTTCCTTCCGGGTTACATATTCCAGCTATGTCATGAAAGGAACCGTTAGGGTTCGCCGGATACTGCCCATCTGCGTACTCACCATCTTTCGTACAGTAGCGAAAAACCAGTTGGTCATTTTCATAAAGCCTTTCCAAAAGTCGCTTTTCCTTTTCTTTTGCAAATATGAATCTGCCTTCCGAATGCGCAACTGGAACACGCAAAACTCTTCCTTTCGGAATCTTCGACGTAAACAAGCATTTTCCATTATTTTCATGCGTAAGATAAACCCAACGACAATTATACCCCGGCGGAACATTAGTAGCCAAAGACGCTTCAGGATAAGGACTCATTCCCTCAAAACCCGGAAGCAAACCAGCCTCAACAAGCACCTGAAAGCCATTACAAATGCCAAGAATAGGGCGGTCTTCGTCAACAAACGCCTTCAACTCCCTGCCCATCTTAGCCAGTATCCACTTAGCCCATATCGCACCAGCCCGCACATAATCTCCATAAGAGAAGCCGCCTGGAAAAACCAAAGCGTGATATTCAAGCAGTCCGCCGTGCTTGACAAGCTCGTTCACATGCACAACTTCCGCATGCACACCTAACTCTTCAAACGCTCTTTTTGTTTCCGAGTCGCAGTTGGTTCCGCCAACACGCAAAACACAGACCTTAATTTCTCCACGCTTCACAGTTTACACCCCGCTGCTTAATGTTCTCTTCCAGCTTGCCAACAACTTCGCAAGCGACGCGTCAACAACAACCCTTCCATCCAACCCTTTAACGCGCAACCGTGGATTTTCGCTTACTCTGCCTATCTCCGCACGAACCGTACTTTTCATCAGAGCCTCAAAATCCCTTTTATCCCTCTCGGAAACTTCCACCAAGAAACGGCTGTTCGACTCCGAAAACAAAACAAAATCATTACGTGCCAACGCCTCACATGGAACTTTTCGCAAATCCAACTCCAACCCGCGTCCACCAGCAAAAGCCATCTCTGCAGCAGCCACCGCCAAGCCGCCTTCAGACAAATCATGACATGCCTTAACCAAACCCGAATCAACAGCCTTCGTGATAGCGCTAAACGTTCTCTTAGCTTGAGATGCACGCACTTTTGGCACGGTTTTACCAACAAACCCTTTCAGCTTATAGTACTCCGAGCCGCCTAACTCCGCAAATGTCTTGCCAACAATGTAAACCGAGTCGCCTACATCCTTAACATCCATTGAAACAACCAAGCGAATGTCAGGAATAATGCCTAAAGCCGTTATTAAAAGAGTCGGCGTCACCGGACCAAGCGGAGACTCATTGTATAAGCTGTCCTTTCCAGAAATAAACGGCGTCCTAAAAGCCCTCGCAAACTTGTAACATGCCTCACACGCCCTAACCAAATTACCAAGTCTTTCGGGCTTTTCAGGGTTACCCCACGTGAAATTATCCAGCAAAGCGATTCTTCTTCCTCCAACAGCCACATTATTCCTAACCGCCTCGTCTATCGCAGACGCAGCCATCCAATAGGTGTCAATCTTACCATAATTCGGATTCATCCCACACGAAATGGCTATGCCCCTCCAAGAATTCTCAAGAGGCTTTATGACAGCGGCATCATTAGGTCCACCATATTCTCCTTGCAAAGGCTTAAGCGTCGTATTACCCTTAACCTCATGGTCGTAACTGCGAATTACGCTTTCCTTACTCGCAATGTTAGGCGAAGACAAAAGGTGCAAAGCAGTCTCTGTTAGGTTTATTGGCTCTGGAAAAACTGGCTCCTCAAAATTCGAGGGTTCATACTTTGCGGTTCGCACAATTTTTGGAGGTTCGAAAAGGAAGGAAATATCCATCTCAGCGACCTTTTCACCGCAATAATATATTCGCAAAAGCTTGTCTGAAGTGTATTTTCCAATAGCCGTCGCTTCAACATCTTCATTTTCAAAAATTTCCAAAACCTTACTGAGGTTCTCTGACGGAACAGCCAAAAGCATTCTCTCTTGCGATTCAGAAACGTAAATCTCCCACGGAGCCAAACCCGGATACTTCAATGGAACCTTATCAAGCTCTACAACAGCACCACAACCAAACTTCTTCGCAGTTTCACCAACCGCAGACGACAACCCACCGCCTCCAAGGTCTGTTATCGCAGATGCTAACTCGCAGTCTCGAACCGTGATTATTGCTCTTTTCAGCTTTTCCTCTTCAATCGGGTTTGCAATTTGAACCGCCGGTCTAGAAACTTCCTCTGATTTTTCCGTTAACTCAGCAGACGCAAACGTTACTCCATGAATGCCGTCGCGTCCGGTTTTTCCGCCAGCCAAAACAATTATGTCATTAGGCTTCGCGTTTTTCCTGAATTTTTCTAGCGGAAGCAAACCTACGCATCCGCAGTAAACAACCACATTTCCAGTGTAGCTTTCGTCAAAGTAGACTGCGCCATTCACGGTGGGAATGCCCATGTTGTTACCGTAACTTCCTATACCTGCCACGACGCCCATGTAAATATATTTTGGATGCTTCACTCCAGCCGGAAGCTTATTATAATCAAAATCTAATGGTCCAAAACCTAAAACATCCATGCACACAATCGGGTCAGCCCACACTCCCAAAATGTCTCGGATGACGCCGCCCACGCCGGTTGCGGCTCCGCCAAATGGCTCTACAGCTGAAGGATGATTATGCGTCTCAACTTTAGCCGCTACACCATAGCTCTTGTCAAACCGTATAATACCCGCGTTGTCTTCAAAAACAGAAAAACACCATTTCGGATTAACTTCGTCCGTAGCCCTCGCAATGTATGTTTTAAAGAGGCTGTCAATCTCTTTTTCATCCACCTTTATCTTGCCTTTAAACGTCTTGTGAAAACAATGTTCCGACCACGTTTGTCCAATGGTCTGAAGCTCTACATCTGTTGGATTGCGTCCTTTTTTCCTAAAATATTCTTGAACTGCCTTCATCTCATGCAAATTTAATCCTATGCCAAGTTCTCGGCTAATTTCCAACAGTTGCTGGTCTGTAGCCTCGAACGTGTTTATTTCAAAAACTGGGAAGACTGTTTTTCTGCGGATATATAGGCTACTGCTCATTTTTCTTCCTCAATCGTTACTGTGTAGTTGTCTTTTGTTGGATTCGCCAAAAGCCTTCTGCACATTTCATCAGCTTTCGCTTCAGCCTCCTTTCTCGAATTAGCATTAAGAATTACACGGTAAACTTTGCCTACATTAACAGTTTCAACTTTATATCCAAGCTCTTTCAGCAAACGCTCTGTGGTTTCGCCTTCGGGGTCGCTATGTCCGGGTTTCAAGTTGACTTCAATTTTTAAACGGTATTTCATGGGTTAAGTTTGAGTTTTATGGAATTTAAACGCTTTTATCAATAACAAAGCAAATTGTTACTTCAAAATTATTTTCTTGTTTTTATAATGAATTTTTATGCCTGCGTCATCAGTCACACTGCCTATTTGCTCCGCCTGCACACCTGTCTTCTCCAAAACATCGACAGCTTCGTCCCTATCTCTCTTATCAACTATTACTGCAAAACCCCAACCCATGTTAAACGTCTTGAACATCTCCTCATCGGTTATTGTCTTACCCAACTTTGACGCAGTCTTCTGAATTACCTCAAAGATTGGTTGAGGCTTAAAGTTGTCAAATTCAAAGCCTATGCCCTTAGAGAACCTTGCTAAATTGACAAATTTAAGATACGCATCGCCTGTAATGTGCACTGCGGCCTTCACCTTAAGCGCATCAGCAACTTTAAGCAGCGGCTTAACATAAATTTTCATAGGCTCCAAAACCTCCAAAACAACCTCACGGTCTAATCCTTCTGGGATGTCATGTGGCTCATACATGCCACCCCACTTTTTGAAAAGAATCTTCCTCGCCAAAGACACGCCGTTGCTGTGGATTCCAGAGCTTCGCAAGCCTATAACCGAGTCGCCTGCCTTTATGTCTCTTCCATAAATTATCTTTTCACGCGTCACTATGCCTATTGTAGCTACGACCATGTCGAAACCTTTTCCTTCCACCAGTCCCTTAACTACTTCGGCGACATCGCCAATTTCCCCGCTTGGCACCACGCACTCGGCTTCTACTGCGCCTTTGACTATACCCTTCAACCACTCCCTAACTAAATAAGGGTCTGAAACCTGCGTATGAATATTATCTGCAATGGCTAACGGTTTAGCTCCAGACCTTATAACATCATTAACCGCCAACGCCACAGCATCAACACCAATCGTGTCATATTTCTCAGCTAACTGTGCAACAAGCACCTTCGTGCCCACGCCTTCAATAACCAAATCCAAGTAACGGTCTCTGTCAAACGAGAAAATGTTCCCATAAGGAAGCTGAACAACCCCACCATAACCGCTAAACTTGTAAGTTTCCCGCAAAACCTGTAAAGCCTTCTTCGACTCCGCCCTTAACTCTCTATCAACACCAGCTTGCGTATATGTAAACTCACGCGGCAATCAACATCACACCGAATTACAGTGAGCAACATTCATTTATAAAGTGATAGTTTACACTTCCAAACTCATAACTTAACTCTAATTGTTCTTCCAAAAACTAAGTTTATTGGGCGGGGCAAGCGGAATTTGCTTTTAAGCCGAAAGGAGAAGGGGATTAAAAGCGTGAAACAGACTGGTATTCCGCTTGCCTTTCCGCTAACTTTCTGTAAGTTAAGATTTGTGGTTTGCTTTCTGGTGATGCTTCCACCAGCATTTCTCGAAGAATGTAGTACTGTTTCAGAAACGCGAGTCCTTTTTTACTGGCGATGTATACAAAGCGGTTATTTTTTAAGGTAACTTCTGCGAAGCTCATTTGGATTAAAGTTTTTAAATATCTGTTAAGCTGAGCAGAGTTGGTATTTGCATGCTTCATTATGAAAAATTTAGGTGCACCATTCTCTCCCATTGCCTCCAGCATTAAAGCTATGATTTCAATATGGCTTCTGTACTTTCTGTGAAATCTGAAATCGTTATTTTCTTTAAGCAAAGGAATATAAAGCTTCACTGTATAACGTTCCAAACTCTCCGCCCAATAACACTCTCCTTATTGAATAAGTTACGGATTTTTTCGGTAGACTACATTGAAAAAGTAGGTCAAACATTCAAAAAATTATTGAAACTATTGAAATCACCATCCATTATGCGAAGACTTTTTAAACTCGTTTCAACTGAAACTATTGAAAAGGAAGAAAAATGTCTCAGCATAAACCAACACTAGACGAAATAAAATTTTTACAAGAAGCTCTAAGGGCAGACCTTAAAATAGTCAATATTCGGCTGCGTGAAGGCGAATACCAATATGCTCTTGCCAAAGCTATCGCATCCTTTCAGCTTGAGCTGTATTTTCCTGATGTGAAAGATCTAGTGAAAAGATTGTATGGAGAAGAAAAAACAAATGACATCCAGTTCATCCGAAAAATTCAAACAATTCTGAAAAAGATGGAAAAAAGTAATATTGTAAAAATCTTACCGAAGAAAAGACCTTGGGACCTGCAAAGATATGCTCTCTCAAGTTTTAAATTTCAAGATGCCGACAAAAACCTAGTAATTCTTGTTACCGAACAAGAAATGAAGGATGCGAAAGAACTGCTGGAGAATGCATTAGCTCGGCAACAAAATGTCGTAACTAAAAAAATGGTAAATATCAAGGCTCAAGTTTTTGTTTTTGCATTAACGACATTAATGTTATATGCAGCAGCTTTATGGGCTATTACACAACCCGTCATTGATCCATTCATTTTTGTTTTTGCCTTTTCTTTTGCTACATTATGTTCAGTTATGCTTGGGAAATCACTCGCAAAAATATGATTAGTTACACAATTTACCTTAATGTTTAATAATTCTGCGTTCTAACATTAGAGAACGTGGTTGAATTGAAAACATCGATATTGAGTTTACTTATATTACTGTCTATATTATCCATACCATTTCTATCAGCTCAGAAATTGGATGTAAAAGCTGAAAACAGCATCATATATGTAGATTGGCGTAACACTATTGGCCCATGGAACGGCACTTTAACAAATCCCTATCAAAACATAACAAGTGCGTTAAAAAACGCCTTGGATGGGTATACCATTTATGTTCGAAATGGAACATATGTTGAAAACTTACTTATCAATAAAAGTGTGTCATTAATTGGCGAGCATACAGACCTTACAATTATTGATGGCTCTGGAATCGAAAACGTGATAATCGTAATGGCTGAAAATGTGACGATCAAAAACTTCACGGTTCAAAACAGTGGAACAGATGCAGTGAACTGCGGAATATTATTAAACTATTCCAGCGGAGTTGTCGTAAGTTATAATAAAATAATACAGAACACTAATGGAATTAGTCTTCGTTTCTCTAGTAACAACATGCTTCTAAATAATACGATATCTTCCAACGTTTTAAATGGAATAAGTTTGCATTACTCAAGTAGTAACACGATATCTTATAACACAATTACTTATAACACAAATGCTGGTATCTATCTTCTGTCTTCTAGTAACAACATGATTTCTGGCAACACTGTGTTTTCAAATTATTACGGAATCCATCTCACTCTCAGTGGAGAGAACATTATTTATCATAACAATTTTAATAACACTCAACAAGCGTATGCTGACACTATGAATTCTTGGAGCTATAATGCCGAAGGCAACCATTGGAGCGATTATTCTGGCCGCGATTTAAACTATGATGGAATAGGAGATGATCCATACCTCACGGATTCGATGGTTCAAGATAATTATCCGCTCTCAGGTATGTTTTCTATCTTCTATGTTGACTTTCAAGGTAAAATGTACGCTGTACCTTTTATTTGTAATTCGACAATTTCCAATTTCAAATTTGAGGTTGCGACTGAAACAGCAGATCGGGTGATACTATTCAATGTTACCGGTAAAGAAGCTACTACTGGTTTTTGCAGGATTGTTATTTTAACGGAATTGATGAACTATTCACTCATTGTTATTATAGATGATGTAGAAGTTCCATCAAATTTGCTGAGTCCCTCTAATGAAACGCACCGCTTTTTATATGTCAACTATACCTTCAGTGCACACACAATTAGAATAATTTCTTCAAAAACAATGTACCTCTACACGCAGCTTCTCGGTGACTACGCTAAACTACAATCGGATTTTAACAGTCTGAACACATCATATTATCAATTCTTGAACAACTACACCATTCTTTCAGAAAACTACTCTTCTCTTCAAGAAATTTGCAATCAATTAAATAATGATCTTCGCGAGCATTTGTCAGCTTACACTGAAAGTCTACGTAATTTTCAAAACCTAGTCTATATTTTTGCGGCAACTGTGGCAATCTTCCTTCTAACTACTATCTATCTATCAAAACGTGCTCATGTAAGCTTTCAAGCTAAGAAAAAAGCAGAAGATGAAAAATTAACATGAAGTTGGCTTTCCTAAAGGTTTTGATGGTGAAAACCTATTATATCACGTAATATTCGGTGAAATTATTTTTGCCCCATATTTATATGCGCGCTTATTTATGTCGACGGTCTTCCTAGTTACAGTATCTTCGATGGCTTTCTGCATCGCTTTTTCACTGACAATGTTCGTGGCTTTTGCTAAAGCGCCAAGCATAATCATGTTTGCACATATCTTTGCTCCAAACATTTTTTCGGCGTTCTCTGTAGCTGGAATTTGAAGCACTTTTGCTGTTGTTTCAGGTATTTTTTTCACGTATGTGCTGTCGACAAGTAACACTCCATTTTCTTTCAAATCTTTAAGATGTTTCTCGAGGGCTTGTTGACTCATTGCGATTAGTATGTCACTTTTTCTTACCGCAGGAAAACCAATTTTGCTGTCTGATATTATCACTTCGCTTTTTGCTGCGCTTCCTCTTGCTTCAGCGCCGTAGCTTTGTGTTTGAGCCACGTTTTTTCCGTCGTAGACTGCTGCTTTGCCTAGTATTTGGCCTGCCAAAACGACGCCTTGCCCGCCAAGTCCGCTTATTCTAACTTCAATTTTCACTGATTTTCTGTGCCTCCTTAATCATTTTGTGTATGTTGTCAACAAACGTGGGGCGCTGTCTTTGAATAAATTCGCCTACAACTATTTTCTCGGCTAACTCGTCTTCATCAAGTTTTTCTGCTTGTTTTATAGGAACAGAATTTTCTTTGAACCACTTTAGCATTTCTCCAGCGTCTTTGAAACCCGCTCTTCTTCCAAAAGCTGTTGGACATTGACTTACTGCCTCGATGAATCTGAAACCTTTCATTTTCATCGCCTTTTTTATGTTTTCTTTTAATTCGTTTTGATGTATTGTGGTCCAACGTGAAACGTAGCATGCTCCGGCTGTAACGGCTAATCTTGCAGCATCTAATGGTTGCTCAAAACTTCCATACGGGGTTGTTGTAGTCTTTATTTTAGAGGGTGTTGTCGGTGCGACTTGCCCGCCAGTCATCCCATAAACCATGTTATTAACCATTATGACGAGTATGTCTAAGTTTCTTCTAGTTGCGTGGATAAAGTGGCTTAGGCCTATGCCAACTATGTCTCCGTCGCCGCCGAAAACAATTACGTTAAGGTCTGGACGGAGTAATTTTACACCTGTTGCGACTGGTATGCTTCTTCCGTGTGGTGTATGGATTGAGTCAGCAATGAAATGTGGTGATGGAATCCAAGCTGAGCATCCGATTCCGCTGCAAAAAACGAATTTGCTCAAGTCTTCGTGACCTAGCTCGTGGATGGCTTTCAGAAAAGTGTTCATGACTGTGAATATGCCGCAGCCTGGGCAGAAGGGCATCTCTATTTCTCTGAGATATTTTCTTATCGAGAATTGCTGTGTCATTTCTTCTCCTCCGCTACTTCCTGAATTTTAGCTGTTAACTCTTCTGGCGTGATTAATTCTCCGCCACCGATTTTGTTGAGTGGAACAACCTTTGCAGAACCGTGTGCAGTCCGTTCTACCTCATAAAATATCTGTTTCAAATTCATTTCTGGCACTATTATCTTCTCAGCTGATTTTGCTAGTTTTTTGATGATTTTTTCTGGAAAAGGCCAGAGAGTTTTCAATCTCACATATCCCGTTCTTATTCCCATTTTTTCCGCGTTTTCTGTTGCTTCGTAGATGGCGCGTGATGTGCAGCCGAAGGCGACTATGCCTATTCTGCATTGTTCGACATTGTAACTTTCGTAATCTGCAATTTCTTCTGTATGGCTCTGTATTTTGTTGTTGAGTCTCTCCACGAGGCGTCTGTGCACTATTGGGTTGGCTGTTGACCTAACGCCATACTCGTCATGGGTTGACCCAGTAACGATAACGTTGTAGCCTTCGCCGACTGCTGGCATGGGTGGGACTTCTTGATTACCAAAAAATGCTTTTTCTCCAGTTTTTGGTTTTCTGCGGTTAATTATTTCTATGCTTTCTATAGGTGGCGCGGTTACTTGTTCTCTCATGTGGGCGACTATTTCGTCTGCAAGAAGTATGACTGGAGCGCGGTATTTTTCTGCGTAATTGAAGGCTTTAATGGTTAATGTGAACATTTCTTGGACGGAGTTCGGCGCGAGCACAATAGCTGAGTAATCGCCATGAGTGCCCCAGCGAGCTTGCATTACATCTCCTTGTCCGCATTTTGTGGCTTGTCCTGTGCTTGGTCCTGCTCTTTGCATGTCGGCTATTACGCATGGTGTTTCGGTCATAAATGCGTAGCCTATTAGTTCTTGCATTAGGCTGAAGCCAGGTCCGGAGGTGGCTGTCATGGCTTTGTTTCCTGTCCAGCTTGCGCCTATAACCGCGCCTAAAGAAGCCATTTCATCTTCCATTTGGATAGCTATTCCGTTGATTTGTGGCAAGCGTTTAGCCATGTGTTCAAATAATTCACTGGCTGGCGTTATTGGGTAACCTGCAAAAAAGCGGCATCCCGCGATTATGGCTGCTTCTGCGCATGCTTCGTTCCCTTGCCAGAAATAAGTATTCGGTTTGATTATTTTCATGAATTTTGACTTCCTTCGTTTATGAAGTAGGAAAGAATGTAATAGATAAAAGTTTAAGTTAATTATTTCCTTTCTTTGGATATTTTGTATCGTGTTCAAAAACCCATTGAAACTCAATGACAATAGAAGATTTATCCACAAGTCTTATCTTTTTGCATAGAATCATTTTGTAGTTCTTCGAAGAGAGGAGAAATATGTCTACAAGAATGGCCTTCAAGATAATGGTAGTGCTGTTGTCAGTGAGCATGTTAGCATTGGCACTTAAAGGCAACGGGTTCACAGTTAAAGCTGAAGGTGAGGTTGCGACAATAAGAATGCTTAATCCAGAAACAGATGATAGTTTCTTCATACTGAAAGCTTCAGAACACTCCATCGGCAGTGTTTTTACAGTGGTGTTCTCTATAACTCACATTGAAAAATTGGTCGCATGGGAGATTTCTGTTTCATAGAACAACAGTATAGTAAACTTCCAAGACGTTTCGGTACCGGACGACAATGTTTTTGCTTCTGTTATTGACGGAGCCGCATTAATAACCTTTGCTTCAAGTGATGTTGTAGATGATACTGGATACTTAAAAGTGAATGCAACATTATCACCAGAAACACCTGTAGATGTCACAAATCTAGGAGTATTATGTGAAGTCAACTTTACAATACAACAACTTCCAAGCGATGAAGTGTTGTGCACAGAAATAACGTTCTTACAGCAAGAAACTTTTGTTGTCTTGGAACCTGGACAAAAGCCGGTCTTCACAATGTCTGCGTACCTCTGTATACTTAATTTCTCACCTATACCAGATATTAATGAAGATGGAGTTGTAAAATTCGATGATATCATGGTAGTCGTAGATGCTTTTGGTTCCTATCCGGCACACCTAAGATGGAATCCACACGGGGATTTGGACTTGGACGGCAGAATAACAATGGCTGATATAGCTGTCATGTTAATGAACTTTGGAAAAACCTACCCATAATCCCCATTTTTATCTTTTAGCTCTAAACAGTTAACTCTTTACCGTAATTAATCGGTTATACGTAACTTACGTGCCACTTTTCTTTATCTAAAAATAACATTGCTTGAAATTTGGGTTATTTAACTTTTGATGATTTTGATCAACAATTTGGTTCTGCTATAACTTTTTAAGTATCTTGTCAGCTAATTGACGAAACATTCCTTTCATTTATGGTTGAGAAGAAAGTCTTTAAATGGGAATAGCAAAATTCCCGTCTAGGACAGAAATATGGTTTAGTCTGTATGAGCCTTTTAATGGAGAAATAGTGTGTTTGTATGTATCACTATTGAAGATTAGTGTGAGGGGTCTTTATATTTTCTGATTGAACCGGGATTTGTCAAGGCTGTAGTGGAGGTGAATAGTTGATATGAAGATGGTCTGTGAAATATGTGGCCAAACAGGGCATCTATCTGAAAATTACTACAGAATAAGGCACTATATGGGTTCAGTTAATGGCAAGCTCAAGTTTGAATATCGCAGGCAAAGTCTAGAGTACATTAACAGAGTTATAACAACTGGCCAGACCAAAAGCAATATGGACTCAATTGACCTAAAAGTTAAAGAATCAAGCTTTAATAATCAAAATATCCGCGGTCGTAGTCCAGTCTGGTTAGGACATCGGCTTCCCAAGCCGACAACCCGGGTTCAAATCCCGGCGACCGCACCGTTCTTGGCTTCTTTGCGTTTTCGACAATAATTTATATTTCATGCAGCTTAATTATTACTTGGAGGGATGGGCTCTTTTGTTTAATGTGCTAAGCATTCATGCTCCTAAAATATTTGCGATTGCCGGGTTAACCTTTACATTTTTTGGCATAGCATTATTGAAACCGTTAGGTTTTTCTATGGAAGCTGCAGCCTTTCTAGGTTTAGGAACTATTTTTCTAATGATTTTTGTTACATTACATTTTGAAATTTCTCGAAAGAGTTCTTTTCAAGAAAAAGCCTTCGTCACAATCTTATGTACCTCTTTGCTTTTTGTAGTACTAGCAGTAATAACCTACACCTTTGTTAATGTTGAATATAAGTGGACTGAAACGACGCATGGCGGATATGCGTATTACCGATTCAATGATATTGCTGACAAATTTGTTGACGCACGTTCGATGGCTCCTCCAACGGGGGTGACGCCAAAATCCGACATTCATTATAAACTTGATTTAATAGTGACTCGTGTTTATGGAGATTATGCTGTTCTTTTTTGTGAAGTAGGCATAGTGCTTTTCTTTTTATTTGTTTATATTAAGCAAAGATTTCTCTAGACCTTCTAGTGTCACGTTTTAATTTGGTATTTCAATCCTTAATAAGGTATTTATTTAATATAAAGAGAAAAAAAGGGTTATGGATAGGTTTTTCCAAAGTCGTCGCACGCAATGATTATGTCGCCCATGTCTACTTTGCCGTTTCCGTCTACGTCGAGGTTTGGACTGTGTGGGCATAGTATGCATGGTGACGTGTGCCAGTACCACCCGTCTGCTCTAAGTGTTGACCCAAAGGCTTCAACAATCAACATGATATCGTCCATTTTAACCTTGAAGTCGCCATCAACATCGCCAGGGATAGTCACTTTTATAGTGCTGTCTACAAGGTGGTTGTCGTATACGTCTATTTCGTCTGGTACAATTGAGCTGAAAGCCCATATAGTGTAGATTCCCTTTTCGTAGGTGGCAGTATTCCAAGAGAAGTTCAGAATTATTGACATTCCCGCGACTAGGTTGTTAACCGTTTGAGTTCCAATAGCTGTTGAATTTGCGCAGAGTGTTACATCAAATGTTTCTTGGAAATCGCCTTCGTTCGTTATGGTTATGCTAATGTTTGCGTTGTATCCTTGTCCTGCAATGGTTTTATTCGGCTTTATGCTAGCGACTTTTACATCATGATCTGGATATGGAAACATGCACGGGTAAATATTTGAAACAGCAACGCAATGGAAGGGCGCTTGAGTTGGGTTTGCGCTCCACAAGAATCCGGTGTCTTTGTCAAAGAACCATAGTGTTCCAGCGTTGTCAACTGACGCTCCATACTTTCCAGAGAACGTCAAGTCAGCAGATTGTATCGCACCTGGCATCAAGCCTATCACTTGTTGAAGTGTTCCACCTTTCGTGAGGAGATAATTGTTTGTTGGCGCTCCTCCAGTTGCCACGTAATCGCCGTTCTCAGAAATTGACACCGTGTAGAAGTCGTCAGTTGGGATACCTAACGAGAAAGTCCAAACCGGGTTCGCGTCTCCTCCGTCCCAACCGTTGCCTCCGTCGCTCCAATAGTTGAGGTCGCAACCAAAATTGTCACTTGGATCATCATTGACTGAAACTACGCTGTTTCCGGCACAGGGCATGTCAACTCTCACGAAACCGCCCTTTGGAAGTATGTAGAACCAAACAATTGAACCTGATCTGTCAAACAATACAACTCCAGCAGGAAAGAGACCCATTGGAACCTGATAGACACTGGCAGCGACATATTCGCCGTTGCCTGATATTGCCACCCAGAAAGCAAATAAAGATTCCATTCCACCGCAGCGAGTCCACACTGGTACTCCGTCGCCGAGTCCCCATCCTGGCGTTCCGTCCTTCAAGTGAGAGAAGTAGTGAATGAAACCTGTATTGTAGTCTGCGCAGATTATGTAGTTGCCGTCTTGTGAAATTTCAACTATAGTTTCTGGTGCTTGATCCCAGTATTGCCAGATTATGCTGCCAAACTGGTCGAATAAGTATAATCCTTGGTCTGTTGCTGCAGCTACTACTACATAACCGTTGTAATTGTTGTATTTGACATCCACGGATTTGGATTCGGTTCCAGCCCAGCCGCCATCGTAGCTTGTAGATACTGGTAGGGTTGTTGCCCAAAGCACGTTGCCTGGTGGGGCTCCAAGAGAGTTGTCGAACAGCCATAAGTTGCCAGTGGCGGGTTGCACAGGTAAACGTGTACCTGCAGCTATGTACCGTCCATTGTTATCCATCGCCACTGAAACTACTGGGTTTGCGAGAGCAAATTGCCATTGTAGTGTTCCGAAGAAGTCCCAGACGTAGATGTTCGTGTCTTCTGAGCCTGCGGCAATAATTCCTGTTTTGCATGAGGTCACAACCGCATATTCTATCTCTGTATTGATTGGTTGGCCGGGCAAGTATTCGCCGTCGAATTCAAGGAATTCGTCTGGAGTGTTTTGGCATGAGCCGAAGTTGTCGATGACATATTCTGCTGGGTACTCATAGAATCCGAAGGGGCCGCCTGGGCTTGGTGATGGTCCTATTTGATAGAAGTCGTGGGAAACGTATAGTGCATCGTTGTGTAGTGTTTCGGGTATTCCTGTGTGGGGATGTGGAGGCGGTGGTAATACTCTTCCTTGTGTAAGTCCCATTTCTGCCGCGTCTATGTAGGGGTCGCTTATTGCAAGCATCCAATTTGCGGAGTTAACACCTGCGCATGTCACGTAGTGTCCGCCAACACGCACCCACTGTTGCATGTATGGGTTCCATTGCCAGAATCCGAGAAGCAGTACTACGTCTTGGCATTTTTTGATTTCCCTTTCTATCCAAAGGAAGTCCGGAGCTTTCTGCAGGTGAACGTAGAATTTCCAGTCGAGTTCTTGGCGTGATATGTATTCGTTGAGCCCAATCGTCATTTCGTGCACTTCTGTGCCGCAATGTTGATGACCGAACCTTTGGCCATTAGTGTCCATAAGAAACGCAAGGTCTTCGACGAGTGGTGGAACGTTTTGCGGGTCGTGGTCGTCCCAAACTCCAGCGGCGTAGCTTTGAACTAATGGGAAATTATCGTTGATTATTGGTGGAGGTATTGGGTTTGGTTCGTGTTCTGAGTCAAGCCACCATAAAGAGTTTGCTATTGCTACTGGTCCGCAGTAGCTCCATGTGCCGACTGGTGGGAACGGGTTTATCCACATTTGCGCGCCCCATTGTTTTTGGTCGAAGTCTGGAACGCCGCTTGGTGCGTAATCGGGATATGGTGGTTTAAAGTAAAAGCTGGTTTGTGTAACACGTCCGTTTATAATTTTGTCGGCAGGAATAGGGTTTTGGTATGGGTCGAATAGATAGTACTCTGCTATGGTTAAGTCGCTTACGCCTCCGCCAGTACAGTGGAATGTGAAATGTGCTAGGGGTATGGAACCATGAATCGGAGGCTCAGCTATGCTTTCTATCATCATGTAGCCCGCCGCATCATCGATTACCTTGTTTGTGGTCAAAAATGGAGGAACCGATTCAACATCTACTGCGTCAATAATCGAAGTGTCGTAGGTCAGAATTATCCCATCCCTGAATACATCGAAAAAACTGTCAACCCATACAAAGACATCGAAAAACGATTCTACTGGAATTTCTTGTTCTGGGGGGTCAACACGAAGTGTTGTGGGTTCTTGTCCACGTACGTTTCTGTTAATGATTATTGGCATAGTCAACATGAAACAAAACAGTATAGTCACTACTATTTTTCCAGTTGTTTTTAGCATTTTTCCTTCTCCTTTCCCTTTTTATTATTCAAACAGTTTCAGAATAATCCGAAAGATGGTTCAGACTAAACTGAAAATGCCTGTGGATAAAGTATTAAGCTGTCTATGGCATAAAAGGTTTCTGTAAACTAATTATAGAACAAAAATTCGCTTACCCAGAAATCTATCACTTGAAGAATCATCTAATAATTTTAAATTTCTCGATTGATGTAGCAAACTAACCCTAACATTTTCACTATGTGTAATGGACAATACGCATTCCTTCAAAAATGGAAAGAAAAACTGAGAAAAATCTAGCCTCTCTATTCTTCTTTCTTTTTCTTCTCTTCTCCTTTGACTCCTTCTTTTATTCCCTTTCCAATTCCTTTGACTATTCCAAAACCTTTCTTTACGCCTTTGCCGATAACTTCTCCAGTTTTCTCTGCAGTCTTTTCAGCTTTACCCTTTTCTTCTTTCTCCTCTTTCATTCCCATCACCTCTCACTACCAATTTACACCAAGGCCCATTTAGTTCTTTTGCTCACTCTATACTTTGCGCATATTATGGAAATCCATATAAACCCTAAGCAGCAGACCAAAAAGGCATACTCAGCAAGAATAAAACTTTGAGGTTTTCATATGAACGGCAATAACAATATTAAAAAATATGTTGCTGAAATGGTCGGCACATTCGTGTTAGTGTTCATGGGCTGCGGAAGCGCGGTGATTGCAGGCGCGCATATAGGATTCGTAGGAATCTCCTTCGCGTTCGGTCTTTCTGTGCTTGCCATGGCATACGCCATAGGAGGCATTTCTGGGTGTCACATAAACCCTGCAGTCTCCATATCAATGCTTGCCGCGGGCAAAATGAAACCAAAAGACACGGTAATATACGTAATAGTGCAGTGTGTGGGAGCTGTGATTGGAGCAGCAGCCCTTTATTGGGTTGCACTTGGCAATCCTCGGTACAGTCTCTCAGTTGATGGTTTGGGTCAAAACGGATATGACATTGCATCACCTGGAGGATTTTCGATGGCGTCAGCATTCGTTGCTGAAACAATTCTCACGTTCATATTCTTGCTTGTGATACATGGTTCAACAAGCGAAAAAGCCCCGAAAGGCTTTGCTGGCGTATCTATCGGGTTCAGCCTAGTCCTCATTCACCTTGTAGGAATACCAATAACTGGCACCTCAGTTAATCCGGCTAGGAGTTTTGGTCCAGCCGTTTTGGTCGGCGGCACAGCTTTAAATCAGCTTTGGCTTTTTTGGGTGGCTCCAATATTTGGTGGTTTTCTAGCAGCAGTAGTCTGGCGCCTTCTTGGGTAACGCTGTGAAGGCTATCTGTTCTAAAGGGTTACAAGCAATTTGCCCTTTACGGTAGGGCGATGTTTTCCAGAATTTTTTCTATCTTGCGTCGTCGCAAATTATTCTTTCGGAGTTACGTAATTCTTGCCGTTTTGGCAGTCAAGTTTCCTACATTGCGTAGGGTTCCTTTTTTTCCAATTCTTAATTGTCTTTCGCCTCTAAACGTTGACGTGCTTGCATTTTCAACTTGGATATCGTCTCCGGTGGATATGGAGTTTATCTGTTCATTCCACAAGCACAGCTTAATCGTTCCTGTTTCATCCGCTATCAAAGCGTTAGCTACGCTGGCATAGTTTCCAAATCTTGTAATGACCAATGTTGGTCTTGCAATCTCCAAAACCTTTGCTTTCACATTGACCTTTTTCATTCCTATTCGTAAATCTTTAATCTGGAAGGAACGCTTTTCGCTGTGCTTTTTAGCTAGATGCCTGCGGAGCATTTCGGTTTCTCTGAAATTTTTGATTGAGTTATTCTCTTCTTGAAGAAATTCTTCCGGTATGGGAAATTGTGCAACTACTTTCTGACCGTTTGTTATTAGGAAAATAGCCTTGTTTTTTTGTTTACTACGGCATTCAATTGAAAGGTTTCCACAAGAGGCCTTCTGATTTTTCCATGCGGAAATTAAGGCATAAAAAAGTTTGTCTGGGTCAACTTCATATTTTATTGAAAGAAAGGCGAGATACTCGCCGGGGGATGCTTTGTTTCGCAATGTTTTCCTACTCTTTTGTCAGCGTTATCTCCATTGTTGAAACCATTCTTGACCTGTTTTCGCCTTCTCTCGGCGGCATTTCCATTGTGCCTATGGCTACTTTGCTAATTTGTAGGTCTTTTAGGAAGCGTCTTCTGGCTATTTCAGCTGCGTCAACAGCTGTGGTGATTGCTTGTCCGCGTGCTTTCAATGTTATTTCTTTGGCGTTGCTTGAGGAGAGGCTTGTAATTATTGCTAGAACGTAGGCCATTGGTGGTTTGTTTCCGATGAAGATAACATCCTTATTTTGTGTCATTTTTTTATTTTCACTCCTTTATTTGTTGTTTGTCGTGTGTAACGCTGCCGGGAAACGGTTGTCTGTGACAGAACGTTACTGACACATAATCGTCAGCCTTGCTTATAAAGGCAATTGAAAATTGATTAGGCTACTGTGTGTTTTTCGTTATTTTGGATTGCTGAATCGGTAGGAGCGATTGCGTGCAATATTCTGACATGAGTCGCCTAAACTAGTGCTACTTCACGAACTTCATTGGATGTCTTTTGAATTTTTTCTTGCATGCTAGGCTGCAAAAATGGTAGGTTTCGCCATCATAGGTTATTTTAAATTTTGCTGTTTTTTCATCGAGAACAATGCCGCAAACTGGGTCTTTAGGCATTATTTTTGTCTTAACCTCACTTAAGAATGTGTGTCCCGTTTATTATTGTTAGTGGTTAAAAAAAGGGTTTGTGGAACAAGATAAAGATGTTAGCCTAAAAGCTTAATATCTTCTTGGGGGTCTTCGTTTGGAATAGCATTCTCGGCAGTATACTGGTCTGCTTCCGTCTGGTTTGAAGGGAACTTCACATTCTCTTCCGCAATCAGCACAGACTGCCTTATGCATCTCTTTCTCATACATTTTGCTGATTCAACTCCTTATACTATTTAGCGCAAAAAATGTTTTTGCACACCTTGTTTAACTGGCAACGCCGCTTTAAACTTATCCCTCTGCAACCATCTATTTTATGATTGTTTCTATTAATTTGGATGATGGATAAGAGAATCTATTGGTCATTGTAGTTCTTCTATGGTGGTTTTGGTTAAGGCTCTTATGTTATTGAACTCTGCAAGTTCTCCGTAGCCTACAAGTGTTATGGCTGTCCCTTCACGTCCTACTCTGGCTGTGCGGCCGATTCTGTGAAAATAGACTAATGCATCCAATGGGACATCGTAGTTTATTATGTGAGTTACTCCTTGGATATCTAAGCCTCTTGCGGCAACGTCCGTTGCAACAAGCAACTTCAGTCTTCCATTTCTGAACGAATTGATTACGAAATCTCTTTGAGCTTGCGTAAAACCGGCATGTAGTGGTTTTGCGTCATATCCTCTGTTTCTTAGTTTGTCTGCAAGCATGCTTGTGTCTGTGCGTGTCTTGCAGAATATTATTGCGCGGCCTATGTGGTTTTCGTTTAAAATGTTGCAGAGTGTTTCGAATTTGTCATGAGGGTTTACGACCATGTAATATTGGCTTATTTGTGTGAGGGCTATTTCGTCTTTGCTTACGAGTATCTTTTCTGGGTTTTTCATGTATCTGCTGCATATTCTCATTACTGACTGGTCTATTGTCGCAGAGAAAAGGCTGGTCTGCCTGTTTGACGATACCCTTGCAAGTATGTATTCTATGTCGTCTATGAATCCCATGTCAAGCATTCTATCTGCTTCATCAAGAACGACAACTTTTACAGATGAAAGATTTAGAATGCGCCGTTTAAGCAAGTCGATTATACGACCCGGCGTGCCAACAACAATTTGGACGCCCTGTTCCAGCGCGCGTATCTGCTTTCCTATCGGTTCTCCTCCATAAACTGGCAAAACTTTTAATCGTGCATATTTCCCGAGTTGGCTAATGTGCTCTGCGACTTGGACGGCAAGTTCGCGGGTTGGCACTAAAACTAAGCCCTGCACATTTCTATCCTTCGGATTCAATCGTTCGACCATTGGAACTCCGAAAGCCGCAGTCTTACCAGTTCCAGTTTGCGCTTGCCCAATAACGTCTTTGCCTTCAAGCAACGGTGCTATGGCTTGAGCCTGAATTGGAAAAAGATTATGAAATCCAAGCTCTTCAATGCTTTTTAAAACCTCCATACTTAATGGTAAGTCTTTAAAGTTTTGTATTTGCATGTTTTTCATTTCTCCTGCCACAAAATTTTTCATGCATCTAGTTGAAAGCTTCAAAAGCTTTGTTAATTACATGAATTAATGTGACAACACTACACAGCATCAATCGTCTTATAAAAAGGTTTACCATGTAATGGAAAGAAAGAATCGTGTTGATAGCACGTTTCAAATTTTATGAAAGAATAATGATGCATGTAAACGGGCGGGATGGGATTTGAACCCACGACCGCCGACTTAGGAGGCCGGTGCTCTATCCGTACTGA